>JANPLC010000441.1:0-33635 GCA_031426335.1 Planctomycetota bacterium
TCAGCGCCGTCTCCATCGCCGTCGGATCACCACCGAACTCGTCGCAAGGATTGCCCATGCGTGTCCTCAAATGGATCGGCATCACTATCGGTATACTCGTTCTCGTAGCGGTGGTCGGCGGCGTGGCCCTCATCGACGCGCTCGGCGGTGACACCAAGGTGAGCCTGGGAACGGAGCTGCGCTCATCGTACCGCGAACACGTGGTGAAAATGGCTAAACTGCCTCCCGAAGAAACCATCGAGCTATTCTATAGCAGCGATGTGCTGCGGCCGGACAACGATGGCAACCTGCTGACCAACCTGGCGGTGTATTCCTGGGGCGACCACCTGGACGATGGCCAGATCACGCTCAAACGCGCGGCGTTCAGCGACATCACCGAGGTTGACTTCGTCCCGGGAAAATCCTGGCTCGACGACAGCATGCTCACCATCACCACCGCGGACGACGTGTTTGTCCTGCTGTTGCCGATCGAAGCCAAACGCGACCAACTGTTCGTCGATAAGGTCCGCGCACGGATACCGAAGCCGGCCGATCCCGAAGCGTTGGAGGACGAGCGCTAGCAGTGTGTTTTTCAGCAGCCTGCTAGGTTCCCACACCATTCACCGCCACCACCACGGCTGCACGTACCAAACCTATGCCTGACCATCGCCGGTTGCTCGCACGCCTGGGTGAGCGCCATCAGCCGCCGGTCGAACACCTGGAGGCCTGGTTCGCCCTGCACGGTCAACGCGCCTGGAACCGCTTGCATGACGTCGGTCGCGGCGACCCGACGCTGATCGATGACGATGCCGTGGCCATCGCGACCGTGCACGCAGCCGAGAGTCCAGGCAGCCACGCGGCGCTGCTCATCATGCTCGCGGCGCGGGATCCGGCTCGACGAGAACCCTTGGTGGATGCGTGCCTCGTCCATCTGACGCACCATCCCGGCCCGTCGCTACGCGCGGCCGGTTATCAGCTCCACGAATACCACCGCCTCATCGATGCACGCTGGATTAGCGCCGCAAAGACCCACTACGCCGACGATACCGAAGGCGCCTGGGGCGTGCTCGAAGCAGCGGCGATGTACGAAGCGGAGTTCCTCACGCCGGAGGATATCCCGTGGCTCGATGCGCGGCGGCATGACCAACCGCGTGATCACGCCGTGGTGATGTTGAGCCTGGCGAAACTCTGGCCAGCACAGCGCGAATTGCTGATCACCCTGGCAGTGCGGGCGTTCGACGAACATCCGGCGGAGGCCCTCGCCGGGGCGAGCCAGACGGCGCGCGATGAGGCGGACTTGCTCACGTCGGAGCTGGTGGCGGCGGTCGCACGTCATCTGTCGACCACCAACGATGACGCGACGCGCAAAGCCGCGTGGGAACTGCTCGGCGGCGCCAGCCAGGCCGCTGCGCAGCACTTCACCGATGCACTGCTCGGGCGGCTCGATGCCGTAGCGCTGACCGAACCAGGAACCTTGTTCACCATTCTGCGCCACCTGATGGACGTCGAACCGGCACGGCTGCCCGCGCTGCGGCCACGCTTCGCCGCGCTGATGCGTCGCCACCACCAGGCTGGCGTCGAAGCGGCGTTCTACGGCTTCCAGGGCGAAGCGCTGGCGCAGGTGGATAAGGAAATCGTTGAGTCGCTGCTGGTCGGCTTCGCCGCCGCCGCGTATCCCGCCTACCAGTTCCTGGGGCGCCTGCTGGATAAACGCGGCGAGTTGATCGATGAAGAGCTGGTCGACGTGGCCATCGCCAATATCGCACACGCCACCAACTACGCCTTCGGTTTTTTCCGCACGCTGATCGAGGAACGCCCTGAATTCACCGCCCAAGCGACCATCGCCTTGTTCGAATGCTTGGCACGTGAACCGATCAACCGAGCCCACATTCGCATCGAGCAGATGGAAGTGCTCGGCGCCATCGCCCAGGCCAGCCACGTCCGCACCGGTTTGGAGCGCGCGCTGCGGGCACCTCCACGTCACGGGTCACGACGCGCACGGGCGTTGCTGGCGATCATGTTCCGCGACAAACGCCGTGCCCGTCGGCACGTGCTGCTGGAAGCGCTCCGCTGGGCGGCCAACACCGTGCTGCGCCGCGAGCAGAGTGATCAGGCAGGCGAGATCCGTTACGCGCCGGTGTGGGACTTCATGTTGTTCATCATCGACCACAGCGGTGACGACGCGCATTCCACTGCGGCCGCGGAGCGGTTTCTCGAAGGAGCGTTCCAACTCAGCCACCTGTTCCGCGGCGGTGCGGAGGCGACCGCGTTCCTGACGCGCCTCAACTTGTTGGATGTGCCACGTGCATCATTGCCCACCGCGATCGCGGGACTGATCACCGATGCGGAGTTGATCACGCTCCACGATCTGGTCGTCGGACTGGGCCAGCGCTTCGCCGTCACGCCGCACTTGGCACCGCTCACCGACTTCACCACCCGTGCCGATACCGCCCGCGCGGAACTGCTGGCTTTGAAACTGAAGGTGGTCACCAGCGAAGCGACCCGCCGACCCATGCTGGAACGGCGTATCGCCGCGCTGCGCCAGCGGCTGAACATCTGGGCCGACCCCACGTACCACAGCGCAGTCGCGGGTGGCAGCGACGTTGGCCTGACGCCAGAGGTTCGCGATCTGCTGCGCCATGAGCGCAAGGATCTCGGCAAACGCCTGCGTGATGCCTTGCGGGCAGAAGCGGTGCGGATCGCAGTCGAAGCGGTCGAGCACACCCGCATGGACTGTTACCGCGAACGGTTGTGCGACATCCTCGGTCGTGAGGTCGACCTCACCACCGTCGAGCCGACAATCCTGCCGGTATTCCTGTGGTTCCCCGCCATCGCGCACCTGCCGAACAATACCCGCTGGCTGAAACGCTTGGTGGAAGATCGTCTGCTGAAGCGACCACCTGACTGGCTGCGCACTGAGCCGGAGGTACTCGCCTGGGCCGAACGCGTCCGAGCCGCGCAGCCGCAGGTGCACGTGGAACGCTGGCGCGCACCGTTCACCCGTGACTACACCTACCGGGCGAAAGATGCGCAGGCGGAGAAACGTCGCCGCATCGCCGCTGACTTGGCGCAGGCACGTGGCCTGCTTGAACAAGCGGGGGTCAGCAAGATCGCCAGCGGTAGCTATGACGAACTCGCCACGCTGCATGCCGAGCTCTCGACTCCGACGGAAGTAACACCAGGTGACGATGCTCCGCCCCGCATCGCAGCAGAGGTCCTCGCCGAAGTGGCGATGAACCTTGAGCGTGTGCGCATCGCCGAACAGACACCGGACTCCGACTTCGCCGGCAAGATCACCCTCGCGGTGGAGTGTGATCCGATCGAGATGTTGTTCATGGGCGAATACGGTTTCGCCTCGTGCCTGTCGCTGCGTGGTATCAACGCCTGGAGTGCGGTGTCGAACGCCATCGACATCGACAAGGTCATCATCTGGGCGACCGAGCCCGACGGCAACGTGGTCGGACGCCGACTGCTGGCGTTGGTGCCCGAGGGCGTGCTGACCTTCCGCACCTACACCAACCGCCACGGCCTGGGGCTCGACGCGTTGTTTGAACGTTTTGTCGCTGAATACGCCGAGCACTGTGGCGTGCCGCTGGCACATGGCGCGCAAAGCGGGCCGCTGCTCAGCGATCGCTGGTACGACGATGGTTCGTTGTAGGCGGGATTCGCGGTGAGCAGCTTCATGCCGTTTTCATGCTGTCGTTGGCGCCGACATCTTCGTCCATGGTTGCAGGTAGATTGCGCAGGGGAGACACCTCGCACCGGCAGGTGATCGTTGCATGCTGGCGACCATGCGCTCACTCCTCCTGCTCATCGCGCTCTTCTGCGGATTGCCGGCCGTCGAAGGCGACGCCACCGTCATCCAGGCGCTCAGCGGCAACAGCATCCAGGTCATTGCGCGCCTCGGCGCCGGTGAACTGCCGCTGGTCATCCGTCTGGGCTACGTGCGCGCGCCCGAAGGCCCGCAACCCGCGCTCGGCCAGCCGTGGAAGCAGGCCGGCGCGGTGGCGCAGGCGTTGTTGTCCACCCGCCTGACCGCCGGTACCCGCATCCGCTTGGTCGGTCCCGGCACCAGCTTCCGCGTCGACGACGACGGTCGGCTGTTGGCGTTGGTCTACAAGGAAGGTGCAAAAGTGTCGGTCCAGGAACTGCTCATCAGCGCTGGCGCCGCGGCCTACGACCACCAGTTCCACCGCGCGCCTGGCGAGGCGCATGCGACTTTGCTGGCAGCACAAGAACAGGCCCGCACCGGACAGACCGGCGCTTGGCGCAGGCTCGGCGACTGGATGGCCAACGGCTCGGTGGCGCCACCCGATCCCGCCGCGCTCAATCGCGCGCGTCCGGTGACGGCGAAGGAGATCATCCGCCGCGACGGCATCGCCGGCTTGGCATCCGAGCGCTTCGCCTGGGGCGAGACCTGGGTGTGTCCTGAATGTGATGAGGTCCTCGCCATCGGCGACATGGTGTGCGAAGACTGCGGCTACATCCTCAGCGATGCGGAGATGCGGAAATTATGGGTAAAAAAGCCCTCGCCCTGATGCTGCTCGCTGCGCTGCTCGCCGGCGGCGAGAGCGGCGGTTCCGGCGGAACCACCCACGACAGCGACAAGAGCGACGGCGCTGCGCATTGGCGTCAACGCCAGGAGGACGCATTGACGCGCGTGTCTGCCGACGCCAACGACGCCACCGCCTGGACCGACCTAGCCGAGGCGGCGCTGATGCAAGGTGATGGCGGTACGGCTGCCTCAGCGCTGGAGCAGGCCGTTACGCTGCGACCGGATGATCCCCGTGGGCGCTTTCTCAGCGGCTGCTTGGCGCTTAAGGAACGTCGCCATGACAACGCCCGTGCGGCTTTTGCGCGCGCGGTGGAGCTTGATCCGTCCTTCGTCGAGGCCCGTTTCTTCCTGGGCCGCGCCTGCCGTTACCTGGGACGGCTGGACGAGGCGCTCGACCACTTTGCTGCGGTGCTGGTCGCCAGACCGGAACAGGTCTCGGCACGCACCTACCGCATCCGCGTGCTGCAAGATCTGGGCCGCAGCGCCGAACGCGATGCGGAGATCGCCGCGTTGTACGTCGTGCGGCGCGACGGCCGCAATGCCGCGCTGAATCGCGCCTCGGCCTTTCGCCGTGACCGCATCGTCGTTCCTGGCGGCGGCGCAGCGGTACTCGAACGGTTCGCCGGTGAACCGGTGCGCTGGCGCGCCATCACCGCCGCTGAGGGCATACGACGTGAACTGGTGGTCTGCCGTGACGGCGACGGCTGGATGTTGGCGGCGGTGAGCGCCGACGGCGCCCGCCGCCTCAGCCGCTGGGATACCTTGCCGGCCTATGACGACCTACGGCCACGACTCGCCGAGCTGCTGGCCGCCCCCTGGCCACCGGCTGGTGAGCCAGTGACGCTGGCGGTGGACAGCGACAGCGATCTCGATGCCGGTTTGTGAGCCCAGGATGCCGCGGAGGCTCGCGGCCGCTTGAAATCGGGTAATTCCCTGGCTTTTCAAACGACGGATCAGTAGGTTCCCGCCCGCTGCCCGCCTTCCGCGGGCAGCCCCCAGGCGCGGGCAGCGCCATCCCGACGTCGCAAGATGTCAACAGAGGACGCCTCGTGCGTCCATCCCGAGGTTATTCCGTTGGAACTCTACGTAGGCAATCTTCCCTGGTCGATGACTGATGCCAGTCTGTCGGCCCTCTTCGCAACCCATGGCAACGTCGAACGTGCCAAGATCGTGAACGACCGCGACACCGGCAAGAGCCGTGGTTTCGGCTTCGTCACCATGACCGATGAAGCGGCCGGCCAGAAGGCCGTGCAGGCGCTCAACGGCACCGCATGCGACGGTCGCAACATCACCGTTCGTCCTGCTGAAGACCGTGCCAAAGCGCCCCGCACCGGCGGCGGCGGCGGCGGCGGATACGGCGGCGGTCGCGACGGCGGCGGCGGCGGCGGCGGATACAATCGCTAAGCGTTAGAGAACCTCTGGTTCCCAACACAGCCCGCTGGTTTCCAGCGGGCTGTGTCGTTTTAATCGGCTGATTCGAATCGCCCGCGGGCGATCCTGCGCTACTCGAAACCGACCTGTGAGAATCCGAGTCCACCGGCCCACAGCGTGATCGCTTGACGGTCCATCGCCTCCACGGCTGAGGCAAGTTCACGGTCAGTCGATCCTTCTTCTTCAACCGCTCCAAAACCAGCACACGCACCTGTTCTGCGGACATCTGCCAGACGAAGCCGCGATCACCGTCATCGAACCGCGAGCTCTCCAACCCTGGGACTCCGACGCTGAAGCGGTCCGGCCAGGACAACACCTCCACCACCACGGACGTCGCATCGATCACTGCGGCGAGTGCCTCCTTCCTGGAGGCCACCGTGCTCTCCGGATTTGCGCCCCGGTAATCAGCCATCAACACCCGCGCGAATTCCTGCTGCGGTGTTGGCTTGCCCGGATCCCCCTCCGCAGCCCACGACGAAACTACCAGCGACATCGCCCACAGGATCGCAGCCGCTACCACAGGTTGACGGTGATTGGTCTTCATAGCCACGGTTGTGATTCCATCGCTCGCTATGCAAGCCAGAGGCGGTCCGCGTTCAGGTCGACGGCCTGAGTAAAATCGTGTCAACGCGCCACGACACCATTCCGCCGCCCGCAACCTCGGGAATCGACATGCAGAACGGGGATTGGAACCCATTCGTCACCAGCCTAACCTGCGCGCGTTTCGTCCCTGGAGAAGTCTGCCATGCGCATGCGTACGCTTACCACGACCACCCTGCTGATCGCTAGCACGTGGACCGCCCTGGGCGCGGCAGAGGCGCCGCCCGACTACCGCTTTCAGGTCGAGACGCTGCTCGAAGGCATGCCGCAACCGATGGAGTTGGAGGTCGCCCCGGATGGGCGCATCTTCTTCAACGAGTACAGCGGCAAGCTGCGCATCTACCACCCCGACACCAAACAGACGGTGGAAGCCGGACAAGTCGAGGTGTGGACCGGCCAGGAGAACGGCTTCCTCGGCTTCGCGCTCGATCCGGCGTTCGCCAAAAACAGTTGGATCTACTGCCTGCAATCGCCCAAAGAGTTCCCAGGGCAGCACCTAGTGCGTTACACTATGGTCGGCGACAAACTCGACCTCAGCAGCGCCAAGGTAATGCTGGCCTTCGAAGAACAGCGCAAGGAATGTTGCCACCACGCCGGCACGGTGGAGTTCGGGCCCGATGGCCTGCTTTATATCTCCACCGGCGACAACACCCATCCGCACGGCGATTCGCAGGGCTACGCGCCGATCGATGAGCGCGCCGATAAATCCCCCTGGGATGCGCAGAAATCCGCAGCCAACACCAACCACCTCAGTGGCAAGATCCTGCGCATCCGCCCCAAGGCCGACGGCACCTACGAAATCCCCGCCGGTAATCTGTTCCCACCCGGCACAGAAAAAACGCGGCCCGAAATCTATGTGATGGGCTGCCGCAATCCCTGGCGCATGTCAGTCGATCAGAAGACCAGCATCGTCTACTGGGGCGAGGTCGGTCCCGACGCCGGTGATGACGGCCCACGCGGATCACGTGGCTACGATGAGATCAATCAGGCGAAGAAAGCCGGTAATTTCGGCTGGCCCTATTTCGTCGGCAACAACTTCGCCTACCACGATTACAACTACGAGACCAAACAAGTCGGCGCGGCCTTCGATCCACTGAAACCGATCAACGAAGGACCGAACAACACTGGCCTGCGTGAACTGCCGGCGGCACAACCGGCGATGATCTGGTGGCCCTACCGCAATCCGCGCGAGTTCCCCGAGATGGGCGAAGGCGGTCGTACCGCGTGCGCTGGTCCGGTCTTTCACTTCCGTCCGGAATTCGAAAAAACCAACGGCTTCCCCCAGGACTTCGATGGCTGCCTGCTGTTCTGGGATTGGCAGCGGCCAACCATCCGCTGGGCGCGCATGGACAACGGCGCCAATTTCCAGCGCATCGAACCCTTCACCGGCGCGGTGGTCACCGGCAATAGCGCCGAACAGATAGAGAAACTGAAGCCGGCCCTCGCCAACGGCGCGACGCTCATCCAGCGTCCGGTCGATGCGGTGTTCGGCGCCGATGGCGTGCTGTATATGCTCGACTACGGCGAGACCTGGGGCGCCAACCGCGACGCCAAGCTGGTGAAGATCAGTTACGTGCGCGGTAATCTGCCACCGGTGGTGATGGCCAAGGCGACGCCGTCGTCGGGACGCGAACCGCTGACGGTGAAACTGTCCGCCGCAGGATCGAAGGACCACGAAGGCGATGCGCTGAGCTACGCGTGGAAACTCCAGCCCAGTGGCAAAGTCGTGGCGACCACTGCTGATGCGACGATCACCATCGCGGAACCCGGTAATTACCAGGCTGAACTCACCGTCACCGACGCCAAGGGTGCGAGTCGCAGCGCCAGCGTAGCGGTGCTGGTGGGCAACAGCGCACCGACGGTGACCTTCACCGCACCACTGGACGGTGATTTTTTCACGCCAGGGAAAACCGTGGCCTACACCGTCGCCGTGACGGACCAGGAAGACGGCAGCTCCGCCGACAAGGCCGGTGAGTTCGCCACGCGTACGCTGGTCAGCAGCACCAGTCTCAGCGCTGATGGCAAAGGCCCCGCGACCGATCCCGGCTTTGCGCTGATGAAATCCTCTGACTGCTTCAACTGCCACGCGGTCGAGTTCAAGATCATTGGGCCGTCGTACCTCGACATCGCCAACAAATACCGCGGCCAGCCTGGGGCACTCGATGTCAGCGTGCAGCGCGTGCGTAACGGCAGTACCAAAGTGTGGGGCGAAATCCCCATGCTGCCGCATCCGCAACATTCGACCGACGAAGTCACCATCATGCTGCGCTGGGTCTTTGGCCTGGAGAAGGGCAAGGGCGGTCCGGCGCTGAGCCGTGGCCTCACCGGCGAGATCACCGCGCCCAAGGACGACAAGGCTGGGCTCTTGGTGCTCGAAGCGAATTACGCCGATGCCGGCCGTGCACCCGCCGGCTCGCTCAGCGGCAAGGCCAGCGTGACGCTACGTGCCCGTCGACTCGAAGCGGAACACGCGGACGTGCAGGGACCAAAAAAGATGGGCAACGTCATCGGCTCGATCGATCACGCCCACCACGTGCGCTTCACCAACATCAACCTCGCTGACGTCGGCGGCATCACCGCCCGCGCCAGTTCCGGCAACGTCGGCGGAAAGATTGAGTTCCGCGTCGGTTCACTAAACGGTGACGTCATCGCCACGCTCGACGTACCCAACACCGGCGGGTGGGACAAGTTCATCGAACCGTCCGCACCACTGACGCCCACGGCGGTGAAACAACGCGTGGAGGTCTACGCGGTGTTCGTCAATCCGGGCAAAGGTGGACTGATGAATCTCGACTGGGTGCAGTTCACGGCGCCCTGAGCGCCAGGAACGTCACCATCACGCGCGCGATGATCACACGCGCGACAGGCCCAAGCCGATGACGCCGGCCACGGCGCAGACCGTGCCGACCAGCTTCAGCGGACTTGGACGTTCCTCGCCGAGCATCCAGGTGGTGATCAGCACCAACACCGGCAGAATCGCGACGATCGCGTGGACTTCGGCGGCGGTAGCCGTGCTGAGCGCCCATTGGTAACAACACAGGCCGATCACCGGACCCAGCACCGCGTTGAGCGCCAGCCACGGCATGGCTTGGCTCCAACTCCCAGGCCCATCGCGCCACACCCGTGCGAACCAGCCCGCGACGGCAAAGACAACTAAGCAGAGCGCCACGCCAGCCGCGACGCGAACGATGGTGGAATCAAGCCAATGGATGGGCGTCCCCGCTGCGGTGGCGTGCAGAAAGCCGATGCGACTCATCACCGACGCGCCAGCGAAGGCCAGCGCACTGCCCAACGCACACAACAGGCCGATGGTTTCTAGGCGATCCGATGCACGCGGACGCAGCACCACCGATACCGACGCGACGATGATCAGCATGAATCCAGACTGCACCCATGTTGGATGTTCACCCAAGGCGACCCAACCGATCAACGCCGCCAACGGCGCGGCACAGGTGTTCACCACCAGCGTGGTGACGCGCGCCCCCAGCCGGGCATACGCTGACAACATCAGGATATCGCACACGCCCATGCCGATGATGCCGGACCAGACGAACCACTCACCGCCAGCCAGACTCAAGCTCTGCCATGGAGACGTCGCGAGCACGAGGCTGAACAGCAGCAGCAAGGGCAAGGCGAACAGCAGACGCACCAGATTGGCGCTAATGCCGCCCAGATGGCGAGCCGCACCGGCGGAAGCGAGGCTGGAGAGGGTCCAGACCGAAGTGGCGAGCAAGGCGGCGAACATGGACGGACTCTAGATGGTAGGACTAGGGATCAGAGCCGTACGCGGCACCCATCCGGCGAAAGGTCGCGGAGCATTGGCGCAGAGCGCCTGATTCCAGGTGCATTCGCCTGCGGCCACTCGCCTGGGCGGAATCTGCATCTCGATGCGACGGTTCTGATCCGGTCGCTGGCGCATGCCGCTAATGGCCTTGGCAAACTGGTAAGATCGCCGATCCGGATCAGTATCCGCCCGCCAACCCCTGTGTTGGTTCTTTTCGTTGGAAAAAGTCAAAGGCACGTCGACGGTGCCGATCACCTCGCCGGTCACTGAGTCGACACGGAACTCGATCTTGCCGCCGACATTGCCGGAGGCGACCCGCGCCGTGAGGTTGCCGACGTCGGCCAGGTTGATGTTGCTGAAGTAGTCCACCGTCACCATGCCGAGACGTACAACCCGCTCGCCCGCTCGCTGATTTCGGCACTGCATTACGCATCATCTGCCAACGATGATGCGAGGATATCGCACCATACCTACCACTGATGAATGAGCCCAAGCACCGCTGTTTGCGCGGTGGACTGCTGGTCCGCCTCGACAGTGGAGCAAACAACACGGTGGCGATTGTAATTTCGGCCAGGGCTTGATCAGCCTGATCCTCCGGGGTGGTTCAGGCCTACCTAGGTCTCCTTGGCACGATTCGCGCCAGTGACGGATGTCCGGTGTAACACCACCCCAACCAAGGAATCGCCATGTCTTCCTCATCTCCCCAATCCTCCTCCGCAGGCAAGCCTGCCATGGATCCCAAAGTGGCAGAGGCCATGAAACCCGGCCCCGAGCACCAACAGATCGGCAAGGTCGTCGGTGAATGGGACGTGTCCTGTACGATGTGGATGCAACCCGGTCAGCCACCGTCGAAATCCACCGGCAGCCAAACATTCACCGCCAAACACGATGGCCGTTACATCAAAGGTCAGTTCACCGGCTCATTCGAGGGACAACCCTTCACCGGTCACTCCACCAACGGCTACGACCGGGCTGCCAAGCGTTACTTCAGCACTTGGTGCGACAGCATGGGGACTGGCTTCGTCTACCTGACCGGCGCCAGCAGCGACGGCGGTAAGACCATCGCGTATTCTGGCGAGATGGTCTGTCCCATCGCCGGCCCGCTGTCGGTACGCCAGGTCGAAACCCATCAGTCCGATGACCGCTTCACCATCGACATGTACCAGACGCCCAAGAGTGGCGGCCAGGAATCCAAGTCGATGGAGCTGGCGTATACCCGTCGTCGCTGATCCCGCGTTCAACGCACAAGGCGTACGCAATGACTGACAACATCATGAGCCGGCAGTTGGAGCTGCCGGCTCTTGTCACGTGATAACTCTCACGGAGGAGCGCCGGGCAAACGCTAGCACCGCAGCTTGTTTGAACGCCATCAACATGTCGTCGCCATCCTCACTCCCGAAGCCGTCGTGCTCCACAAAATGACCGTACCTAGCTCCGTGTCGCTTTCCGGCTTTGCTCTCCTCGCGCCGCAAAGCATTGGCGCAGTACTCGGCAACCAGCGTGCTGCTCAGCGGTACCGGATTGGTCACATCCAGTGCTTGGCAACGCTCTGGAATACCACATATGGCATCATCCCACCCGCAGGAAACTCCCATGCTCATCTCCCGCCGCCTGTCCCTCGCCCTCATCGCACTGATGGCGGTCTGCGTGCCGCTCCGCGCACAAGACAGCACACCAGTCGATGTCAGTGCCTACAAAGACGTGATCAAACTCGCCTGCGTCGGCGACAGCATCACCCAGGGCGTCGGTGCCGAAAAAGGCAAGTCGTGGCCGGATCAGATCCAAGCCATGCTGGGCGAGAAATGGTCCGTGAAGAATTTTGGTGTCAGCGGCTCGACGCTGCTGAACTCCGGCGACAAGCCGTACCAGAAAGAAGGCGCGTTCAAAAAGGCGCTCGAGTTCACCCCCGACGTGGTGGTCATCATGCTGGGCACCAACGACACCAAGCCGCAGAACTGGAAGCACAAAGATCAATTCACCGCCGACTATCAGGATCTGATCGGCAAGTTCGCCGCGCTGTCGACCAAGCCGCGCATCTTCATTTGCTACGCCCCCTACATCGCCGGCAAAGGCAACTTCGGCATCAGCGAAGAAAACACCGTCGCTGAGTTCCCACTGATCGATGCCGCAGCCAAAGCCACCAAGTCCGGCATCATCGACGTACACGGCGCGCTCGCCGGCAAGGACGCATTGATTCCTGACCGCGTGCACCCCAACAACGAAGGTATGACGGCGATCGCGACGGTGGTGTACAACGCACTGACCGGGAAGGCGCCCGTCGCTAAGTGACGGATCCTGGGCGCGCGGCTGCAATGGCGTTGAGCTAAGCGGCGTCCCACCGGGCCCACCGTGCCCACCGGGACGCTGTGGTAATAGCCCGACACTTAAGTGCTGCTCATTACCCATAAGTCATGAGGTGGGCATCAGCGAAGCAGAATCAACCGCCGGGAGCGCGGCCGCCCCCGGCCGCATTCCGCACGAACCAGGAATAATCAGCGCTTCCCGGTAAAACCAGGATCCACCACGCACAGAGTCGCAACCATCCGATATTCTTCGTCGTAAAGGAATGCGGCCGAGGGCGGCCGCGCTCCCGGCAGGTTTTCGCGTGGTTGCGCATTGATTGCCGACTTATGGGTAATGAGCAGCACTGAAGTGCCGGGCTATTACCAAGCCTGCCCTACGGAGCGGCGACAGCAGCGCTTGGCTAAACGCCATTGAGCGCGGCCGCCCTCTGCATGGAAAAACCCGCTGCGGATGCAGCGGGTTTTTCGATTTAACCGCGGATAGGCATTCACTCCGGAGGAGTGTTCTGCCCGTTGCCGAATTACTTCTGGGCGCGCTTCGCGGCTTTGGCCGCACGCTTCTCCATCATGCTCTTGGCTGGCGCCTTCTTGGCTGCCTTCATCGTGCGTTGTTCTTTGGCCATGGATTGCTCCTCGTGGGTGAGGCGTCGATGATGTGAATGATCTGTTTTTTCCTAATGCGGATTGCCACCGGTGAGTGCGCGCCGGAGGTTCGCACCCACCTGCCGGCGACCGATCTCCTCGCGCCGCTGGCTTGCGCTCAATCGATGTGGATGTCTTGGTAGTGGTCGCAGATCGGCTGACCGGCTTCGATGCAGATCGCCATGCCCTCAAGCGGTCCTTGGCTGAACCAGCCTCCCCGCTCGCTGTATGTCACCTTGCCGAACAACTAAACGGTGCTGCTTCTGTCCCGGTCACGGCGTCGGTTTGACGAACACCCGCAAACGTTTGAGCACATAGCCGTCGCCATTCGCGGCAAAGGTCCAGTCACCGCCGCTCGCTGATGGGCCGATGCCCAGATCGGCTTTGCTGCCGGCCACCCAATGGTTGAGCGCCCACACCGTTTGTCGCGCACCGAGGTTGTGCACCTGCATGCTGCCATAGCCATCAGCCTGTCTGGCCGCCGGCTGGTCACCGAAGTCGAGTTCGTCGGTCGCACCGGGAATGCCGGCCTGATTTTTTCCGCTGTAACTGCTCGACCAGAATTCGATCACGCCGTCACCGACCGCACCGACCGGCAGTCCGTCGACATTGCTCGCCACCAGCAGATTCGTCACCGTCTGTTGGAAGAACGCGCCACTGGCCACCGTCGGCACGCCGATCAGGCGCACCTCCTTAGTGAAGGCATCCATCGAGGTCCACACCCAGCGCAGCGGCTGGTTAACCGCCTGCAACTCCATCAGGTAGGCGATACGGGTGAAAGGCCCGGCGAACATCCGGGAGTTATCCACCTCGTAGGGCACCTCCTTTGCCAGCTTTGCCAGGTCGGCGTGGTAGATCTGCTGATATCCGGCGGCGTCCGCGATGACGGTCAGGGGATCGCTGGCCGACAGCAACGGCGCGCTGTGCTTCAACTCCTGCCGCTCGGCGAGGAACCCCATCAGCTGTGGCGTCCCTTTGATCGGCGTCGCCTTGACCGTGACCGCCTCGTCAGCGACGACCACGTCGACTGGGCCGAGCTTCTGCCACGCCGAAGCCGGCAGCCCGGACACCGGCAGAGCGACGCCTTCGACCTCGAGTTCGAACTGCCGGCTGTTGGAGGTACCGGATTCTCCCATCAGCAGCCAGACGCGCAGCGGGCCGTTGGGAACGCGCACCGAGAATTCCAAGCCGTCCTTGCTGGAGCCGGTCAGCGCGGTGGTCAGCAGTGAGCGCATCTTCGCATCGACGGCGGGTTTGGGTGTGTAGCCGGCCACGCTGCGTTTGCCGGTCTTGATCTGCAAGGTGCCGTCGCCGCCGCCGACACGCATGAACTGCGCATTGGCCCAATCAGCGTGATCCCAATCACCGGGCCCGCTGGGTTCGACCACGAGGCGCATTTCCTTGCGCCCGACCAACGGCACGGCGACCGGTTTGGCGCTGCCTTTGCGCACCGGACCGCTGTCCCAGACCTTTTGTCCGTCGAGCCACACCTGGAAAACCACCTCGGCCTTGGCGCCATCGGCCGCATCGTCCACCCCCACCAGAGCGCTGAAGCCGGTCCACTGTGCCTCCAGCGCGTAGACCACCTCGCTGGTAGAATGGGCTCCCAGGCCCTTGGCGTAAACCTTTCCGTCGACGGTCAGTGGCCGCTCGCTCGTGCTGCGATCACGCCGGACCGGGCCGTTGCCATTGGTGGCGCGCGCCCACGGCACATCGCTGAGCCACGGCCCCGGCTGTTGGCTGTTCACCGGTGTGGCGCCGTCGGCCTCGGCTTGGCGGTGACCGAGCCAACGCACGCCATCGATCTCCACGGAATCGCCACCCAGGTTGATCGCGCGCACCACCGTCCAGGTGGGGGGCGGCGGCGGAACGGTCGGTGCGTCTGGCCGAGTGTCGGGCGACGACGGCACCGCCTCGACGGGTGGCGACAAGTGGAGGCCAGGAATCGGCCGCTCCAGCGTGTGGTCGGGCAGACGCCAGCCGACCTCGACATGGTCTTCGCCGCCACCTTCCTTGTGCAGCGCCTCGATCAGGTATCGCCGCCCAGCCTGCAGGCGCAGCGGCGCCGAACGCTGACCTGGCTGGCGATCCCATTCCATGGGCTTGGTGCCGGAGCTGGGGATTTGCTTGGAAACCGCAATGCGCTGACGAGTCGCAGCGCTGTCATCGCTGGACAGCCACAGCTCGGCTTCGTCATCAGCGGCAATCCAAAAGACATACTCACCATCCAGCGGCGGGATCACGAAGCCCCACATGCGTTGCACGTAGTCGTTGCCCCAATTGTTCGGGGAGGCGAACTGCTGCTCCGCGG
The DNA here is from genome assembly GCA_031426335.1 of Planctomycetota bacterium. GTDB lineage: Bacteria > Planctomycetota > UBA11346 > UBA11346 > UBA11346 > BOG-1363. Next base: position 15,606 of record JANPLC010000441.1, read on the forward strand.
CGTGGCCGTGCGGACGTGTGGGAAAACCAGCGATCTTGTCCAGATCTTTTAGCCGATCGCCCGGAATGCCGGTCCACCACTCGCGCCGCAAGCTGCCACTGCCGTAGGTCGTTACGGCAGTGAGTGCAATCACCGGTGAGGTGGTGCTGTCGCCAGCCGACGTGATTGCACGCGCCGTGAGGGCGAACGCGCCCGCGGTCGGAGTCCAGGTGAAGGCCCACGGTGCGCTGGTGGCCTCGCCGAGCTTGCTCTCGGCATTCCAGAATTCGACCCGTGCCAGGTCAGCCGTGGACGACAACGCGCCGCGTAGCATCACCTCGCGCCCGGCATAGGGATGACTGTCGGCGACGACACCGACCAGCGTGACCTGCAGTGGATTTTTGGTCGTCACCGGCGGTAACGCCGGACGGCCAGCGACGTCGGTACTGGGCGGCGCGGGTGGCGGGGTGACATCGGGTTTGGCGACCGCGGGTTCCACTGCGGTCAGCGCGATGGGCGGCGCAGCGGGTGGCAGGGAACTGGCACGACTGCTCAGCAGCAGGGCGATCACGCCAACAACCACCAACCCGCCAGCGATGAGGTACGGCAGGAATGATGGGCGACGGGCCGGGCGCACGGGCCCCTCATCGTCCAGCACCAGCGTCGGACGCGCACTGAGACCGCTCGACGAAGTTGCCGAACCAGCGACTCGTGTTCCCGACAAGCTCGCTGGCGTCGCGCGCGTGGGTTCACTCGCGGGTTTTCTCGCCACCACCGGAATATGCACCGGAGCACTGGTCGCCACGCGTCCGGCGCGGGTGTCGCCAGCCACCACTTGCCGTGCCAAAGCGACGGCCTGGCTGCGGGTAAATGGCATGAACATGACACGGCACACCACGTGGACACGTACCTGCCGCGCCACCTGCTGGACGTGTGCAGGAGCACGCGCCAAGTAGTCCGCGAGCAAACCGCGCGACGCATTGTCGATGATACCGTTGAGCAGATCCTCGATCAGCGGTGGCAGATCGCGATCGCTGGCTGATGGCGGCTTGGCCACGGCGCGCCAATCGCAGCGCGCACGCGCCGCCACCAGCGCGTTGGCGAGAGTTGCCTCATCAACACCCTGGGCGGCAGCGATGACGCTGACCGACTGCCGATCGCGGTAGCGGGCGGTCAACAAAGCTCGGACGTTCTCTGGCAATGCCTCGCGCTGCGCCGTCAGCGTCAGCACCCCGAGTTCGCGGCCATCGGCCAGCGCCGCCAGCGAATCCTGAGCGAGGTGGTGGGTGGTGACATCCTGCACCACCAGCGCACGTTGGCCGACTTGCTGGAGGTGCGCGCGCAGCGGTTTCTGCGCCACGACATTCATCCAGTCGCTGAACGGCTGCACCGCGTCGTAGTCGCCCAGACGCGCATGGACCGCCATCCACACGGCGAGTTCCAGGGGCGCAATCGCGGCGAACGCTTCGAGGTGCGCCGCCAGCATCACGCGCAACGCCGGACCGTGCGTCAGGATCACCTCCGCAAAGGCCTCGCGGTTGCCCGTCGCGGCTTGGTGCAGTTGTGCCGCTGTCTGCGCCGCTGACTGACCCACAGACTGCCCCACTTTGTGCTCTGATTGCTTCAATGCCTTCCAGACCTGCGTTGCAGAACCTGACCACGCTCGGACTCGGACACGATCCGGTGCCACGGTAGCCAGTCCGTCTACCGGACTCAACAGCAGTCACCGCCTGCTGTCGCCTGCTGCGTTCATGCCCGTATCACATCGTGGCTGGGCTGGCAGCGTCACGGGCAGAATTGCGACCAGCAGGCAGAGTCCACCGAGGGCGCTCACCGCACGATGCTTCGGAAGTAGCGCGCGAGGCTCACCGCCACGCTCCTGCCGATTACTGCTCCAATGACAGCAGTTCGATCTTACGGAACCACACCGGCTGCCCCTCCGCTTGCAATGCGATGTGGCCAAATCCGAGTAAGCGATTGCCGCCGGCGTCGACGAGGTCGCTTGCGGGGGAGATCTTACAGGCGGGATCCAGGCGTGGGCGTTGGTAGCGCAGCACCTCGACGCCATTGACGCGGTGAATGATCTCGTCGTTGCCGCGCACTTCAGCTTCCACTCGCACCCATTCCTCGGCGGGGAAGGTCGGCGCGCTGGACGTGACGATGTGCTGGGTGATCAGTTTGCCGCCCATATCCACGTGCGTGCCTGGCGTACAGAGATTCCCCGTCGCACGTGCACCTTTGCCTTCGTCCGCCAAGAATTGCATCTCCAGACTGGAGGGGAATCCCTGGTCAAAACGCATGCTCTGCGGCGATTGCGCATGCAGCATCACGCCGCTGTTCAGATTCACATAGTTCGGCGCATCGGCCATCATCGCGCCGAAGAAACGATACTCCATCCGCAGGATGTAATGCGAATAGACGACGTTGGTGAAGAGATGACCGAACTGCTTGCCGAACTTGTCGTAGCCGTCGTAGCTGACCTTGAGGATGCCGTCCTCGACGCGGAAGGTGTTCGCGAAGTTCTCGCCCAGCGGACGATTGGCGATCTTGATGGTCCAGCCGGTCAGGTCCTTGCCGTTGAACAATGACACCCATTTCTGCTCGTCGGCCGCGGAAGTCATGGCGAGCGCCAGCACGCTTGCCAACAGAGCGGAAACCATGCGCGTTCGGGTGATCATGCCGGACCATGACTCGTCGTCAGCGTAAACCAATCAGAACGTGGCCGCCACCACGAGTGGCGAACGGTGATCGGCCACCTGCAGATGTCGGAATTGCCCCGCCGGCCGCTCTCCACGAGCGGCCGGCCCAACCATCACGTCCGCGAGCGGAAACCGCCGAACAACAAGATGATGATGCCGATCAAGACGATCAGTCCAACTCCGCCGCCGCCGTATGCCGGACCGCCGAAGTAAAATCCGCCGCCGCCGAACAAGAGCAGGAGGATCAGCAAGAGGATGATAGGGTTCATGGACTAACCTTGGTTGAGAGTGAATATTTTCTCGCTGCCGGATGGTGGCGTGAAAAAACTATGCGGAATGCATGCCAATGGATTATTCTCGCCGGGGGCCAACCGCGATCACAACCCGCGCTGATGAGAGGCCGCCGTGCATACTGCAGTAAAGCAGCGAATGCGCACTGCTATCTGCGCTGACGAGAAGTGAACGGCGACCATTCTCTCGCCGACGGAATTCGTCCCTGGCGTCATGGGGCACTCACCATTCGTTGCTCGCCGCTCGCCACTCGAGGCGGAATCCTTTCTGGCTCCTTGGCACGAGACGCACTCTGGTCCAGCGACTCTTGGAGGAGTTCTCCATGACCAATGCCGGCCGCTTTACACCAACGTCTTGGTGCGTACGCGCACCGGCTACCGCGATTGGCAGCGGGGCAGCGTTTTCCTATCGGCCATCTTCCAGTGCCGCCTTTCGCTCGTGGTCTTCCACGCCCGTTTCTGGTGGCGTGGCCGGTTTAACCGCCGCCATGGAACCCTGGGAGGACGAGCATCGCCAGCCACGGCGACACGAAGCACACCGCACACCACGGAAACTGCCATCCCCTCACGCTGCATGCCTGATGAAGACCACGGTTTCCGGCGGAACGGTCGACACTGCGCGCCACGCAAGGATGTGGTTGGGCCTGACTCTCCTCGGGCTCGCGCTGATTCTGCTGCTGACTGGGTGTGGCGGATATTCGCGCGCACCGCACGAGCCCGAGGGCGTCCGCATCATCCGCGGTTTGACCTACGCCACCGGCGACGGACAAGCTCTGCAACTTGATCTCTACCTGCCTGAAACCTACCAGCAGCCCTTGCCACTGGTCGTCTGGCTGCATGGGGGCGGGTGGATCTTCGGCTCGCATACCAGCTGCCCCATCGCCAACCTGGCACTGCGTGGGTACGCCGTGGCCAGCGTCAGCTACCGCTTGAGCGGCCTCACCTCGCCGGTCGCCTTTCCGACCCAACTGCATGACTGCAAAGCCGCGGTCCGTTGGTTGCGGCATAGTGCCTGGCGCTTCGGCTGCGATGGCGAGCGCATTGCCGTCATGGGCGTCTCTGCCGGTGCTCATCTTGCGGCTCTACTGGGGACAACCGCGGACGATCAGGAACTGGAAGGAACCCTGGGCGAGACCGGACCGTCGAGCCGGGTGCAGGCGGTCGTGGCGCTGTTCCCCGCCACCGACCTGCTCGCGCTCGAACAGAGCGATCCGGATCATTGGCGGGTGAAGCTGGTCGCCCTCGGCCTGCTCGATGGCCGACCGAGCGAACGGCCACGGCTCGCCCGCAGCGCCAGCCCAGCGCTGCATGCCACGCACGACAGCGCGCCATTCCTGATCTTCCACGGGCGTGACGACACCATGATCCCATTCAATCAGAGCGAACGCCTGCACGCTGCCCTGATCGCGGCGGGAGCCTCTTCGCGGTTGGTGCTGTACGATCACTTGTCGCACAGCGATGAGGCGCTCGACCGTTCAGAATTGCTGACCGCCATGCACGGATTCCTGGATGCGCTCCTGCATCCCATTCCGCTCGTGGCTTCCGGAGTGCACTAACGGCGACAGGCGACAGGACAGAGCTTTCCTCCGCACCATGATTTCCGTTTCGCTTGTCTGACCTGTTCTCCGCGTCCTTCCCGGTTGCTTCACTTCGCACCCTTGGACATTGCGACGATCACCCAGCGAGGACATTCATGCGTCTTTCATCGAGGTTTCGTGGTCGCGCACTGCTCTGCTTAGCGGCGCTGCTCCTGCTCCCGCTGGGTGCGGTCGTGTATGCGGCGGATACCAAACCGGTCCTGCTCTACAGCCGCTACTTCAATGCCCAGGGCGAGAAGCGTTACCTGGCTGACGGCACCTATGCGGAAATTCTGAAGCACCTGGGAAACAGCTTTGAGGTTCGCACCAACGCTGAGCCCTTACGTGCGCCGGCGCTGAACGAAGTTGCGGTGGTGGTCATCGCCAATCCGAGCGACCAAGCGGTTGGAGCTAACCCTGCGCCACCTCACTGCTCAGCGGAGGATGTCGCCTCCTTGGTGACGTACATCGGCGGCGGCGGCGGACTGATCGTCATGGGCAACCAAGAGAACCATAACTACGAAACCAAGGACATGAACGTGCTGCTCGCACACTTCGGCATGCAGTTCGTCGATACCTATACCGATGCCAAGCAACTCATCATTCCGGAATCAGCGCCGCTCATCGGCGGCAAGAAATGGGCGTATTATACCGGCAATCAAATCGTCGTGCAGTCCGGCCATACGGCCAATCCGCAAGCGCTCGTGGTCAACGACTTGGCCCAGAAAGCCCTTGGCGGACCACGCGATGCCGTCGGCGTCCTGATGGCGATGGCAACTCCAGGGAAAGGTCATGTCGTCTTGGTCACCGACGCTGGCTGGATCAGCAATGACGCGCTCAGTGGCAAAGGCATCGGCAAGGTTGCCATCACGCAGCACGACAACGCTGAAATTTTCATGCTGCTCTGTCGTTGGTCAGCCGGAGTGAAGTGATCTCGTAGCGGGGCTGGTGCCCTGATTTGGCGAGTTACAGCTCTGGGCCGACCCGCACTCGTGCCGTCAACGCCGCCCCGCCGCGTAATCCCGCCAATAGTCTGCCGCCGGCTGCAGCGCTTGCGCTGAGGTTCCGATGCGCTGCAGCGACGCCATTTGGCGCAGCACTTCCACGCCCAGCACGTCTTTGCTGGGCGACCACACCAGTTCGACTAAACGCAGGCCGCTGAGCGGACGCACGTCGGAGGTCATGCCCACCAGATGCAGGACGCGGAGTTCGGACTCTTTGGCAAACGGTGCCAGCGACACCAGCGGATACAGCACGCGTGCTTCGCTCATGTGGCCGTCTTTGAACAGCGCGGTGACCGACCAGGGAAATCCCGGATTCACTTCCGCCAAGGCGGTGGCCAGCTTCATCCAGCGGCGGAAATCTTCGGGCTTGTAGCCACAGACCTGACGCAGCGATGGCAGGGACAACACGTCATCAAGGCCATGTCTGACGTTCTGCGGAGAGAAGTCGGCAACCTCGACCTTGGTTTTCAACAGCGGCCTGAGATCGCTGATCGGAGCCAAACCCGTGGCGATATGACGCAGCGCCGGACTCGTCACGGGTGACAAGTCACTGACGCTGGTGCCATGCAGCACCACGCGCATCAGCGGCTGTCCGCGCAACGCCTCCAGCGATGAAACGCCCAGCTGGTGCGGCAGGCTGATTTCGGCGAGTGACTTCCCGGCCAAGGGCGACAGGTCGGTGAGCGTGCGCACGCCTGGTTTGGGCGCTTCTAAGGTGAGCAGCTCCAGCGGCATGGATTTCAGTGCACTGATGTCGCTCAACTTGTCGCAGCCATACAGTCGCAGTTCGCGCACGGGCATGCCCGCCAGCGGCGAAAGATCGACGCTGCCCGACCCAGGTGCGTCCAAGGCTTCCAGCGTCAGCCCGCGCACCATGGCCAAGGCGAATCCATCCGGGTACCACCCCAGGAACAGGCGGCGCAACGGCAGCCCACGCACGATGGAGAAATCGCGCACGCCGGTGCCGCGTGCAGTCAGCGACTTCAGCGGCAGATCACGCAGTGGACCGAGATCGCGCACCTGCAGCTGCCCGGTAATGTCGAGCACCGAGATCGGCAGCCCGCGCAGTGGCTCCAAAGAATCGATCCGCATCACGTCGGCGACCAGATTCAGTGACAGGGTCCCGTCGCTGTGCACCAGCATGCGACTTTCAGCCAAGGCCGGCCACGCCTGGCGCAACTGAGTCAGCGCCAAGCTCAGGCGTTTGTCCGCCGCCAGGTTGAGCGCGCTGGCTTCGGCACGTGCGCCCATCCGCACCAGCACGGCCGCTAGACGCGCCTCCACATCGACTGGCGATTCGCTGCACCAACGCCGCAGCTCGACCACGTCAGCGTCGTTTTGCAGCGCCAAGGCGGCATCGAGTGCGACGGCGGCTTCGGCTCGCCGCGCCAGCGCGATGAGCAACTGCGCCTTGCGGATCAATGGCTGGGGATCGGTCGGCGCGAAGCCCATGGCGGTTTCGACCAAAGGGATGCCCTCGGCGAAACGCCGTTGCTGCGCCAACTCGCGCGCCTGCGCCAACAGTGCCGGCATCGCGATACGCTCGCCAGCCTCACGCGCCTGACGCTCGCGATTGGCGCGGGCGAGATTCGCTTCCGCCGACGCCAACGCCACGGCCGTGCGCTGAGATTCACGCCAGACCAGCAGCATGCCGATCGAGAGTGACAACACCGCACAGACGACCGCGCCCGCAGTCCCCAGGCGCAAAGCGCGCTGGTGACGCTCACGGCGCTGACCGAGCAGCTCCTGCGCAGTGGCCTGCGCGGCAAGAAGGTTCGCCTGCTGCATCGCGTCCGCATCACCCAGTCGCTTGGCAGCGACCTGCGTCGCCTCAGCCAGGCGCAGCGCCTGCTGCAAGGCGCCGGCCGCACAGGCATGACGCGCCGCATCGAGCCCGACCGCCACCTGCAGACGTCGAGCAGACAGCAGTTCCGGCCACAGGCGCACCGCCTGTTCGATCGCACAGATGGCCCGGCGGAAAGCGTCATCGGCGCTCGCTCCACCAGCACGAGCCTGTTCATGTTCACGGCGGGCATCAGCAACCAGATCGAGGACTTCGCGATGCTCCAGGTATCGCCGCAGCGCCTTGGCGAAGGCCGTCACGGTGGGTGTGCGTTTGCTCAGGTCCGGCTGGAGCGCGGCCATCGCGATGGTGGCCAGCTCCTGCGACACCCGTTTCCCGGCCCGCGCTCCCGGCTCGACGAGCGGGTCACCGCACATCGCACTAGCAAGGATGCCACGCACGTCATTGCCACCGCGTGGCGCCGCTCCCGCCAGCGCGTGGTACAGGCACGCCCCCAGCAAATACACATCGCTCCACGGGCCACAGGCCGCGTGCTCAGCACGGGCCTGCTCCGGGCTCATGTACGACGGCGTGCCACTAGTCCCGGACATGGCGCTGAGCAACGGGATCAACGGATGCGGTGACTGTGGTCCCAAGTGGGCAGCGCAGCCCCAATCCATGACCAGCACCTCGCGGTGTTCGCCGACCATGACGTTTTCCGGCTTCAGATCACGGTGCAGCATGCCCTGGCCGTGGGCGAACTCGAGCGCATCGCAGACCTTGAGCAGAATCTCGACGTGTTCATCGCCAGTCGCGCTGCCGGATTCGATGATCGCCCGCCAAGTGCGGCCGCTCACCCGTTTCATCACCAGCTGCGGAACACCAGCGGCATCGACGCACAGATCATGCACCGGGATGATGTTCGGATGTTCCAACAAAGCGGTGATCGCCGCTTCGGCCTGGAAGCGCACCCGCTGACGCTGGTCATCACGACCAGGACGCAGGCTCTTGATCGCCACCGTGCGCCCAAACGACAGCTGACGCGCTTCGTACACCTCGCCTTCGCCACCACGGCCCAACAGGCTGCCGAGTTCATAGCCTTCCGGCGGTCGACCGATCCCCTGGTCGACGACCTGGCTCGGGAGCAATGCCAGGATGGTCCGTTCACCTTCGGGATAGGCGATGACGGTCTGATCAGTGGAGAGTCGGCTCACAAGACGGGTGAGCTTGTGGTCGCCGATTCATCACGCAACCGCAGCGATGGCCGACGAGATTACTCACCAAACCGGTCAGTTTCCTGGCGACTGTCTAACTGGCGACTGCCGTGCTGCGGCGGGCGTTATTTCGCCGGCGTCGGCGTCGGCGAATAGAACCGGTTCAAGCGATCGAGGATGGCGTTGACGGCCGCGGCGCGATCGATGGTGCCGGTGTGACGCCAGACGATCTCTCCGCCTGGGGCGACCAGGATGGTGTGGGGAATCGGACCCGGCATGTCCTTGTCCAGCACCGCGGCGAGGTCATCCGCTGAGCCGGTGAACAGGTAGCTGTTGGTCGTGCGGCCTTCCTTGGTGACGCTGGCCGCGATCTTCTTGCTCATGCCGGCAGCCTGTTTGAACAGGAAGGCTTCGGCCTTGGGCAGATCCGCAGATTCGTCGAGCGAGATCGTCACCAGTTCAAAATCGCGCATATCGAACTGACGCGAGATTCCCACGAGGTCCGGGAATTCCTTCACGCACGGCGCACACCACGTGGCCCACACATTGATCAGGCGGAGTTTGTTCGACGTGTTTGCGCGCAGCTTGGTGATGCCCGCCGCGTCGATGGTCTCGATCTTCACCGGAGTTGCGGCCCAGGCTTCGTGTTTAGCGTCATGCCCGACTTTCTTCTCGCGCCATTTGGTCGAGCAGCCATGCGGCTTGGTCAACTCAACGGGCACCGGCTTGCCGGCCAGAATGGCATCCACCGCGTTCTGCGCGTCCTTTGATTTCACCGTAGTGTCGTCGTAAAAGCGCGAGTCGTCGAAACGACCGGCATAACGCAGCTTCAGCTCCTGGTCGAAGATGAACACGTGCGGCGTGGCCAGACAACCGTACGCACGGGCGATGAGCTGCTGGTCGCCGTCATACAGGTAGTCGAAGGTCCATTTGTTCTTCTCGGCGTAGGGTTTCATCTCAGCGAAGGAATCGCCGAACTCGCCGTAGCCGAGCTCATCCTGGCTGAGACCATCAGGATGATTGGGATTGATGGCGACAAGTTTCACGCCCTTGGGCTGGTACTCGTCCCAGAAACGCTGCAGGCGCTTCTCGATGCTGTGCGACGTCGGGCAGTGGTTGGAGGTGAACAATACCACCAGCGCTTTGCCGCCGGTGTAGTCGGCCAACTTATGATTCTTGCCGTCGATCCCAGGCAGGTCGAACTCCGGCGCTACGTCACCGATCTTGAGCGTTTTGATGTCCGGCGGGTTGCCGTTGACCAAGGCCTCCCCTGCCGCGGCGGGCAGAAACGTGCAACAGGCCAGGAGGAGAGCGAGGAGGTGGCGCATAGGGCGGGCAATCTCGCGGTTCGGCTGGGGCTTCAACTGGAAAGCCCAGTGAACGGCGAGTGGCGAGTGGCGAGTGGCCAGCGGCGAAGGGCCAATGGCGAAAGGCCAATGAAGTGGGACGTGAGCAATCCCCCAGTTCACCAAGTCACTCGTGAGCGTCAGCCTCTGGGTCTTCCGCCGCGACCTCATTCGCTGCTTTGGACAACTTCCTAGACCGGCGTCGCTGCGACCGCTCGGTAATCTTGAGATAGACCAGCAACTTCTCCATGGTCTCGCCACCGATGCCTTTGAGAGCGCTACTCGGGTTGTTGAAATCCACAATCAGCGCATCAGCCAGTTCAATGGCCGCGAGGGCACGCACTTTTTCATCAGTCTTCATGACTCAATCATGTTGGCGGTTCGGCTGGAAGAAATACGTAATGGGCGAAAGGTAATGGCGGTCAGCAGCCGACGTATGGCAAATGGCACGCCTGGGAACGACGCTGTTGTGCGCATGATGGCCAGACTCGGAGGGTGAGACAGGTCCTTGGTTCGACAGTCCCTTAACTGATCAGCAGCAAACGCGGGGAATCGCCAGGCCTGGTCGGCGGAGCGCGATGAATACTCGGCAGCACCGGGCAACCAGGATACGCGGTGGCGATACGCCAGAGATTGCCGATACCGAAGGAATAGTGGCGCGCTGGCGAACGTGCGGCGTAGTGCAGATCGTAAGCGTTTTCGCTCAGGAAGTTCTGGAACCCCACGTCATCGACGCCGCCGTACGCCGCCAGCAGAGCCGCGTGGGTGGCTGGGATGTCGACCAGGCGCTGGGCCGCTTCGTTGCACAGACCCTCGCTCGCGGGACCGTGGTAGGTGCATAGCCAGGTATCGGTTTCGTGCGGAGCGCTGTCGACGTGAAACGAAAAAACATCAGTGGCGATCGGTCCTGAGCGGTCGTCACGGGGATACGCGTACACACAATTCAGCACCGGTGCGAGGCCGCGCTCGCTCAGCAGCGAGAAATCCGCAAGCATGCCATCACGTGCTTGTTGTCCCAGGGCACTCAGTGTCAGAGCGTACAGCAGGGCGGGGTCGAGGGTGATGATCGTCTGCTCATCGCCGCGGCCCAGACACGCGACGATCTCGGCGAAGTCGCCGGGCAAGGTGCGCCGCCAGCACAAGGCATTGGTGTTGCCGGCGAACGGGGTCTCGGCCAGTTCTTGAAAACTGTGCACCCACTGGACGCGGGAAAGGTCGCTCGCCGCGGAAGACGATGTACGCAGTGATTGTTCGCTCGACAGCACCATGAATGAGACCGCCCTTTGCGGCAATAAGGCAACGGTCAAGGTGAACAGAGTGGGCGTAGAACAGAGAATCACCAGGGATTGCCGATTATGTCCCGGTGTTTCGCCACCGGAACCGCCGCTTATTTCGCGTTTAAGGCCGCCTGTGCGACCTGTCCATCTTCGCTTGGTTTGACACCGGATACGCCGATGGCGCCGATGATCTTGCCATCCACCACGATGGGGATGCCGCCTTCGATCGGCAGGACTTCGGGGGCCTTCAACACGCGGTTGTTGGCGCCTCCCGCGATCAAACCATCTTCGAACACTTTGGTCGGGCGACGGAACAACGCTGAACACCGGGCTTTCATCATGGCGACTTCAACGCTGCCGAGCTGCGTGTTGTCCATGCGGGCGAGCGCCACCAGATGGGCGCCGGAATCGACAATCGCAATCACTACCGGCCATTGCTGCTTCTTGGCTTCTTCCTCAGCGGCGATGATCAGCTTGCGTGCGTGCTCCAGCGTGATCGGCGGACCGTAGGGCATGGGTTCCTGCGCAGGCATTGAGGTCACTACCAGCATGGCGACCAACAGGGATCCAAGACGCATAGAATTCTCCTGAACAGGGTGTGTAGGTAGTCGACGTACGGCAAACCGACTTCAGGTCAAATCCACTCGAGCCGGATTCGCTTCGCCTCGTGCACGGTGTGCCGGTGTGCCGCCGGTGACGTCACCACTTCGCGAATGGTATTCGGGCGAACGGCGAACGGCGATGACCAAGATCGCGAAATGACCATGCGATGCGAATCGCTACGGACCTGTCCGTCGCGTGCCGGTCCGACATGTCCCCGCCCCTGAGCGGAGCATCCACTTTTCACGCCTTCAGCAGTTCGACTTCGAAGAGCAACGTCGCGTTCGGCGGAATGACACCGCCGGCACCGCGAGCGCCGTAGCCGAGTTGCGGCGGGATCACCAGCACGCGCTTGCCGCCGATCTTCATGCCCTGGACGCCCTCGTCCCATCCAGCGATGACTTGGCCGGCGCCGAGCGCGAACCCGAACGGATCGCCGCGATCCTTGCTCGAATCGAACTTCGTGCCCTTAGCGCCGTCTTTCCACAGCCAGCCGGTGTAGTGGACGGAGACTTTGCTACCGGCCTTGGCGACCGCGCCGGTGCCGATCACGACATCGTCGAATTGAAGACCGGAAGTTGTTGTTTGCATAACGCCTCGCTGAGCGGGTGAGCGGCGGATGATCACGCCGAGCCCGGCTCGGCAAGCAGGTTGTAAGTCGCCCCTGAGATTGCTCTCAGGGGCGACTTACGGAACGCCGTAGAGCCAAAAAAGGCCAACGGAGCATGCTCCGTTGGCCTTGGTGCGCCTGCGATTATTCCCGTTGTCGGCTGAACTACTTGGGAATCAGCACAGTATCGATCACATGGATGACGCCATTACTGGCCATCACGTCAGTGGTGACCACCTTGGCGCCATCGACCATCACTCCACCAGCACCAACCGTGACGGTCACCTTGGCGCCGCCAGCGGTGGCGACTTCTGCCTTGGGAGCCAGCTTCATCACATCGGCAGCCAGCACTTTACCTGGCACCACGTGATAGAGCAGCACCGCCTTGAGCTTCTCTTTGTCGGCGGCGAGGGCAGCGAGGGTTTCCTTGGGCACCTTGGCGAAGGCTGCATCAGTCGGAGCAAAGACCGTGAATGGACCTGCGCCTTGCAGAGTCGCAACCAAGCCAGCATCCGTGACCAGTTTAGTTAAGGTGGTGAAGGACCCAGCAGCAACAGCAGTGGCGACAATATCTTTTTCCTGAGCGTGCGACGTGCACGGAGCCAACACGAAAGCCGCGAGAGCGAGGCAGGGGATAAGCAGGAGACGCATGTTTTATTCCTTCTGGGGTTGACCTCCAATTATAAGTACCCGCTCGATCAGATCGTGATGTTTCGTCCAACCTTCCGCGCACCAACACGTCGTGCAAAAGAAACAATGAAATAGCCTGGTCGAAACCGCTGATTTCGTCGCTGTCCTGACAAGATGATACCGTGGAGAACTTCGCCGGTGTTCGAGATGCAAAGAAACGTCTAGCAAGAAAGTCAATGATTGTGGGTGAGGTTGCCAGACTCGCGCCTCGAGCGAAAGAGGAGTACACGCCGATGGAGATCCTGCTGTCGCGTATCAGCGCATCGGGAACCGGCGCTTAATTCTCTCAAAGCGCGAATGGCGAGTGGCCGAGAACGGCGCGAGTGGCGAGTGGCGAGTGGCGAGTGGCGAATGGCGAGTGGCGAATGGCCGAGAACAGCGCGAGTAGCGAGTGGCCGAGAACAGCGCGAGTGGCGAGTGGCGGATGCCCCTGCCGTGCCTCACCACGTCGTCCCTCTCACCCCCACCCACCGAAGACCGCTACCAGCTCAATGATAAAGAGCAGCACGACGGACACTTCGAGCACGAGCATCCAGCGATTTTGCGCATCCTGCTTGGCCAACTGGTACATGTCGTCGATGGTGGTCAACTTGTCGTCGATGCTGCGCTGCCAGTCGCGCAAGTGCAGACGGTCTGAGGCTGCGCCATACAGTCGCGCCAGGTACCAATCACCGAAGAACTTGGTGATGTTTTCCAGCTCATCGCTCAGACGGGCGAGGTCGATGCGCAACTCGCGCACCTGGTGCAGCGACTTGTGCCGCAACAGACGCGTGGGCGTCCGCACATCGCGGTAGGCCCGCTCAACGGCCTGATCAAGGATGCGATCGTAGGCCTCGAGCTCCGCGAGCTGCAGATTGGCCAGTTCCATGATGTAGAGCGACTGTTCGATTGATGCTGCCGGCTCGATCAGCAATGCCGCATCGCCAGTGACCACCGCCAGATCGTGATCGTAATAGGATAGCCAACGCGAGGTCGCTTGCTGGACCTGCTGCTCAGAGAGGTGCACGGCGTCACTCTCTTGCAGCAGCAAGCCCGCGATCTCACGGCGATGCTGCTGCAGCCAGGCCTCCGAACGAAAATCCCCCCCGTCCGAGGCCGATGGCAAGGTCAAGACGATGAGAGAGTACGCCACCTCCTCGGCGAGTTCGGCTTGGGGCGAGATCAGCAGTGGCATGAGCTCGCGCCGCACGTCTTCCACCAAAGCACGGACCTCGTCCACGAGTCGACGCCCGTCGACGTGCAGGTCGCGGTATGCGCCCAGATCCGCGAAGTCGGTAACCGCGAAGGGTACGCGGACGGTGACGCTCAGTGCACCCAGCGATACGACCTTTATCACCCGGAGTATCTGTACCGGGCCGTGCGGACCTTCGCGCTCCACCGCCGGCAAGCTGACCATCTGCGGTCGGTAGAATGACAACCGGCGTGGGCTGCGGGTGCATGGTTCAATGGCATAGGCCACTACTGGCTGGCCGAGCAGAGTCGTCAGTGGTTCACGGCGCATCTCGTACGCGATGTCGAACGCGAAGCAGTAGACGATCTCGCCGCGAAGTGGAGATGTGCTCATGGGGTGACAGTGAACCGTGCCAGCAGATCGCCAGGCGGGTTCAGGCCATGCCGCCACAGGAAGTCGCAGGAAGAGACATTCATGGATGAAATTGCACGCTCAATTATGCACGGAATTTTCCATGACAGGAGTCGTCCTGACACGTCAATGCTGCGTGCGTAATTGGGCCTGCACGGTGGCCCTGCATCCATCCACTCCGTAACACCCTCATCCTAGGAATCCGCCATGACCTCCTTCCTGCGTTCTTGGTTTGTCATCCTGGTGTTGTCCCTGTCCGCACTGCCGTCCTGGGGCGCGGTGCCAAGCGGGTTCTCAGATGCGGTATGGGTTGGCGATCTTTCCAATACGACCGCCATGACCTTCATGCCCGACGGCCGGGCATTGGTCACGCAACAGACCGGGGCGTTGCGGGTGATCAAGAACGGGTCCCTAGTGGGAAGTCCCATGGTTTCGCTCACCGTGAATTCGAGTGGCGAGCGCGGACTGCTGGGGGTGGCGGTTGATCCGCAGTTCACCAGCAACAACTGGATCTACCTCTATTACACCACGCCGTCGCCCGCGGTGCACAACCGACTGAGCCGCTTCACCGTCAGTGGCGACAGCGTGGTGGGTGGCAGCGAAGTGGTGCTGCTCGAACTCAACAACCTCTCGGGGGCGACCAATCACAATGGTGGCGCCATCCATTTCGGCCCGGATGGAAAACTTTACGTCGCGGTCGGCGACAATGCCAACAGCGCCAACGCCCAGACGCTGGGCAACCTGTTGGGCAAGATGCTGCGCCTGAACAAAGACGGCTCGATCCCCAGCGACAACCCGTTTTTCGGCAGCGCCACCGGCAGCAACCGTGCGATCTGGGCGCTAGGCCTGCGCAATCCATTCACCTTTTCGTTCCAGCCCGGCAGCGTCAAGATGCACATCAATGATGTCGGCCAGAACACCTGGGAAGAGATCAACCTCGGCGTCGCTGGTGCGAATTATGGTTGGCCGGCGACCGAAGGGACGACCTCAGATCCCGCCTACCGCAGCCCGCTCTACGCTTATCCGCATGGTTCCGGAAATTTCTCCGGGTGCGCCATCACCGGCGGCGTGTTCTACAATCCGAGCACGGCAATGTTCCCCAGCAGCTACGTCGGCAAATATTTTTTCGCCGATTACTGCAACGGCTGGATCAACGTGCAGGATCCGGGGACGGGCGCGGTGGCAGGCTTTGCCAATAGCATCTCGTCGGCGGTAAACTTGGCCGTCGGCCCCGACGGAGCGCTCTACTATTTGTCGCGCGGCCAAGCCAATGTGCGACGCATCAGCTATTCGCAGGCACCGGTGATCACGCAGCAGCCGCAGAGCATCAGCGTGCCCCTCGGCGGCAGTGCGACCTTCAACGTGGCGGCCTCGGGTTCGCCGGCCCCGACGTTCCAGTGGCAACGCGGTGGAGTGAATATCCCCGGCGCCGCCGGTGGTCAGTACACCCTGAGCAACGTCGGCAGCGGAGATAACGGTGCGACCTTCCGTGCCATTGCCACCAATCCGTCTGGCAGCGTGCCCAGCGCCACTGCGACGCTGACCGTCACGGGCAGCAATCGTGCACCGACCGCGACCATCAGCGCACCAACAGTCGGCACCATCTTTGCAGGCGGGACGGTGATCGCTTATGCCGGCAGCGGTAGCGATCCCGAGGAGGGCGCGTTGCCCGGCTCGCGCCTGACGTGGCGCGTAGACCTGCATCACGACAGCCACACCCATCCCTTCGTCCCCGACACCACCGGTACCTCTGGCAATTTTACCATCCCGACCAGCGGCGAGACCTCGCCAAATATTTTCTACCGCATCACGCTGACGGCGCGTGACGGCTCCGGCCTGATCGGCACCGCCACCCGCGACATCCAGCCGCGGCTGGCGACCGTGACCCTCGCGAGCAGTCCGTCAGGACTTGGTCTGCAGCTCGACGGCCAACCCGTAACTGCGCCTAGCAATTTCACCGGCGTGGTCGGGATCGAACGCACACTCGGCGCGCCCACGCCACAGAGCTTCGGCGGTGTCTCGTGGGCATTCGATTCGTGGTCTGACGGCGGAGCGGCCACGCACACCATCGCCACTCCGTCGTCGTCGAGCACGCGCACCGCGGTCTTCCGCGTCGCCGGTGGCAGCGTCGGCAGCGGCAACGGTCTGACCGCGACCTATTGGGACAACCGCGACTTCACCGGCACCAGCATCGCGCGCACTGATCGCACGGTGAACTTTGACTGGGGCAACGGCGCGCCGGTCGCCGGCATCGGAGCCGACACCTTCAGCGTGCGCTGGAGCGGCGAGGTCCAGGCGCAGTTCAGCCAGAACTACACCTTCCATGTGCGCGCCGACGACGGCGTGCGGCTGTGGGTGGATGATCAACTGCTGGTCGACAAATGGATCGATCAGGGCCCAACCGAGTGGAGCGGCAGCATCGCGTTGACCGCCGGCGCCCGCTATCCCATCCGCTTGGAGTACTATGAAAACGGCGGCGGTGCGGTGGCCGAACTGCGCTGGAGCAGCAGCTCGACGCCCAAGAGCCTGGTGCCGGGTTCGCAACTCTACCCGACCGGCGAAGTGGTATCAGGCGGCACCTATGTGCTCACCGCACAGTGCAGCGGCAAGTCCCTCGATGTGTCCGGTGCGGGCCAAGGGGATGGCGCGCCGGTCATCCAGTGGTCGCGTCACGAAGGCGCTAATCAGCAGTGGCGCATCGATCATATTGGCGGTGGTTTTTACACCCTCACAGCGCGGCACAGCAGCAAGGTGCTGGAGGTCCCGGGCGCTTCATCAACGGTCGGAGCCGATGCCCAGCAGTGGGCTGCAACGGGAGCCAGCCATCAGCAATGGCGCATCGAAGCGACGGGGGGCGGCTGGTACAAGCTGACCGCACGACACAGCGGGCAGTGTCTGGATGTGAATGGCTCATCGACCGCGGATGGCGCGGTGATCCAACAATGGACCGACAACGGCACCAGCGCTCAGCGGTGGCGGTTGGATCAGCTAATCGATCCGCCGGCTGCAGTGGCAGCGGGGGAGCGCGAGGCGGTCGAAGAGATCGCTCTGTCAGTGGCGATTCCGGCGACGGCCGGGGCCCTGGTGAGGCAGGATCCCTAGACGACATGTTCCAGTGGGTGCGACGGTCAGCGCCGAAAAGCCGATGGTGAGCATGACTTGTCAATGTGCGGCTGGCTTGGTTTTTTGTTCTTCGGCGTGATCAATACCTTTGGTCACTTGAACGGCAGCTAGTGTCCCGTCCAAGAAATTCACTGCAGATGCCGCTGGCCCGTCGGTCAGCCGCAAGGCGCGGAAAGTGAAGGGCTAGCAGCGCTAGCTCGAACTTTTCGCAACGCCGCGGATGGCCGGCGCGGCCAAGGCAGGTGCAGTGAATTTC
>JANPLC010000442.1:0-13311 GCA_031426335.1 Planctomycetota bacterium
AATTGGGTGAAGCAGGGCGGACGCACTTTCACGCGGTAAGGATTCGTGCCGCCGTCCGAAACGATCAGGTAACCGAGTTCGCCGTTGGCCGCTTCGGTCGCGTCATAGCAGGTGCCAGGGGGCGGACGCACACCTTCGTACACCAGCTTGAAGCTGTTGATCAGCGCCTCCATGTCGTGGTAGACGCGTTCGCGGCTGGGCAACGACAGGCGGGCATCCGCGGTGTTGATCGGGCCGGGCTTCAGACGGTCGAGCGCTTGACGCGTGATCGACACCGACTCGGTCATCTCATAGATGCGCACCATGATGCGGTCGAAGGTGTCGCCGCTGGTGCCGATGACGGAGTCGAAGTTGTAGGTTTCGTAGCCGTAGTACGGCTCGTCCTTGCGCAGATCGCGGTCGACACCCGACGCGCGCAGACACGGACCGGTCCAGCCCCAGCTGATCGCATCTTCAGCACTGACGACGCAGACGTCCTTGGTGCGGTCGATGAAGATCTTGTTGTGCTCGATCAGACCGCGAACCTCAGCGACGGCGGTCTCGATCTTGACCAACACCGCGCGGACGTCCTCGACGAAGCCGGGATACACATCGCGGTACATGCCGCCAATGCGCGTCACGGTGTTGGTCAGACGCGCGCCGCAGAGTTTCTCCCAGATCACGTAGACCTGTTCGCGGGTATTGAAGAAGTACCAGAAGTTGGTCAGCGCGCCGAGGTCGACGAGGTTGGTGCACACGCACACCATGTGGTCGATGATACGCGACAGCTCGCTGAGGATGATACGCAGGGTGATGCAGCGCTCCGGCACCGTGACGCCGAACATCTTTTCGACCGCTTTGCAGAAGCCGATGTTGTTCATCATCGCGCTGCAATAATTCAGACGATCAGTATAGGGCAGGACCTGCGAGTAGGTGCCCTGCTCGACCATCTTTTCGAATCCACGATGCAAGTAACCGATCTCAGTGGCACAGGCGGCGATGGTCTCGCCGTCGAGCGCGGCGAAGATGCGCAGCGTGCCGTGCGTCGCCGGGTGACTCGGACCAACGTTGATCGTCATCAGATCGACGTGTTCACCGGTGGGAGAGATGACCTTCACAGCTTGCCTCCGGCCTTGCTGTTGTCCGTGACCGCCAGCCCGATCGACGGTACCGCCGACGGATCGGTGATCGGCGTACCGGCGTGCGCTTCGCCATGGTCCAGGATGGTGTAGCCCTGTTCACGCAGGCGCGCTTCCAACTGGTCGAGCATCTGATCGTTGGTCGAGAGTTTCTGGCGCTTCTGGCAGGGGTAGTCCTTGCGCAGCGGATGGCCGACGAACTCGTGGTGATTCAGCAGGCGCCTTAGATTAGGATGGCCGGCAAAGACGATGCCGTACTGATCCCAGGTCTCGCGCTCGGCCCAGTCGGCGCTCTTGAACAATTCGTGGATGCTCGGCACGACGCAGGCATCCTCGTCGACCGTGACCTTGATGGTCACGCGGTGACGGAACGTCAGGCTCTTCAGCGGATAAAGCACGGCATAACGCTCGCCGCGGTGGCCAGGGTAGGCGAGGTAATCAACGCCCACGACATCCAGCAACATGGCGAATTGCAGCGTCGGCTCATCGCGCAAAAAGCGCATGATTTCCCGCAGCTTTTCCGGAGGAGCGATCAGGGTCAGGTCCCACTTGTCACTCGCATCGCGCACCAGGGCGAACTTTTCCGCCAGCAGCGTCGCGAGCTGGTCATGAGTCAGACCGGGCGACATCGGGCCAACTGGCACGTTCGCTTTCTTGACGATCATACGCCCACCGTCTTCTGTTCGCGCATCGATTCTTTGTCGATCTTGTTCTGCAACTGCACAATCGCTTCGAGGAAGGCCTCGGGGCGCGGCGGGCAGCCGGCAATGTAGATGTCCACCGGGATGATCTCATCGACCCCTGGGACGGTGCAGTAGCAGTCGTAAAAACCACCCGACGAAGCGCACGCACCGGCCGAGATCACCCAGCGCGGCTCGCACATCTGCTCGTAGATGCGGCGCAACACCGGCGCCTGCTTGTAGGTCACGGTGCCAGCAATGATCATCAGGTCCGCTTGGCGCGGGCTGAAACGCACGAGTTCTGCGCCGAAGCGCGAGACGTCAAACACCGAGCTGACCACGCCCATGAACTCAATGGCACAGCAGGCGGTGCCGAAGGGGAACGGCCAGAGGCTGTTGCGCCGGCCCCAGTTCACCACCGCGTCCAGACGCGTGGTGACAAAGCTGGCGCCGAGGTCGAGTTCGGGCGCAACCGTAGCAGGAACATTTTTATAGGTCATGGCGTGATCCTCAACGGTGGTGCGTCAGCGGCAGTGGCACAAAAAGCGGCATAGGTTCCGCCTCATTTGTCCCGCTACTTATCCCAATCAAGCGCACCTTTCTTGTAGAGGTACAGGTAACCGACTTCGAGCAGCACCAGAAACACCACCAGCAGGGCGATCATTTCCCAACCGCCCTTGCCGAAGTGCACCGCCCACGGATAGAGGAACGCGACCTCGATGTCGAAAGCGAGGAAGAGCATGGCGATAAGATAGAATTTGACGTCGAAGCGTTCGCCGGCCGTACCGACGGTGACCGGCAAGCCGGACTCGTACGGCTCGTTCTTGGCCTTGTTGGTGTTGCGCGTTCCGTGGGCGACAAAACGGCTGAGGAGTTCATTGATTCCGAGCAAGGCGGCCGGAACCACCAAGCCGAGGATCAGGAGCATGGTCAGAGGAAAAACCATGTCGAAGACGCTTGGTCCCATCACTACCACTGGAGCGGACGTCACCTGGGCAGCCGCAGCGACCACAGGAGCCGCCTCCGCAGCTGGTATGAGGTGGATCAGCGCAGCCGAAATCGCCGCCATCATCACGAGCCGTCCTTCCACGAGACGTCCACCGTCTGCCGGTTGGTGGGGCGTGGGTATATAGGACCGACCCCTGGGCGCACCAGAGGGCAACCCTATTTACAATGCACAGATAAGCTGCTGTGGCGGCCATTCATGCATTCATCTTATTCGAAGGCTCTTCTTCACACTGCTGGTCTAACGTTCCAAGTGTTGCATGGCTGTTTTGGCATGTCCAAATTTTTATGCGCCTCAGGGCTGTCTCCAGCCAGTTCAGAGATTCCGTGCTGTCCTAGTACAGGCCGCTTGGTCCTTGCGGCTGAGCCTCAGGCAATGCAAAACCTCGCCATGATCGGTGTCACCTGCCAATTGTGCTCCAAGCGGCCCGCGACCTCGCACCTGACCGAACTCGATCCGGAAAGCGGTCAGCGTCAGGAACTGCACATCTGCGCCACCTGCATCCAACGACTTGATTTGAAGCTCGAAAACGGCCCGCCCCCGATCGCCGTGATTCTGGGCATGAAGCCGGACGATGTCTCGAGCGCCAAAATCAAGGTTGCCGGCACACTCAATTTGCCGACCGCCACCAAGGGCGAAGACCGTTGCCCACATTGCGGCTTGGCTTTTTCGGAGTTCGGCTCCGGCAAACTCTTCGGCTGTGCCCACGATTACACGACCTTCGGTGAGAAGGTCGACACCCTCCTGCGCAACTACCACGGTACCACGCACCACATCGGTCGCCGCCCAGGTAGCGAACCCGACCTGGCCCAGAACGCCGTGACTGCCCGTCGCGTGCAGCTCGATGCCGCGTTGCGGCAAGCCGTCGTGAGCGAGAACTACGAAAACGCCGCCAAATTGCGCGACGAACTCAAGCGGCTGGACGAGCCAGCGTCCTGACGCCGATGTGGCCGTTCGACCGTTGGTTCGGATCGCGCCTTGGATCAGCCCCTCCTGCACACATCCGCGGCCGCCTGGAACTCACCGAGTGGCAGATCGGCACGGCGCAGGCTTGGGTCTGCGAGCAGGTGACGGCACCCGATCTCATCCGCCTGCACATGTGGGCGGTGAATGGCAACTTCGGCGATTGCCGCGTCACGTTGTCGGATGCGCGCGACCTGCCATTCATCATCAGCCTGCTGCGCGAAGACGGAAACTGCCGCGAAGGCCGCATCACCGACACCCGCACCAAGACCTGCAAAGCCTACCACCTAGACGCCCGGGTATTCGTCCAGCGTGGGGACTTCCCTGGGTATTGTTTCGTGCTCGTGAGCACGGACCCTGCGCACCTTCTATGAGCACAACCGCATGAGCCAGATCGCCCCCCTGCTGAGTCGTCCGTCCGCCTGGTTGAACAGTCCTGGCTCGCATGGTGGCGTGGTGATCTCCAGTCGTGTGCGCTTAGCGCGTAACCTCGATGGCTTCGCCTTCCAACGCAAACTCAGCAAGGTCCGCCAGCAAGAGCTGGTCGATCACCTGCGAGCTACCGTCGACGCCGTCGCACATATGCCTGGGGCGTTGTCATTACGGCTCGACACCCTCACTGATCTGGAGCGCCAAGCGCTGGTCGAACGCCAACTGATCTCGCGCGATCTCGCTGGCGGAAAAAAGCCGGCCGGCGTCTACATCAGCGGCGACGAGATCCATTCGCTGATGTTCAACGAGGAAGACCATCTCCGCCTGCAAGTGATCAGCGCCGGCATGTGCGTGAATGCGAATCTTGAGTTGGCGGTGCAACTGGACCGCGCGTTGGAAAAAGCCCTGCCGTGGTCGAGCCATCCTGACTACGGCTACCTCACCGCCTGCCCGACCAACGTCGGCACCGGTCTACGCGCCTCGGTGATGCTGCATCTGCCCGCGTTGGTCGAGACTGGCGAATTCAAACAGGTCATGCGCAGCCTCGGCAAACTGCACATGACCGTGCGCGGCTTGCATGGCGAAGGCAGCGAGCCCTCCGGCCATTTCTACCAGATCAGCAATCAGCGTGCACTCGGCATGAGCGAACAGCAGGTGGTCGATCACCTCAACGAGACCGTCGAACGCATCATCGCATATGAACAGCTCGCACGCGAAGCGCTGGTGACCAAGGGCCGACTCAAGCTGGAGGACAAGGTCCACCGCGCCTGGGGTCTGCTGACCCATGCGCGCAGCCTGACCGGTGACGAATTGACCGACCAACTGTCTTGGGTCCGCCTCGGTGTGGCGCTGCGCACGCTTCCGTGGCAGAACTGGAAGATGCTCGACAGGATCTTCTTGCAGTGCCAGCCAGCCCACATCCAGTTGCAGAATGCCGATGCCACCGATGTGGAAGCGCGCGACCGTCTGCGGGCCGAACTGGTACGCAAATGGCTGCTGATTCCTCCTGGCGAACAGAACTGATGCCGACCCGGCCTTTCTGACCCACTCTTTCTTCTCACCTCGAACTCACCCCGCGACCGAGCCCTCCATGTTCGACAAATTCACTGACCGCGCGCGCAAGATCATCGCCCTGGCCCAGAAAGAGGCCGAGCGCTTCCACCATGACTACATCGGCACCGAGCACCTGCTGCTCGGCCTGGTGAAGGAAGGCTCCGGCGTCGCGGTCACCGCGCTCAACAACCTCTCGGTCGACGTCGAGAAGGTCCGCCGCGAGGTCGAGAAGCTCGTCGTCGTCGCTGATAAAGAGGCGCCCTCGGGCCCCCTGCCGTTCACACCGCAAGCGAAGCGCGTGCTAGAGCTGGCGAGCGAAGAAGCGCGCGCCCTCGGCCACCCCTACATCGGCACCGAACACATTCTGCTCGGCCTGCTGAGCGAACAGGACAGCGTCGCCGCCCAGGTCCTGATCAACCTCGACCTCAAGCTCGAAGACGTGCGCAACGAGATCCTCGACCTGCTGGGTGCGAGCGACGTGTCGAACATGCCGCAGTCGACGACCAAGGAACCCGGTGAGAAGCCGGCTGAAAAGCCCGCGTCCAGCGGCAAGGGCAAAAAGGGCGAAGAATCCGCCACGCCCGCGCTCGACGCCTTCGGTCGTGACCTGACCGCCGCCGCCGAAGCTGGCGAACTCGATCCCGTCATCGGCCGCGCGAAAGAAATCGAACGTCTGTGGCAGATCCTTTGCCGCCGCACCAAGAACAACCCGGTGCTGCTCGGCGAACCCGGCGTCGGCAAGACCGCCATCGTCGAAGGCCTCGCCCAGTCGATCGTCAAACACGAGGTCCCGGACCTCCTGGCGAACAAGCGCATCATCTCGCTCGACCTCGCCTCGATGGTCGCCGGCACCAAGTACCGCGGCCAGTTCGAAGAACGCATCAAAGCAGTTATGAAAGAGGTCAAGACCTCCAAGAACATCATCCTCTTCATCGACGAACTGCACACCCTGGTCGGTGCCGGCGGTGCCGAAGGCGCCATCGACGCCAGCAACGTGCTCAAGCCCGCGCTGTCGCGTGGTGAGATGCAGTGCATCGGCGCCACCACGCTCGACGAGTTCCGCAAGTACATCGAAAAAGACGGCGCCCTGGAGCGCCGCTTCCAGTCAATCATCGTCGATCCGCCATCGATCGACGACGCGGTGAAGATCCTCGCCGGTCTGCGCGACAAGTACGAAGCGCACCACCGCATCAAGATCACCGACGGCGCGCTCGCCGCCGCGGTGAAGCTGTCGGACCGTTACATCACCGGCCGCTTCCTCCCCGACAAAGCCATCGACGTGATCGACGAAGCCGGCGCCAAGCTGCGCTTGAAGGCGACCTCCCGAGCACCCGCCTACAAAGAGATCGAACTCGAAATCAAGGAACTCGAAAAGCAGAAGTCCGAAGCGGTCCTGAATCAGGACTACGAAAAAGCCGCGGAGTTCCGTGATCGCGCCGAGAAAAAGAAGAAGGACCTCGCCGATCTGAAGCGCAAGCACCAGGAGCAATCCAAGGAACTGTGCGGCACCGTCGACGAGAACCTCGTCGGCGAGATCGTCGCGTCGATGACCGGCATCCCGCTCAAGCGTCTCGACCAAGGCGAGGCCACGCGCTTGCTCGAACTCGAATCGCACCTGCACAAGAAAGTCATCAGCCAAGACGAAGCCATCAAGGCGGTCTCACGCGCCATCCGTCGTTCGCGCTCGGGTCTCAAAGATCCGCGCCGTCCAGTCGGCGCCTTCATGCTCGTCGGTCCGACCGGCGTCGGCAAAACCCTGCTCTGCAAAGCGCTCGCCGAATTCATGTTCGGCGGTGAGGAAGCCCTCATCCAGATCGACATGTCGGAGTACGGCGAGAAACACAATGCCAGCCGCCTGGTTGGCGCGCCTCCCGGCTACGTCGGTTACGAAGAAGGCGGCCAGCTCACCGAGAAGGTGCGCCGCCGTCCCTACAGCGTCGTGCTGTTCGACGAGCTGGAAAAAGCGCATGGCGACGTCTTCAACATGCTCCTGCAGATCATGGAGGAAGGCAAACTCACCGACTCCTTCGGTCGCGTGGTCGACTTCCGCAACACCGTGATCGTGATGACCAGCAACGTCGGCGCCTCACAGGCCAACGAAGCCGGCACCCTCGGCTTCGAAACCGCCGAGAGCACCACGCAAGACTACGCCACCAAGGCCACCAAGGCGGCGTACCAGCGCGCGCTGGAGGAATACTTCCGTCCGGAGTTCCTCAACCGTCTCGACGACACCATCGTGTTCCGCCCCTTGGAACGCGAAGACCTGCGCCAAGTCGTCAGCCTGGAATTCAACAAGATCGCCAAGCGCGTCCACGAGCAGGGTCTGCAGATCCAACTCACCGTGCCGGCAATCGACTTCCTGCTCAAGGAAGGCTACAACCCGCGCTTCGGCGCCCGCCCGATCCGCCGTACGATCGAACAGCACATCGAAGATCCGCTGTCGGAAGCCATGCTGCGCGGCGAGTTCACCCCAGGCACCAACCTCTCGGTCGGCGTCGAGGAAGGCAAGGACGGCAAACCGCACCTGATCTTCAGTCGGGTGGAGAAGCTGGACGAAGAGAAGAAGACGGATGTGGCGACGCCGCAGTCGTGATGAGCCTTGAATTTATAAATCCGGAAAGGCGCAGGATTGATCTAGATCCTGCGCCTTTTGCGTTTGGCCTAAACAGAAGTGGTTTCGTTGGTGACGGTGATCTCTATGCGACGTGAGGTGGCTGCTGTACTGCGAATGTCTCGCGAAGAATTTGAGCGCGGTATCCCTGGATTCCTTTCCGTGGGAAAGCTATTCATTAACAGCATTCCACCCTCTTCTAGAACCCATATAGGCCTGGACCGTCCTCCTGGAGAGACCGTCATTTACACTGAGAACATGACCGATGAAAATATAAAGGAATTTGTTGACTGGGGGAAGGTAAGGGTTGCGGGAATTCACAGGGTGTCCCAGATATTCCGAACAGATGTCTACTCAGAGGCGGACCTTTGTGGATCAGATTATGCCTACTGTGAATTCCTGAGCGGCGGGGCCAGGATTGCAAATGAAGCATTTGCCTTTCGTGCCCAGCGATGCGACAGTTGTGGCCGCACGGAATATACGCAAGCAGACGATCTCGCCATCAGAAGAGGAATGGGCCGTCGTCCATTTTTCCTAACCCCTTCATGCGATTTTATTGTTGACGGTAAACTGGGAAAATTCTTTTCAGAATGCAACGTTAACGTCAGACCAATCAAGGGCTCACTTGAACTTTACCAGGTTTTCCCGTTGACCCGGTTTCGGTTTTCACGCGCAGTTAAACATCAACATTGTAGCAATTTCTGTGACTCTTGTGGGGAGTTTCTTGGGGTGGTATTCAACTCGGCAGTTGGTGAGGGTATTTGGCGTGTGACGGCAACATCAGACCTAAAATTCACGCACTCAAACAAGCCCATTGTAGCCATTGTCCCCGGTGGCTCCATTGGCCGCGATCAAATGTTTCAGGCCCCGCAATCAAGTTTTGGAAATCTTGGGATTCCGGCGGAAGGGACTATGGTTCGGCCATATGGCCGACATGAAATGAAGACTACCTATATCCTTTCCGGGAAATTATTGCGCTGTTTGCGCGATGAGATTGGCTGGAGATCGCTGAGGCAATGCGTAGAAAGGCCAGCCATTCTTGAGGTGGGGCAGTAATAGAAGAACAATAATGGACACACGCATTTCTCCGATGGCTCGCGTCTCACCTGTCACCTCGCGAGCGCCAACGGCGCGACGTCAACACAGCCCGGGGCAACGCCCGGGCAACGCCCCGGGTAGCGATGCAATAATCAGAAAAGGGCTGAAAGCCCGACTGAACGGTGGTCGTTTTTGTCGCGCCAAGATTGAGTCGGGCCTTCAGCCCTACATCTGTTCCTGCCGTCCACCCAGGGCTACCTTGAGGCCGCGCCGTTCGCGCTCACGGAATCTTGCTCTCGCCCGCCCGCTGATAAATCGCCGCCAACTTGCGCATGATGCCTTCCAACTGGCGATAATACTCGTCCTCACTCAGCGTCTTCCGCTGGGTGCGCAACGTCGCGAGATCCTGCTCCAATTGATCACGCGCCTTTTGATCATCGGCAGAAAGCTGCCGCTCGGCGTCGCTGGGCGCGAGGTGGATCTGATGCGCGCGGATGCCGTCGACGGTCGCGCCATCGGCGGCGGTCTTCACTGCCCACACGCCCTGGAACCAGTCGGCGCGCGTACCGCGGCCGTCGCCGTTGTCGTCGAGCAGCGGATGTTCGGTGGCGATCAGGCCGTCCTGTTTGTACGAGGCCTCCACCGCGCGCGCGGCGTGGAGGAACACTTCGAGCACCGACACTTGCCCGTCCTGGTCGATGTCGGCGTCGGCCTTGCCGAGAGCCTCGGCGACGAAACCGCCGAAGCGCGTGGCCTGTTCCTCCTTGCCGCTTTTGGTCGCGCTGATCACCACTCGCCCAGGGCGCGAAACCGCGAGCAAGAACGGCGCGCTCGCCGGCGCGGTGTTGAGCAACACCACCGGACGCTGGCAGCCATCCAACCAGCCGGCGAGTTCCTGCGCCGCGACGTCCGCGCCACGTAGGTTGAACTTCGCTGAACGGCCGTCGTAGGTGCCATGGCCAATCAGTACGATCCATAACGGAGCAGTACTTGGAGACGCTGCAGCAACGATCGCGCGCTGGAGCGCTTCCTTGTCGGCGTCCTCGGCCTGAGCGGCGGTTTCCACGCCGATGATCTGGACCTTGGCCTGGGCACGTTCGCCCACCTGTCGCCACGTGGCGGTCCAGGCCTGGAAACGCGTGGCGTACTCCGCCTCGCCAGGGGCACCGACTACCACGATGACGTCGTGCTTTTCCGCCGCAGAAAGCCACGACGTGGCGACCAACACCAGCGCGAAGAGAAAATGAATTCGGCTCATGCCATTCCCCGACGCCGACGCAGGATCCATTCGCCGACCAGCAGCGCGACGATCAGACCCAGCACCCACGCGTTATGCCACAAGGGCGACGTCGTGGTTTCCATCACCGGAGCTTCGCGCGTGAGCAGTTCGTTCGTCAGACCAGATAACTCGGAACGCTCCAACATACGACCGCCGGTCTGCTGGGCGATCTGCGCCAGCAGCGCTCGGTTGGGTTTGATCGTGGCGAATTCCTTGGCATCGGGATCTACCACCAGTCCCATCTCTGCTGGCATGAGCGCCATGCCGTCCGGGCCACTCGCCGTGGCGGTGATGCGATACGCACCCGGCTCAGCGGCGAGGTAAGCCGCCTGAAATTCTCCCGGTGCCGCAGCGGTCGGTTCGCCCGTCAACACCACTGGCTCACCCGTGGGCGGCGTGACCGTGATCTTTGCATCGCTGTTGTCGACCGGCTTGAAGGACGCATCGAGCACGCCCGCACGCAGGCCGGTCGAACGCGTGGTGCTGGTGGCGGGATCGATCGACAGCGTGACGCGCCCAGGCACATCGGCGATCAGCCAGCGCACGGTCTGCCGCCAGAACCGTGCGAGGTCCGCGCTCTTTGCCGGATCCATGCTCAGCCCGGCACGCCACACGTCGCCGATGGTGAATGCCAACGCACGGCCACGTCCGTAGCGGTGGGCGACGAGCGCCGGCAGCTGCTCGCCGGAACTGGTGCGTGCGGTCGCCAGTAAACTGGCGCCGGGTTTGATGCTGCTGGTGCGGTTGACCACTTCGAAACGCGGCAGCGTCGCGAGCCGCTGCTGTTCGGCCTCGGCCTGATCGCGCAGACGCGCCCACGGTTGCAGCAGACCCTCACGCGTCAGCTCCAAACGCACGCCGCCGATCGGCGAACCCTGCGTACCCGCCCGGGTGTAGACCGGCAGCAAATCACCGATCGGCGTGCGGTCGTACCCACCCGCGTCGAGCGATTCCGCGCCGCCAAGCATCAGCAATCCACCACCTCGTTCGGAAACGTAGCGCTGGATGAGTTCCATCTGATCACGAGTGAAAAACGCCGCTTCAAGATCGTCGATAATCACCGCGTGGTAGGCGAACAAGCCCTCAGCCGTCGTGGGGAAACCATCCGCCAGTTCGTTCTTGTCGCTGACGCTGAGGCGAACCAACACCGGCTGGTCGTAGCTTTGCTCCTCGCCCGATTTCTTGACCCCGGTGAACAGCGGGTTGGTCTTGTCCCCTGGACGGCCACCGGCGAACTCGAACTTGGGTTCGCGTTTGGCAATGCGGATCAGCCCAACCAACTTGACCTGATCATCGGCTTCCACCGCGCGGCTCAAAAACTTGTACTCCCAATTCGGACGGCCGGAAACGTAGAGGATGCGGTACGGACCCTGTCCACGATCGACGACGATGGTGGTGCGGTTATTCGCGGTGGTCGCTTCGATCAGCGGAGCGGTCCCAGGCTGATCAACGGCGGCGACCTCAAGACGATAAAACACCACGCCGTGTTGCTCCGGGCGTACGTTGAAGCGCACCTTGCTGTGATGATCCACACTGGTGACGGCGAGCGTCTGCTGCTCGACCAGTTTGCCGCTGGCGTCGCTCAGACGCACCACCGCCTGACGTCCGACCAGACCGCTGATGTGCACGTCGGCGTGAACGGTCACTGGTGCGTCTTCGAAATTGCTGGTCACCACCGTCGCATCCGTCAACGCGAGGTCGGCGCCGGTGTCGTCGGTGCCGATTGCAACGGTGTAGACCGGTGGCAGACCGGCGGCATCGAACGTACCAGCAAGGTCCGTCGCATTGCCATCACTGAGCACCACCACCGCCGCCAACGCACGATTGCGGTAGCGATTGGCGACTTCCTTGAGCGCCGCACCCAGGTTACTCGCCCGACCATCGGCGGTGAGGTCCGCCGCCAAATCAACACTGCGAGTCAGCCCGTCAGCGAAGGTGTAGGTGCGCACATCGAAAGCCGCATCGAGCGTCGGTAGCCAGCCCGTGGTCCCTTCGGCAACGATTTTGCGCAAGACCTCATTGCGACTCTCGCCACCGACGCGCTCAGCGATGGTCATGCCGCGACCATTGTCGGCCAACACCACCACCACGTTGGCATCGAGTTTGGGTGTCGGTGCCGTCCACAATGGTTCGAGCAAACACGCAGCGATGAGCGCCATCGCCAGCAGCTTGAGGCTGAACGCCGCCGTGCGGACAACGTCGATGCGGCCCGCGCGGCGATAGCCCCACAGCAACGCGATCAGCGCGATGACGAGCAACAGCAACGCGGGCCACAGCCAACCGGGTTGGCCGAGCGAGATGGCGGCTGATACCTCTGGTGATGTTGGTGGTATGGCTTCGGTCATTGCGAGACAGATCGAACGAGAAGGGTGTGACGGACCTGTTGAACAACATCACGTCGACCAAAACAAAACCGCTGGGAGCGCGGCCGCCCTCGGCCGCATTCCTTTACGTCGGTGGACGAGGTGCTCGCAACCAATTCATTGGGCGGCAATGATCCAAGCATCATCGATGACCGTGGTTTGTGCGGCATGCGGCCGAGGGCGGCCGCGCTCCCGGCGGTCGCATCTGCTTCTCTGACGTTCAACCGGTCGGTCATTTGCCGCTGCCCAATTCTTTGTAATAGCGTCCGACCAGATCCGTGAACCACTCGGGCACCGGATCACGATCGATCGGCACCAGGGCATCGCCCTGCTGCTTCGCCAATTCCTGCGTCACCTGCGCGCGCAGTTCGAGCAGCGGTTTCAACAGTTGCTGATGCACGACTTCGTACTGCGGCTTGTTGCCATGCCGCTTGGCCTCGGCGCGGAGCGAACTCGCGCGATCACGCACCTGCGCGGCGAGCGTGCGCTGCGTGGGATCAGCGAGCGATTCCTCAACGTCACGCAGTTGATCACTAAACTCCTGGAAAGAACCGGAGAACGGACCCTCGCCTGCGGAGGCCGGACCGGAACCGGGACCGTTTCCTCCGGTGTTGCTGCCGCGGGCTTGGCTCGGTTGTCCCTGGCCTTTACCTTGGCCTTTTCCTTCTCCCTGACCTTCACCCTTTCCCTGACCCTCTCCCTTCCCCTGACCTTCTCCCTTCCCCTGCCCTTCTCCTTTGCCCTGCCCTTCTCCTTTGCCCTGCCCTT
>JANPLC010000443.1:0-13074 GCA_031426335.1 Planctomycetota bacterium
GGGGAACGCAGGTGAGGAGGAAAATGGCGAGGCTGGTTTTGGTCGGCTGCGTAACGCGCTCGGCCCTAGTGTCCCGTCCGAGAAAATAACATCACCAGCCTTGGCCGCGCCAGCCATCCGCGGCGTTGCGAAAAGTTCGAGCTAGCGCTGCTAGCCCTTCACTTTCCGCGCCTTGCGGCTGACCGACGGGGCCAGCGGCATCTGCAGTGAATTTCTCGGACGGGACACTAGCCTAAGGCCGCCTGGAGCCCCCCGGCTGGTTTGGCTGAACGCCAGAGCGCATAGCACAACTCGGAAGCCGGTTACCGACGACTTGATTCAACATATGGGCGCAGAGGGGTCATCGAGCAGGGATGCCGGCCGCGGCCGGTCGCCGCCGATTTCCCCCTTTCTGCAATCACAATCATGTAACTGGATCGCAGAGGTCATTGCCGCACAGGGGGGTCCATGTGAGCATGCGCAAACGATTACCTAAGGAATAATGAGGGGTCGTGCGGTTAGCCTGAAACGGTTATTGTCCTGTAACCAAGGGCTTCAGGCGGGCGTTATATTGGCATTGCTTCAAGCCACCCTCGAGCGAGCCATTTCATGAACTCATCACCCTCGTCGCACTCAGAGCCTTTTTCATCACGCGCTCTGTGCGCCGTCCTGTTGCTGGCGCTCGGCGCGTTCCCGCAGTGCTGGTCCGGAGAAGTGACCATCTGGACCAGTTCGCTCACCCTCCCTGGGAAGTCCATCCAGGTCTTCCCGCGTTCGCAGTGCCATAAGTACTTCAATTTCTTGAATGTCCTGCATTGGTGGAATGACCGACCGCTGATCTAC
Source organism: Planctomycetota bacterium (assembly GCA_031426335.1). Classification (GTDB taxonomy): domain Bacteria; phylum Planctomycetota; class UBA11346; order UBA11346; family UBA11346; genus BOG-1363. The sequence continues at coordinate 823 of JANPLC010000443.1, forward strand.
GATCGCTCGTTGCGGCCGGCCATCGTGGATGGCGTGCTGGTCACCCCGGGATCCGATGTTCTGGCAGTCAGGAACAGCCTGGTGCGGGATGCGGAGCTGGCGAAGGAGTACCTGGTCGACGGCCTTGGTTCATTTGGGTCGACCAATTACCAGGAACCGTCCTACGAATTTTATCTCGATAGTGTGGCGGCGAGCGCAACGACGGGGTACAAGCACTTGCTGGAAATCAGCTCGTTGGATTTGACCTATCTCAGACCGGCCCTGACCAAGGCCCTGGCGAGTTCGTACAGTGCGCGCATCAGTGGGAAGGTGCTGATCAGTTCGTATGCCTTGGACGCGAATGGGCCAACCAACATCGCTGCTCAGCGACAGGTCCTGCGCAATGAATTTGGCGACACCTTCGTCCTGGTGGTGGAAATGACGGCGGTGTCCGAGGAGATGCTGCGACTCTACAAGCTCGGCGAATTGAGCACCAGCCCTTCGGCCAAGCTCACGGAGCTGAAACAGGCATTGCGGCAATACCTGGATGCCGCCGATGGGATCATGGTTGAAAACTGCCATCACATGGAAACCAACACGGCCCATCGCTACGACAACCGTTTCGATCTTGGTTTCTACCGCGACTGCCTGATTCCGATCTTCAAGAGCGTGCTCGCCGAGCCGGCTTATGCCGGCAAACTGCTCGGACTCGGCGTGGCCAGCGGCTACTGCAACAATCGCACCGGCGACAACAACAGCGAGGAATGCACCAGGCGCCTGCGCAATACCTTCGACGTGGCCATCAGCGCTGCGCCGGACTTCATCGTCATTCCGGAGTGGAATGAGCAGAACGAAAACACCGCGCTGCAACCGACGGTGAACAATAGTTGGACCCATCGGCGCATCACCGAGTACTATATGCGGACCATCAAAGGACTGCCGCTCTCGCCCAGAGCTGGCGACGACACCTCGCTGCCGAATTGTGTGCTGAGCTACCGCAAGGAGATCAAGCTGGGCGAGACGTTGGAACTGGAAATCCTCAACGTGCCGGATTCGACCGCCACGACGTCGTATACCGCGGTACTGAGCCTGGAGGACGTCGCGGGTAACGTGGTGAAGACCTTCGCGCCGGTGTCGTTCGTGCGCAATGTCCTGCGCGATTACACCATGTCGGTGCCCAGCGAATCGCTGGCAGCCCATGCGGCGATCCGTCCGGTCATCACCATTCAGCAGGCGACCAGCCGGACCATCAAAGATGGCTTGCTGCACATCACTCTCCGTCCGGCGTGGACGCTGGACTACCAGACGGTGAAGCAGCCGCTCCGCGATCTGGCGCCGATCACCAGTGCGACGTTGACCGCGGTCGCAGGCGCCGGCCATACAGTGACCCTGACCGGGACGGTGAACGCCAGCGAGGCGCTGACCTCAGTCGAAGTCATGGCGGAAGCCAGCGAGGTCTATGCCTACGATCGTTTGAATGAATACGACCTGGCGAACAACGTGGTCATCTATGGCTACTACACGTCGCTGCCGGACGGATACGACTGCGATCTCACCGTGACGGGAACGAGTACGTTTCAGCTCAAGCCGGTGTACATGCCAGAGAATTCCTTCCAGTATCAAAAAATCGGCAACGTCATGCGCTTCTCGAGCGCCCCGCGCGGCCGTGAATGGCCAGCCAGATTTTATCTGGTGATCCCCAAGGCCAGCACCGCCTCTGCGGTGATCCAGGTGTCATCCTCGCATGGAAATTTTGCGGTTCCGGTCGCGTCGCTGCTGAGCAACGGCGTATTCCGCAAAACCGTCGAATCCCAGATGGTGTTCAATTTCGAGGTGTTCCATCGTCTGCCTGATCATCCGGTCCCGATCAACGCCACCTCAGCAAATTTCACCACGACGCTCCAGGCCGAAACCGCTCAGCCGGTTTATCACCTGCGCATCATCACCCAGTCGAGCCGGATCTACCGCACCAAGCCGCAGCCGGTGTCATTCGCTGCCACCGGAACGGCATCGCTTAAAGTGTTCTCCGAATCCTTGAGTGGGTCAGCGGTGACGGTCTCGGTGCCGCGCAGCGGCATCCTGGATCTGAACTATGAGTTCGACAATCGCTGTGGTGATGTTCTTCCCGTGGCGGCTGGCGTGCGCTGGTGTGCACAGATGGGAGGCGGGACGTTATATGCCGAGCCGTTCTATAGCGGCGACTATTCGCAGCGCTTTTATACCGGCAGCGGATATCCCGCGTCGGGCCCCTTGTCGAAGCCGAGCTGGGTGAACGAAGACGGCGCGTCCTGCCTGCAATTTTCCGGCAATGGCCAGTACCTGATCCTGCCACCAGAGGCGTTCCCGCGTGGGGCATTCGTATTGTCGTGCGACATCAAACCGATGGTCTCGACGCCGCAGATTCTCTTCCGTCATCACGGCATCCTGATCGGTTCGCTGATGCTCAAGCTGGCGAACGGCAAGCTGTACGCGTCGCACGTCGACAAGCTGATCCAGGAGTCGTATTTCGATACGGGGCTCGTCGTGCCGGTCGGGCAATGGAGCCGGATCACGGTGACGTACGATCTCGCCACGCTGGCGTTCAGCGTCGAGGGTCAGCCACTAAAGAGTTATCCGTTCACTGGAAAGGCGCTGTATTTCCAGACCAGCGTGTTCGGTGGACATCTGCGTCCTGGGTTTGGCGTCGACGCGGGTGATGGGTTCTTCAACGGGTATCTGAAGTCCCTCCGTATCACGCATTCCTCGACGCGGACGCCCCCAGCGACGAATTCCACGCCCGTCGCCAACGGCCAGTCGCTGACCACGCCGCAGAATACCGCCAGAAACCTAACGCTGACGGGTAGCGACCTGGATGGTGACCCGCTGACGACCGCCGTGACGTCGTCGCCGGTCAACGGTACTCTCAGCGGGGCAGCACCGTTGCTGGTCTACACGCCGACCGCCGGCTTTATCGGCTCTGACAGTTTCATCTTCACGGTGAACGACGGTCAGGCGACCAGCGCGCCGGCGACGATCCAGGTGACGGTTATCGCACCAGGAGCAGGTGGCGGCGGTGGCAGTAGTGGCAGTAGCAGTTCTGGTTCCGGAGGAGGGGGATGTGGTCTTGGCGGCGCAGCTGCCGCCCTGCTCTTAGGCTTGGCGCTGGGGCTTCGCCTCACGCGTCGTCGTTGGTGATGGCAGATGTGTCTGGCAGTGCGACACGACGCAAATAAATCACGAGATACGGAGTTGCGCGTGCACCCATACTTTCGCTTCGTCGTCGCTCGCGTGAACCGCTCCCCTTAATTCAGCCCTGCAACATACCCAGGGCTCGTCCTACACGAGCAGCCCGCGCGGGCGGCCGTCAGCCTGAACCCCGCAGGGAAAATAGATCATGAATCGTCTCGCAGCGTTGGTTTTCGTCCTCGCCATTTCCTCCGCGTCCTCCGCGCGTGGAGTTGTTCCGGAACGATCGTCACACCCCAGCCCGGCGGAGCCTGAACCGAAGGTTCATGATCGGCTCCGCCGGGCTGGGGGCTGTTGCTGCAGGGCTTCGCCCCGCACCCCACGTACTACGCGCCGAAATTTCTCCGGATGGCAGGGAGATTTCGGCGCGTAGTACTATAGAGCGGACTAACCGGCCAACATCAGCAGCAACGCCACGCTGGCGGCGATCCATAGGGGACACGCACCACAAACGGCAAGATGAAGGCAATGACCCATAGGTAACGTGACCGGTGATTCTTGATTGGTCGACGCCCACCCGCACCTAGCGGAGTGAACTAACTGTGAGGGTTCGCCAGGCAAGATTTCACCCCAGTCCGAGATCACAAAAGTGTACTTAGGTCTCAGAGTCGTCATTGTCGTCACCGCCGTCGATATGAAGCATGCGCAAACGTTTGCACATGATGCAGGTACAATCGATTCACAGCGCTGGCAACCGAACCCGCTCGGCCTGCGGACTTTTTTCCAACCGTTGATCCAGGACCCACATGCGCCAGCTCATCCTTGCCATCGCCTGCTGTTGCTCGATCAGCCTCGTCCACGCGGGAGAATCGCTGAGCGTTCCGATCACCTTCGAATTGGATAAGCCAGCGACCGTTACGGTGGTGATCGAGGACGCGAGCGGCAAGCGGGTGCGCAATCTGGTTGGAGCCGTGCGGCTGCCGCCGGGCAAGAACCTGTTGAGCTGGGATGGCTACGATGATGGCGAGCAGCACAAGGACGGTTCGACGCTTCGTCATCTGGTCGCCCCTGGGCGCTACACCGCGCGCGGCCTGACCAGTGATGGGCTGCGGCTGATCTACGAATTCCCTTTCAACAGCCCGGGCGACCCGCCGTGGTTCACCAAAGATCGCCGCGGCGCTTGGCTGGCTGACCACACCTCGCCGCAGGCGGTGGTGAGCGTGCCGGCCTCGGACACCGGCTTCCTCGCGCGGGGAAAGTCACGGGTGATCGTCTCGGCGATCACCGCCGAGTGCGGCGACGCCTTCATGGCCCTCGATCTCGATGGCAAGAAGATCATCGGCAACAACGACTTCGGCTGGACGGGCGCCTATGCCCTGGCGGTGGATCAGGGACCACAAGCGCCCAAGGGCGACGATGACCCATGGCTCTACTGCTTGGTGCCCGAGGGCAACACGGTGAAACTCAACGTCTTCACCCGCACGGGAAAAGCCGCGACGGCGCTGCGTCATCAGACCACCAACCCGGTGACCTGGAATGGTGGCCAGACCGGCGATGCCGTGACGGCATGGAACGGGATGGCAGTGATCAGCGTGCCGCACGATCAGGTCCTGTTGGTGGTCGATGCGCGGCGTGGTGACGGCCAGCGCCTGATCGGCAGCATCCCGTTCAAGGATCCACGCGGCGTCCTCTTCGATGCCCAAGGACGCTTGCTGGTCGCCACCGCCAAGCAGGTCAAGCGGCTGACTGTCGATCTGCTCAAGGCCGCGATCACCAAGGATGAAGTGCTGATCGCCAAGGATCTCGAGGACGCGCAGCAACTCGCCGTGGACCAGGCCGGCAACCTTTTTGTCGGCGACTGGGGCAAGCTCCATGTGGTCAAGCAGTTCACCCCGGCGGGCAAGCTGACCCGCACGATCGGTAAGCCGGGCGGCCCACACGCCGGCGCGTTCGATGATCAGCAGATGTTCTACCCCAAGGGTCTGGCCATCGACGAGCGCAATCACCTGTGGGTGGCCGGCGCCGACCACATCCCCAAGCGCATCTCGGTGTGGTCGACGGCGGACGGCAAATTGGTGCGCAGTCTGATCGGCGGACCCGGCTATGGCGGCGGCGGCACGCTCGACCCGGATGATCGCACCGTGTTGCGCTACGGCCTGTTCAACGGCGCCTACACCATGCGCCTGGACTGGGCCAAGGGCACGGCCGTGGTCGAGAGCATCCATAACAAGCTCGAGCAATGGAACGGGCTCGACCGCGATCGGACGATCGGCGGACCGCCCGGCGAGGCGGTGCACGTCCGAGAGCACACCCTGCTGCTCAACAACTTCGGCAATGGACTCCGGGGCAACCCCAACGTCACCTCCATTTGGCATGTGGGAAAGGACGGCGTGGCCTGGCCGGTTGCACTCGTCGGTGGGCTCCACCTGCAAGAAGGTACCCACGGCGAGTGGGATGCGGCGCGCAATCCCGGGGTCAAGGAACTGTTCAAGACCTGGAGCTTCAAACACCTGGTCATCTGGTCGGACATCAACCGGGATGGCCGGGCCCAGCTCCCAGAGTTTGTTTCGTGGAAACTTCCACCTGACTACCTCGAGAGTGCGCGCTTCAATCCCGATCTTTCCTTCGTCGTGCGTGGTCATGCCATGCCTGCTCCCAAGATCCTACCCAATGGTGTCCCGGTCTGGGATGCGGCCAGCACCCCCAAGCTGCTGTCAGTGGTCGACCCGACCGCCAGCGATGATGTGAATTATCCGCGCGAAGGACTGCAGGCCGATGACGGCCGGCTCCTGGTGCTCACGGACGGCATCGCGTGTCAGCGCGCCGGTCGGCGTGACTGGTGGTATCCGAGTCAACATGGCTCCGGCCTACCCAAGGATCCCGGCACGATCGTCGAGGCGACCCGTTATCTCGGCCCCCCATTCGTGGCCCGTCAGGGCGAAGCCGGAACGGTGTTCGGGCTCAATGGCGAGAAAGGGAGTATCTACCTGATGACGACGGATGGTCTGTTCCTCCAGGATGTCGGCGGCGACATGCGGGTACATCCGACCATCGGCCAGAAATACCCTGAACCCAAGCGCGGCATGGTGGTCGAGGGGATCAGCTTCATGGACGAGCATTTCCATCCCAGCTTGTCGCAGACCAAGGAAGGCGAGGTCATCCTGCTGGCGGGAAAGGAATTCAGCGCCGTTTTCCGCGTCGATGGCCTAGCTGCGGTGAAGCGTCGCACCTTCGCCACACTCGACCTCAGCGCCCAGCGTCTGGCTGGCCTGCCGAAGACTCTAGTGGTGCAGCCCCGCCAGCAGGGCCGCCTGACCATGATGGTGCCGGTCGGCGGCACGCCCCCCGCGATTGATGGTGCATTGGGCGACTGGGCCGCGGACGTCGGCTGGGCGAAGCTCGATGAGCGGGCCTCTGCTGGCCTGCGCATCGTCGGTGATCGCCTGTATGCGGCCTGGCGCACCGGCGACCCCGACGTTTTGGCCAATGCCACTGGCGAACCCAAGCTGTCGTTCAAGCGCGGTGGAGCGGTGGATCTGATGCTCGCTACCGACCTCAAGGCCAAGGCCGAGCGGAGTGAGCCGGCGGCCGGCGACCTGCGCCTGCTGGTGACCAAGAACGCCGGAAAAACGGTGGCCATGTTATACCGCGCGGTGGTGCCTGGCACCAAGGAGGCTGAGCGGGTGCCGTTCATCTCGCCCGTCGGTCGCGTGGACTTCGACCGTGTCGAGGATGTCAGTGCAGCGGTCCAATTGGCCCAACACGGTGGCGATATCGAACTGTCGATCCCGCTGGCGACCCTGGGGTTGAACGACGCCAAGATCGGTACCACCCTGCTCGGCGACCTCGGTCTCCTGCGCGGTACCGGGGCGATGACCACGCAGCGCCTGTATTGGAACAACCTGAACACCTCGATCTGCAGCGACGTGCCCAGCGAGGCCCGCCTGCAACCAGCGAACTGGGGCATGCTGAGGCTCATTCCGGAAGCGCTGACGCGACGCATCGACGCGGTGACGCCGGCCAAGGGCTTGGTCCCAGGGTTGGCGTGGGCTGATTTCGAAGGCGACCTGGATTGGCACAACGCCGAGATCGACGTGACCACCATGCGCGCGATCGGGCGTGGCATCGCCGATGTTCCCAACCTGGGCGGCCTGCGCGGGAGGAAGAACGGTGGCGCCTACGCCGTATCCTACGAGGGCTTCCTCGACATCCCCAGCGAGGGGACGTGGACCATCAGCGCGCATCAGGACGATGGCTTGCGGGTGCGCATCAGCGGCGTGTCCGTCCTCGCTGACCTGTCCTCCGGCGGCAGGAACACCACCGGCACCCCGCTGCTGCTCGCCAAAGGCCTGCATCCGCTGAACATCGCCTTCGTCGACTGGGGCGGGGCGGCGATACTGACGCTCAAGTGGAGCGGCCCGGGACAACCCGAACAGCCGATACCGGCCAGCGCCTACAAGCGGCTGCCATAGAAAGACCATCACCGCCTGAGGGCAAGCGCACAAGCTTAGCTCAATTTTCCACGGCGATCGCCAGGTATGCGGTCATCCTGAGACAGCTGATTCATCCGACCTGGAGTTCGTCATGCGTGCACGTTTCCATTATGCGCGTTCGGTCCTGATGGTGCTCTGTGCGCTCGCGATCGGCGGCGGAGTCCGATCCGCCGAAGCTCCGCCCAGCATCATCTTCGACACCGACATGGGAGCCGACTGCGATGATGTCGCTGCGCTGTTCATCCTGCACGGGGCGATCGAGCGTGGAGAGATCAGGCTCCTGGCCACCATCGGATGCACATCCTCAGAATTCATCGCGCCCTGTATCGATGCGGTGAACACCTGGTTCGGCCGCGCCGATATTCCGGTGGCGACCCTGAAGGATCCTGGGTTCATGACCAACCCTGGGTATTCCCGCGAGGTGTCAGCAAGATTCCCCCGTCGCTTCGCCACCAGCGCGGGGTACCCCGATGCGGTGGCGCTTTATCGTGAGGTCCTGGCCAAACAGCCGGATGGCAGCGTGATCGTGGTGGCGGTCGGCCCACTCAGGAATCTGGCCAACCTGCTGAAATCGCGCCCGGATGCGGCTAGCCCCTTGGATGGACCTGCGCTCATCGCCAAAAAAGTGAAGCGGCTCGATATCATGGGGGGAAAATATCCGCCGGATGCGAGCAGGAACCCCAAGGACGGTGAATTCAATTTCATGCAAGACCCAGCCGGGACGGCGCTGGTCTGCTCGACCTGGCCGACGCCGGTGCTGTTCAATGGCGAGGGCGGGTCGACCTGTACCGGCCGCCGCGTCACCTATGAGATGCCGGAGCACAATCCGCTCACCCTGGCATTTATGCTTTCCGACTCGGTCGGATTCGCCGCCGATCGCCTGAGCTGGGATCCGGTCTCCTGCCTGGTGGCCGTCCGTGGCGCGGCACCGTGGTACAAGGTTGTCACCGGTGGGACCAATGTCGCCGATCCGATGACCGGTGTGAACACCTGGCAGGCGGACGCAGGGCGCCAACATTCCTACCTGGTCTTGGAACGGAAACTGCCAAAAAGTGAGGTGGAAACCGCGCTTGAGGACCTGATGGTGGCCGGAAAGCCACAGCCAACCAACCTCACCTTCGATACCCTGATCTACGCCAAAGCTGGCATGTGCGTGATCACCAGCCCTGGCGAGCGCGATAAGAAAGGCGTCTGGCGGGATAAAAATCCTACGAGTTGGATCCAGCACCAGTACGTCGATGGACGCAAGTATCTAGTGGATGCGTATGCCGTCGTCTGCCCAGACCAACAACGTTTGCCACGCACGCTGGAATTATCCGGGTCCAATGATGGCGGGGTGAGTTGGACCGTCCTGGACCATCAGAGTGCATTGGCCTTTACGCAGCAATCTGCGCGCGTGGTTTTTCCGATCGCGAAACCAGGCAAGTGGAACACCTACCGCCTCACGGTGTCGGCCGCCGATGCGAGCGCAGGCACCCTGATCGCTGCGGTCGAACTGAACCAAGCCATCGACTCCAAGCCCTCGGTCGCTGTCGCCAGCGTCACGCTCGATCACCGAGCGCTCACCATGCCCGTCCATGGGCGTGCAACGCTCAACGCGACCATCGCACCCGCCACCAGTGGTGAGCGCCAGGTCAGGTGGATCTCCAGTGATCCGATGGTGGCGGAGGCGCGAGGCATCGGTGAACAGATCGCCATGGTCGTCGGCAAAAAGCCCGGCACCTGCACCATTACCGCGGTGATCGGCACGGTGACCTCCATCAGCACGGTCACGGTGACTCCATCGACGCTGCCCGCGGGCTGGAGCTACCACGAACTGAATCAGCCGCCCATCCCTGGAGCGGTCTCGGTGGTCGACGGAAAGTTCACCCTCACGGGTAGCGGCCATGCGATGACGTCGTTTTGGGAGCGGGTCAACGATCAGGGCGTCTTTGTCAGCAAGCCGGCGACGAGCGAGGTGGACATCTCCGCCCGCATGACTGGCCTGGGGCCGGACGTCGGCGGTCCGGGTGCCTACCACAATGATCGTAGGCCCTCGACCGCTTCCGGATTGATGATCCGGGAATCCCTCACGGTTCTCAGCAGTCATTATGTGCTGATCCAGGTGGAAGCGTCTGGCAATCTCGTCGGTCGCTGGCGCGACGAGCTCGGAAATGGAGGCAAGGTCAAAAACCTTGGCAAAGTGACGTTGCCCATCCATCTCAGGCTCGTCCAGACGGCCAAGGACGTGCAGCTCTTCTCTTCAGCCGATGGCAAAAGCTGGGGCACCTCGCTGTTGGTCCTCCCCACCACCTTCAAAGAAAAAGGCCACGTCGGTCTTTTTGTCTGCTCGGGAAATCCGGTTTCTTCCACCACGGCCGGGTTCGACTCCGTCGCAGTGAAGGAATGATTTCAGTCACGCTACGTTTTCTCAATCCGTTCTTCCATCGGAGATGCTTATGCCGTTACTGACTCGTTGCGCGCTGCTCCCTGCCCTACTGGTTTTGTCGCTGGGGGCAGTGCTCTGTCCGGCGGGAGAGGCACCGCCGAACATCATCTTCGACACCGACATGGGCGGTGACTGCGATGACGTCGGCGCGTTGTTCATGCTGCATGGCGCGGTTGAACGCGGCGAAATCAAGCTGCTGGCGACCATGGGATGTATCTCCTCCCCGGCCATCGCTCCGGCCATCGATGCGATCAATACCTGGTTCGGTCGGCCAGAGATCCCGGTGGGCACCTTGAAGGACCTGGGATTCCACGCTGATCCCGGCTATCCCGCGGAGCTCATCAAGCGGTATCCCAGTAAATTCGCCACCAGCGCAGAGTACCCGGACGCGGTGGTGCTCTATCGCCAGATCCTGGCCAAACAGCCGGATGGCAGCGTGACCGTGGTGGCGGTCGGGATGCTGCGCAATATCGCCAACTTACTGAAGTCCGCACCCGATGCCGCGAGTCCACTCGATGGCCGCGCGTTGGTGGCGAAAAAAGTGAAGCGCCTCGACATCATGGGCGGGAAATATCCGCCGTCGCCCAGCCGCAACGACAAGGACGGCGAATACAACTTCGTCGAAGACGCGCCGTCGACCGCGCTAGTGTGCAGCACGTGGCCGACACCGATCCTGTTCAACGGCGAAGGCGGCTCGACCTGCTCTGGTCGCCGCGTGACCTACGAGATGCCCGAGCACAACCCGCTGAGCATGGCTTACCGGCAATACCCCAATGTCGGCTACGCCGGTGATCGCCTGAGCTGGGATCCGGTGTCGTGTCTGGTGACCGTGCGTGGCGCCGCGCCGTGGTACAAAATTGTCAGCGGCGGCGTCAACGTCGCTGATGCCAAGACCGGCATCAACCGCTGGCAGGACAAACCGGCGGACGGTGTCGAGCGCGGACATTCCTACCTAGTGGCGGTGAACAACACCAAGTCCGACTGCGAGAAAGCGCTGGAAGATATGATGGTCGCAGGCAAGGGCCGTCCGACCAACCTGCGCTTCAACACCGCGTATTACGCCAACGCCGGCATGTGCCAGATCACCAGCAAAGGGACAAACACCGATGCCAATACGGCCGCGATCAAGGCCTTCGATGGCGATGAACGCACCGCGTGGCAGGACAAGTCCGGCACGAGCTGGATTCAATGCCAGTATGTCGATGGACGCAAATACCTGGTGACCTCGTATGTGCTGCTGTGCAAAGACACCAACCGCCTGCCACGCACGGTTGAACTCCTGGGATCAAATGATGGCGGCACCACGTGGGTGTCGCTGGACAGCCAGTCCGCTCCCGGGTTCACGGGGCAAGCACCGCGCCGGGAGTTCGCCCTCGCCAAGCCAGCGAAATGGAACGCCTACCGCGTGGCCGTTTCGGCGACGAATGAGAGTGAAGGCATCCAGATCAGCGACATCGAACTCACTGAGCTGATCACCTGTACGCCCAAGCTGGCGGTCGCCAGCGTGACCATCGACCAGAAAACGCTGAGCATTCCGGCCAACGGACGTGCGACGCTGAGCGCGCTGCTGGCGCCGCTGAACACCTGGGAGCGTGAGGTTACCTGGACCAGCAGCGATCCGGCGGTGGCCGAGGTGCGCCGCATCGGCGAGCAGCTCGCCATGGTGGTCGGCAAAAAGCCCGGCACCTGCACCATGACCGCGACCTGCGATAAACAGAAGCACACTAGCGTCGTGACGGTGACGGCGTCGTCGCTGCTGAACGGCTGGAGCTACGACGAACTCAACACGCCGTCTATTACAGGCGCCATTGACGTGACCAAAGACGTCTTCCGCCTCACTGGCTGCGGCCACGCGATGACCTCGTGGTGGCAGCGTGTGCGCGACCAGGGCACGTTTGCCAGCCAGCCGGTGACTGGCACCAGCGTACTCACCGCCCGCCTGACCAGCGTCGCGCCAAACGTCGGCGGCCCGTCCTACCAATGGGACAGCCGGCCACCGACTGCTGCGGGTCTGATGATCCGGGAAACGTTGAGTGAGGCCTGTGGCCGTCACGTGCTGATCCAGGTCGATGCCGCCGGTAATCTTCAATGCCGCTGGCGCGACAAATCCGGTGATCCCGACGACGGCGGTAAGAAAGACCTGGGCAAGGTCACGCTGCCCATCCACCTCAAGCTGGCGCAGTCCGG
>JANPLC010000444.1:0-15644 GCA_031426335.1 Planctomycetota bacterium
CCTGCGGAGGCGGAGCGCAGTGCTTTTCTCGCCGCGTTGGGCAAGGAACTGACCGCCGCTGATGGCCGTGCACTCACCGCGGGCGGTGGACGGACGACGGTGCGGCGGATGAATCGCGTGGAATACGAACACGTGCTGCGGGATCTGTTAGCGTTGCCGCTGCTGCGGGTGAAGGAACTGCTGCCCGAGGACGGCCAGCAGTTCGGCTTCGACAAGGTGGCCGGGGCACTCGACATCTCGCACATCCAGATGACCAAGTACCTGCACGCCGCTGATGTCGCGCTGCGCCAAGCGATTGTGCCAGGCTCGACGAAACCAGAGACCAAGACCTGGCGCGAACCGGCCATGCGGCAGGATTCGGCGCGCGCGTCGATCGTACAAAAATGCGGCGTACCGATCAATGGCCGTGAGCTGGCGCCTGGGCTCAAGAGTCACATCGCCGGCAACCCGGTGGAAGACTACGGCAATTCTTACCGAGCACCGTGGTTCGACGGCGATGCGGATTCCTTCGCGGTGTTGTCGGGCGTCATTGGTGCACACCAGCCGGAAGGAATTCAGATCGATCGTTTTCGCCCGGCCGTGCCCGGTTGGTACCGCGTGCGCTTTTCCACCTGGGGTCTGCGTTGGGAGCGTACCAAAGCGGTAGCCGCGGTGCGTGGGATGGTGCGGCACTACGAACCCTTCGGCCTGCCATTCATCAAGGATGCGGACGGGCGCTGGCAATCCACGCCACTGCCGGCCGAGAAGCTGGCGGTCAACGGCGGAATCACCGGCGAATGGCAAGAGAACGTCGAGTTTTACGGCGCTGGCGAGACCACCCACATCGTGCGCGCTTCGCTGAACGGCGTGCCGCTCGGTTACTTCGATGCGCCATCGCTCACACCAACGACACATGAATTCAAAGTCTGGTTGAATCCGGGTGAGCGCGTCTCGTTCCACGTGATGACCCTGCCTGGGAATGGCGCGCCGGGGGGCGGCTTCAGCCAGGGCGTACTCGACTACGATGGTCCGGCCGTGGCTTACGACTGGTTCGAAGTCGAAGGGCCGCTGATTGAACAATGGCCGCCGGAAAGCCAACGACGACTATTCGGCGAGACTCCAGTGGAAGCCTATCCGCGTCCGCCAGTGGCTGGCGCGCCAACGGTGGACGTCGGCGCGACGATGACGTTGCCGCTCACGGCGCTCACGGGACCAGGGCAGATGCTGGGCGACGAACGCTTCCTCAACACCAACGGCACGGTGTCGATGGTGGTGAACTGCCTGGTGCCGGGCGACCATGTCATGGAGGTAACAGCGTTTGAAACGCATGCCGGTGATGAACCGGCGAAAATGTATTTGATGGCGGGCGGGAACGAAATGCCGCATGCGCGTTTCACCGTCGATGCGCTGCGGGCGGCGCCAAAAAAGTTCAGCGCGCGTTTTAGCGTGGCGAGCGCCGGTCCGGTGACCGTCGGCGTGCAGTTCGTCAACGACCTCCTTGATGAGAAACAGACGGACCCAGCGCTGCGCGACCGCAATCTGTTTCTGAGCCACATCACCGTGACCGCACCAGCGGCACCGCCCGCCGGATCGCCGTCGGCCACGGCAGCCAATCACCGCACGCTGCTGCACGCCTTTGCTACACGGGCCTTTCGCCGGCCGGTGGCGATCGATGAAATCGTTCCGTATGCGGCGATCGTCGACCTGCGCCTGGGGCGCGGAGCGAGCTTCGACGAGGCAGTGGTCGCCGGCTATAAAGCCATCCTCTGTGCGCCGGACTTCCTCTTCATCGGCTTGGAAGCGGGCGTGCCGAAAGCTGGCGCTACACGGCTGGGCGACCAGGCCTTGGCGTCACGGCTGTCGTTCTTTTTGTGGAATTCAGCGCCGGATGCGGAGTTGCTGACATTGGCGGAAAAGAACGCGCTTGCCCAACCAGCCACCCTGCGGGCGCAGGTGGAACGCATGCTGAGCGATTCCCGCGCTGAGCGCTTCATCGACCACTTCCTCGATGAATGGCTGGAGCTGAAGAAGATCGATTTCACCACGCCCGATCCGAATCTGTATCCCGAGTTCGACCCGTGGCTGCGCGATTCGATGCTCGCTGAAGCACGGGGATATTTCCGCACGCTGCTAAGCCGGAATCTGAGCGTCACGCGCCTCGTCGCCGCCGATACGCTGCTGATCAATCAGCGCCTCGCTGAGCTGTATGGCATCCGCGGCGTGACCGGTGCTGAGCTGCGCGAAGTTCCGCTGCCCGCCGGTTCACCGCGCGGTGGTTTCCTGACCCAGGCGGCGGTGCTGAAGGTCACTGCCAATGGCACGGCGACCTCGCCGGTCTTGCGTGGTGTGTGGGTGATGGAGCGGCTGCTGGGCATTCCGCGTCAACCACCGCCGCCGAACATCCCAGCGGTCGAACCCGATGCGACCGGCGCGGTCACCATCCGCCAGATGATCGAAAAACACCGCGCCGACAGCGCCTGTGCCGCGTGCCACGCCAAGATGGATCCGCCGGGACTGGCGCTCGAAAGTTTCGATGTCATCGGCGGCTGGCGTGACCGCTACCGCCTGGAAGGCGCGCCACGGAAGATCCAGAAAGGCACGGAGACCGTCGACGAACCGTCGGTGCTGATCGTCAGTTCCACCGCCGTGAACTATCGCAGTCGCACCCGCCTGCGCCTGGGCTCTGAAGTCGATGCCAGCGGCGAATTGGCTGACGGCCGCACCTTCACCGATGTGAACGGTTTGCGCGCCCTGTTGCGGCAGGACGAAGACGCGCTGGCGCGCAATCTGGTGCGCCAACTGCTGATCTATGCCACCGGAACCGGCATCCGTTTCGCGGATCGTGCCGCCATCGAGGCGATCATCGCCCGCACCAAGCCGACCCATCACGGCGTGCGCGATCTGCTGCACAGCGTCGTCGCCAGCACCCTGTTCCACACCAAATAGATCGGACGCACCATGACTCACCGCTCTGCTTCGGCGCTGTCGCGCCGCACCTTTCTGCGGGCTGCCGGGGTGTCGCTCGCCTTGCCGTTTCTGCACGCGATGAATCCGCCGACCGGCACGGCGGCGGCCAACGTTCCACGACGGATCGTTGCCATCTGTACCAACCTCGGCGTGCTCGACCGGCATTTCGTTCCGGCCGAGGCTGGCCGCGGGTACACACTCACGCCCTACCTCGACACGCTCAAAGATTTCCGCGAGCAAATCACCATCTTTTCCGGCATGTCGCATCCCGACGTGACCGGCGGTCATTCGGCTGAGGCGACGTTCCTGACCGGCGCGCCGCATCCGGGCTCAGCCTCGTTCCGCAACAGCATCTCACTCGACCAGTTCGCGGCGGAGCGCATCGGCCACCTGACGCGGGTCTCGGCGCTGTCGCTGGTGGTGGCGAAGAATGGCAACCAGTCGCTGTCGTTCACCTCCAGCGGCGTGATGCTGCCCGCCGAAAACAGCCCGGCGCAGGTCTTCAAAGCGTTGTTCATCGCCGGCGACGCGGCGGCGATGGAACGCCAAGTCGAAGATTTGCGTACCGGACGCAGCATTCTGGATGTGGTTTCGCAGCGTGCCGCAGCGCTCCAACGGCAGCTCGGCGTCGCCGATCGCCAGCGCGTGGACCAGTACTTTACTTCGGTGCGCGAAGTGGAACGCCGACTGGTCATCGCCGAGGAATGGGAGCGCAAACCTAAGCCAACGGTCACGGCCGCGGTTCCAAAAGATGAGGAATACCTGCTCGAAAAAATCGCTGCGATGTACGACCTCGCCCACCTCGCCATCGCCACCGACAGCACGCGCCTGATCACGCTGATGGTCCGCCTTGATGGTTTCAGCGAGCACATCCCAGGCGTCAGCAGTGAGAGTCACAATCTTTCCCACCACGTCGGACGCGAAGACAAGCTGGAGCAGCTCAAAAACCTCGAACTCGCGCAGTTCCGCCAACTCGCTGGCCTATTGAACAAGCTCAACGCCGCCAAAGAAGGCGACGCCACGCTGCTCGACCGCACGCAAGTGCTCTACGGCAGCAATCTCGGCAACGGCAACAACCACGATAACCACAACCTGCCGGTGCTGCTGGCCGGCGGCGGCTTCAAACACGGCCAGCACCTGGCTTTCGATAAGGCTAACAACTACCCGCTGCCCAATCTCTATGTCTCCATGCTCCAACGCCTGGGCATCGAGTGCTCCGCGTTTGCTTCGTCAAAGGGAACGATGCGCGGGTTGGAGATGGTGTAGACACCCGCACGTTGAGCGTTGATTTGACCCTGTAAGAAACGCCTTCGAGCGTCCATAGTCTAGACATGCGCGAGGACCTGTTTGTTGCCCAGCTCATCCAGGCCCAGCCTGGGCTGCGGGCATGGCTACGCGCGGTGGTGGGCAGCGCAAGCGCGGCAGATGATTGTTTCCAGGAAGCCGCAGTGGTGATGTCGCGCAAGCGCGCGGAATTGCCGGACGATGCGAACTTCGTCGGTTGGGCGCGCACGGTGTGCGGGTTCATCGTGCGTGATCACCGCAAACGCCAGGCGCGCTCGCGGCTGTGCCCGTTGCCGGACGAGGCGATGCAGACGCTGGCAGCGGTCCACGCCGATGACGACGATACCGGTGGCGTGTGGGAGGCGCGACGCCGGGCACTGCGTCGTTGCGTGGACGACCTGCCGGACACCCACCGCGAGCTACTGCGACGCCGCTATGAAGCGGAAGAGGATGTCGCCGACATCGCCAACGCACTCAAACGCCAACGAGGCGCCATCGACACCATGCTCTGTCGTCTGCGTTCATCGCTGGCCGACTGCATCGAGAACCGCCTGCGCATCAGTGGAGAGACCTGACCATGACTGGCGATGCGGATCTGGATCGGCTGATCTACGCCCATCTCGATGGGGACCTGGACGAGGCCGGCGCAAGCGAGCTGGGCCGTCGCATCAGCGCGGATCCCGCCGTCGCGCGGCGCGTCCTGAGCCAAGCATTCGTCGCGGAGGAACTGCCGGATGCGCTGGCGGCCTTGCACAGTGCCACCGCGCGATTGCGTCGACAGCCGCAGCAGCGCGTGATCACGCCCGCTCGCATGGCGCTGGCCGCCGGTCTGCTCGTCAGTGTGTGCGCGTTGTCGGTGATGGGGCTGATGTGGGGCCAGACGTCGGGAGGTGCAAAGATCGTAGCCGTGGACGGTACCGCCCGGATCGCCGGTGATCCCGCTGGGTTCTCCGTCGCGGTCGGAACCTGGATTCCGGCAGGTGCGCGCCTGCTGCTGGATGATGGCGCGCGTGTTGAAGTGCAGTTGGGCGACGGCAGCCGACTGACGTTGAGCGAGGGCGCCGAGACCGGGCTGGGCACGCACGCCAGTGAAGTGCATCTGGTCCGCGGCCGCTGCGTGGCCGAGATCGCTCCGCAACACGGCGCACGCTTCCGTCTGTTCACCCCGAGCGGCGAGGTCAGCGTCATCGGCACGCGCTTCCAGGTGGCGGTCAGCACCCGCTCGACCGAGGTCGTAGTGGATCACGGACGCGTCGCCGTGGCGCGCGCCGGTCAGCAGATCGAACTCGGCGCTGGCCAATGGACCCTGGCTGGCGCCGACCGCGAGCTGCGCGTGCATGAATCCGGCGACGCAGATTTGGAGCGCAGTCTATTGGGCTGGTGGCCGTGCGACGAAGCGAATCACGAGGACATCCGCGACCATTCGCCCTGGGGCCGCCACGGCCGCATCGTCGCACAATCGGAAGGCGTCTGGAGCGACGGCGGCGATGGCGCCAGCGCGGTGGCCCTGGGCGACCACGGCCTGCGCCCCGATGGCGTGCGTCTGCCGATCTTGGCGCTGGGCTCATTGCCCGGCCTGACTGTCGCGCTGCGACTGCGCTGGGAGTCCGGCGCAAGTCCGGCGTTGCTAGGCGAGGGCCCAGCTCGTTTCCTCATCGATGCCGACGGCCATCCGCTGGTCGAACACCGCGGCGTGCGCTTGGTCGCCGAACGCGCGTTGCCTGCCAATACTTGGCATCAAGTCGCGTGGCGCTGGAGCCGCGACGGGCGCTGGGACATCTTTGTCGACGGACAGGCCGTCGCCGGCCGCCAGGACGGCGCGTGGAATGCGGTGGAATGGCCCGCGTGGCCACTCGCCCTTGGCCATCCGACCGAACCGCGTGTCGGCGATTTCGCTCTGGTCCTGAACCAGGTGCGGCTTTACGGCCGCGCGCTGAGCGATGCGGAAGTGGCGACGCTCGCAGGCCGCTGAGGACGACTCGGATGTAAGATCGCGACGCGAGCGGCCACATCAGTTCAGGAGAACTCCGCCATGCGTCTGCTGCCCTCGTTGCTCTTGCTCGCCGCCATCCCTCTGCACGCGGGCGATGCCTATCCGGCGATGGGCTGGTCGACCTTCAATTTCTTCGTCGCGGCGCACAACGACGCGCTGATGCGCAGCATGGGCGATGCCTATGTCGCCAACGGCCTGCGCGATGCCGGCTACACCATCATGCGCATCGATGGCGGTTGGTGGGGCAAGGACAGTCGCAATCGCTGGTATTACTGGACCACCAGCGGCACGTATGCCGGCGGAACGCCGTATCAAAACGGTGATCCGCATGTTGATCCTGCGAACTATCCCCAGGGCTTAAAGGGGCTGGCCGATCACCTGCATGCGCAGTCGCTCAAGCTCGGGTTTTATCTGTCGCCGGCGTTGTCCATGGGCGGTAGTCAGAACTTCCCCGACTATGGCACCACCGCGCTGCAACCGACGCTGCAAGGCAATGAACTGATCGACCGGCACGCGCGCTTCGTCGCTGATTCCAGTGTCGATCACTTGTTCTACGACGGCTATGACTGGAGCGAATCGCAGGGCACTGCGCCGTACCTGCGCATGAGCAGCAGCCTGGCGACGGAGTCGGCCCGCATCGGTCGACGCATCATCTTCTCAATCAACTCCGGCTGGAGTTGGCGCGCGTCGGCCATCGCCGACGAATGGCGCGTGGGCCGCGACATCAATGGCGAGTGGTCGACCATCATGGAATGCCTGAGCCGAGTCGCCGTGTCGGCGCCGGCTGGCAATGGCCGCTGGAACAATCCCGATTACCTGATGGCGGGATTTCCGGAGGTCAGCGATCAGGAAGCGCTGAGCCAGATGAGCCTGTGGTGCGTGGCGGCGGCGCCTTTGTATGTGAGCTACGATTTCCGCGCGATGAACCGCTGGGATCGCTACGTGCTGCTCAACACCGAGGCCATCGCGGTGAACCAGCAGCACGCCGCGCCCGGTCAGCGTCGACGTTCGAGCGGCGGCCTGGACGTGTGGTCGCGCACGCTCGACGATGGTTCCGTGGCGGCGGTCCTGCTCAACAACAGCACTGCGCTCGCCGACATCACGGTGAGCTGGAGCGAGCTGGGCCTGCCCGCCGGCCAGGCGCGCGTGCGCGATCTGTGGACGCACGCCGATGCCGGGATCAGTACCGATTCGTATACGGCGCGTGCGCTCCCGGTGCATGGCAGCGCGATGGTGGTGGTGAAGAGTGGAACCGCAGTGATCCCGCCGCTGGCGATGAACTTTGTTGTTCATCCAGGCGTGAAACCGAATCGCTCGCCGGTTTCCACCGATGGTTGGACCATGCCCAGCGGCCGTGGATTCGCCAACGCCGACGCGGTGTTCGATCGCAATCCCGCCACCAGTGCCAGCGACTACGCTCGACCAGGAACTTCTTTCGAGATCGCCTTGCCAGCTGCGCGCACGCTCAGCGGTCTGCTGATCGATCAGGGCGGCGTCGGGCCGAATCCCTGGCCGCTGACCGTCTATGTGCCGCGCACCACCTACGAACTGCGCGCGTCCGACGACCATGGCGCAACCTGGACCGTGGTCGCCAGCGGTTCGCTGGGCCCGGCCTACACGTCGATCAGCTTTCCCAGACGCAACGTCAATCGTCTGCGCTTCACTTTTGTGCAGCCGGAACGCACGTCGGCGCACAGCAGCGATGCGCGGCCCACCATCAAAGACCTCTACGCCTTCGATGACGAGGCCGGGTTATAGTTCAGCGGTGAGTCGATCCGGATGGGCCACCGGGAAAGCCGGTAAGGATTTCCGGCCGTCCCGAGTTGAGTGCTGACGCCGCACCCGCGTCCCCACCCCGGAGGCCGATCCATGACCACGCGCACCTGTTCCGTTCTGCTGCTCGCCCTGCTGCTGGCCGGCGCCAGTACGGCCTCTGCCGCCCAGCTCACCGGTTGGATTGAAGTGCCGACCACTGCGGTTGATCTGACGACGGAGGGCGCACTCGACTGGGCGCACTGGGGGTTCAATGGTGATCGCCGGATGAATCACAAAGCGTCCGGCGGCGGAAAAATCAGCGTGCTGACCAACATCAATGGCGGCGCCTACGGTAATGATGCGTCGGGCGTGAACTATGTCTGGAACGATGGCGCACCGGACGCCTCCTGCGCGGGAACATCGGTAGGCGTGCGCATCATCAACACCGGTGGCGGGGTGAGTTTCACCGTGCCCGCCGACACCACCGTGCGCACGGTGAAGGTCTACATCACCGGCCACCACTCGACCGCGCTGGT
Source organism: Planctomycetota bacterium (assembly GCA_031426335.1). Lineage (GTDB taxonomy): Bacteria > Planctomycetota > UBA11346 > UBA11346 > UBA11346 > BOG-1363. The sequence continues at coordinate 8,515 of JANPLC010000444.1, forward strand.
GCGTGGTCAGCTGTCCGACGGCTCGGCGGCTGATTGGCAGGACGAGTCGTTCTTTTCCGCCACCAACGATTTCATGGCCGCGTACGTCATGACCTACGCCGCGGCATCGGCCGGACAGACGTTGACCGTCACGCTGATCGAAAACGGCCGGCTGGGTGATTGGGAAAGCGTCAATCTGCACGCGGTGACGTTGCGCGCCGGCGCGGTGACATCAGCGGCGGTGGTTCCGCCGGCGCCGACCGCGCTGGATGCGATTCCTGGTGATGGGCAGGTTGCGCTGCACTGGTCGCGGATGTCTGGCATCAATCGCTACAACCTCTACCGCTCAACCACCTCGACCCCTGGCGCGGTGTGGCGCAGCGGCATCGTTCCGTTCCGCAACAGCGTGACGCCGGGACAGGCGACTTTTTTAGTCGATGCGGCCGATACCACGGCAACCAACGGCCAGACCTGGCATTACTGGGTGGCTGCCGTGAACGCCGCTGGCGAAGGCCCGCGCTCGGCCGAGGTCACTGCCACGCCGGTCGCTGCCGGCACGCTCGATGTCACCAAGACGCGCTTCCTGAAGATCCTGCCGCTGGGCGATTCGATCACCTATGGATCGCCGGATCCCAATGGCGGTTACCGCTCGCGACTGACCAGCGTGCTCGCGAGTGGCGGCTTCAACGCCAAACTGGTCGGCAGCTACACGGAAAATTCCGCCGGCATGACGGTGCCCAGTCACGAAGGCTGGCCCGGACGCACCATCGAGAACATCCGCGACGGCGTCGTCGATCGCGCGGTCGGCACCTATCAGCCGGATGTGGTGCTGCTGATGATCGGCACCAACAACCTGGCGTGGGGCGATAAGAACCAGAGTGACGTCGACAATTCACTGACCGCCTACGACGCGCTGATCACCCGCATCTTCAGCGCCGCGCCGAACACCAACCTGATCGTCTCGCCGATCCTGCCGATGAACGCGAACAACAGCAACGGCAGCTCGAAGCAGCCGCTGGTCGACAACTTTAACACCGCCCTGCACGCCAAGGTGACGGCGCTCGCCGGCACTGGGAAACGCATCTCGTGGGCCGCGGCGATGTCGGCAATCACCGTGGGACAACTCGGCGACGGCGTGCATCCGACCTCAGCCACCTATCAGGTGTTGGGTGATGCGTGGTTCACTGCTATCCAGGCGTTGTCCACCGGCACGCCGACGGTGCAGGTCGGTGCGCCGCAATTTTCACCGGCGTCTGGTACGTTCACGGCCGCGCAGTCGGTGACGCTCACCTCGGCCACGACCGGCGCGACGATCCGCTACACCACGGATGGCTCGACGCCGACCGGCAGTTCGCCGCTCTATACCAGCTCGCTGACGATCAGCGCGACCACGACCATCAAGGCGCTGGCGCAGAAGTCTGGGATGAGCGACAGCGCGGTCACGACCGCTACCTACACCATCACGCCGGTGGTATCAGCCGTCAGCGCGCCGGTGGTCTCGCCCGCTGGCGGAACCTTCATCGCCGCGCAATCGGTGACGCTCAGCTCGGCGACTTCTGGCGCGACGATCCGCTACACCACGGATGGCTCGACACCGACCGGTAGTTCGTCGCTCTACACCGGCGCCATCACGGTCAGCGCGACCACGACCGTCAAGGCGCTGGCGCAGAAGTCCGCGATGAGCGACAGCGCGGTGACGACCGCCACCTACACCATCAACTCCACCAGCAGCACACCCCCGGTAACCGCGTCAGCTGACAGCGCGAAGCACTGCGGCATCGGCTCCGGCCTCGTGGCGATGACCGCGTTGTCGTTGGCGCTGCTGCACGGCCTGGGCCTGTGCTGGCAGTCCAGCGGACGGTGAGCCAGCGTCAGCGCGCCCCGGCACATTACACGTGGAAATGAACCAGAGCCGTGTCGAGTAGCGCCATGTCCGATGAATCGCTGCGACAAGAGGTGATGCGCCTAGTGCTGGCACATCGCACCCAATTGCTGGCGATGCTGTTGGCGCTCAACCGCGATCCACACCGGGCCGAGGATCTGTTTCAACAAACGTGCCTGGTGGTGTGCGCGAAGTGGCGCGAGTTTACGCTGGGCACCAGCTTCATCGCCTGGGCGCGCAGCATCGCGCGCTACGAATACCTGGCGTCGATCGATCCTGGCCGGCGGCGCGAGGTCGCGGTTGCGGCTGACGTGATCGCCGCAGCGCTCGATGCGGCGACGCGTGAGCAGGAGGACATCTCGGCCGAGCGTGAGGCGCTGGGTTTATGCCTAGAATCGTTGGAGGGCCGCGCACGGCGGGCGCTCGATCTGCGCTACAGCGATGGTCTGGCGTGCGGGAAAGTCGCGCGCGATCTGGGCATGAGTGACGGCGCGTTGTACGTGCTGCTGACGCGCACGCGGCAGGCGCTCCTGGCCTGCGTCGAACGCCGGCTGCTGGCCGAGGCCCGTCATGGATGAGCCGTGGGACCTCCAGGTGGAACGCTGGCTGGCCGGCGCGTTGTCGGCGGATGAAGAACAGGAATTTCTGGCGCAGGCCAATGCTGATCCAGTGCGCCTCGCACAACTGGGCCGCGTGCTGCGTCAGCAGGCGCTGCTAGCCGAGCACCTGGGCGCAGCGCGACAGGTTGCTCCGCGACGTCAGCAGCGCTGGTGGTGGGCCACGGCAGCTGCCGCGCTGATCGCGTTGCTGATCGGCTGGTGGACGATGCCCGGAACACCGCCATTGGCGCAGGTGCTGGCGGGCACGGGCGAGCCACCACAGATTGAACGCGATGGCAGTCGCATCGACACCACGGTGCTGATCAGCGGTGACACGCTGCGCACCGGCACCACGAGTGCGCAGGTGGCGTTCATCAACGAAGCCACCGTCATCACCTGTGCTGCTAACACCACGGTCCGCCTTGCTGCCGACGTCCACCAACGACGCGTCGTCGTGCTCAGCGGTCGCGTCGATGCCAACGTGGCGCCACAGCGCGCTGATCGCCCGCTCATCTTCAGCACTGCCGAAGCGCAGGTCACCGTAGTCGGCACGCAGTTGTCCGTAGTTGCCACCGCCGGTGCGACCGCGGTGGCGGTGCAGCACGGCACAGTGCGCGTGAGCAGACCGTCAACGACGGACGCGGTGGTGGTGAATGCCGGACAGAGCGCGCAAGTGATCGGCGGCCAGGCGCCGGTGACGCGACCGCTGACGGCGGGCTGGGACGTGCTGCACGGCTTGATCGGACATTGGCCGCTCAACGAGGGCACCGGCACCGTGGCGCACGATGCCTCTGGCTACGGTCATCACAGCCGCTCGCTCACCGCCGCGTGGACCAGCGGGCGTAGCAGCTCAACCAGCGCGCTGACCTTCACCGGCCAGTTCGGCGGCGAATGGCTCGACCTGGGCCCGCAGGATCTGGGCACGCCCAGCGGCGTCTCCGTCAGCGCCTGGGTGAAGACTAACTCACGGCGTTTCGGTACGGTTTTTTCTGGTGGTTTCACCGTTGGCGCCGGTGCGTCGACCCAGGGCATCCCAGAATCGGAAGTCCCAGGCGCCGATGACGCCGCCGGCTTCGTCAACTTTATGGCGCAGCATAACCATGCACAGGAACGCCTCGACAGTCCGCAGCGCATCACTGACGACCGCTGGCATCACCTGACGTGGACATGGTCCGCCGACGGCTGGCGTCGCATTTGGATCGATGGCGTGCAGGCCGCCGAACGGCAGGACGACTCCGAACGCGACCGCCGCTGGAATGCGTGGCATTGGGCGATCGGCGCGGCCAGCGACCGCTTGGTGTGGAATTTCGCCGGTGCGATCAGTGAGGTACGCGTCTATGACCGCGCACTGACAGTGGATGAGATCGGTCGACTGGCCGGGAGGAGCACGCCGTAACCACTCCGGTCCCAAACTGACGTTCCGTTTCCTTGCCGCGAGCGAATCACCCTTCCCGGTTCGCAGAAGCACCGGCAACCGTCGGCGGGTTGTACCGTATCGTTTCGCACACCAGGAAGATCCCACATGTCGACGCGCACCAGGTGGCTAGCCATCTCGCTCTGTTCATTCGTTATGGCCTGCCCGCTGGTCGCGCAGGAGATCATCCCGGTTTACGCCTGCGTCAGCATTCCCGGCGGCGCCTTCAGTACACCGGAGCGCTACCGCGAATTGGCTGAGGCGGGTTTCACCACCAGCCTGACCGGCTTCGGCAATCTGACGCAAGCGCTCGCGGCGCTTGATGCGGCCAAGGGCTCCGGCGTCAGCGTGTTCGTGGCGTGCCCTGAACTCGCGAGCGACACCGCCAACGCGGTGGAAAAACTCCGGGCGCATCCGGCGTTGGCCGGTTACCACCTGAGCGACGAACCGGCGGCGGCGGCCTTTGGCGATCTCGCCGCGTGGACCAAAAAGATTCAGGTCATCGACGCCAGCCATCCCTGCTACATCAATTTGTTACCGACCTATGCCAACACCACGCAGCTCGGCACGCCGACGTATCAAGAGTACATCGATCGCTTCGTCGACACCGTGCCGGTCCCCCTCATCTCATTCGATCATTATCCCACCAGCACTGGACCCGTGCAGTCAGGACACTTCGAGAATCTGGAAATCGTCGCCGCCAGCGCACGTCGTGTGCGCAAACTTTTCTGGGGATTTTACCAGGCGACGCTGTTCGCCGCCACCCAACCGTCGCGCACGTTGGCGCAACTGCGCTTCGAGAGTTTCACCAACCTCGCCTACGGCGCGCAGTGCATCCAGGCCTACTCCTATTGGACCACTTTCCCGGAAGATCGCGAAGCACCGATCGACCGCGACGGCAAACGCACACCGACCTATGCGCTGATCAAACAAGTGAATCACGAGATCCGCGCGTGGTCGCGCGTGTTCAAAGACGCCCAGGTGGAATCTGTCACCCATGCCGGCCAAGCGATTCCCAAGGGAACGCGCCCGTTCGCCGCGCACGGCGGGCTGCGCGCGGTGAACGTCGGCACTGGCGCGGCGGTGGTTTCATTGCTGCAGAATCACGGGAAACACTACGTCGCTATCGTCAACTCCAACATCCACGCAGCACTCACTCTGACCATCACTTTTGACACACCGCAACTGGTGCGCGAGGTGCGCAGAAATGACCCCGACCGCCCGCTCACCGGCACTGACTTCACCATCGCCGCTGGTGATCTGTTGATCTTCCAGGTGCCGGCGATCCGCCGCTGAACGTCATTTTTCGATCGCGACCGCCTCAACCTAGATCCGGCGATCGAAACAGGGATTTTTCAACACGAAGGCACGAAGACACGAAGAACAGCAGGTATCCAGTAGAGTTCGAGCGTCACCTGCGAGTCACCAAACTGGTGAACCCCTGTTTGTCTGCATCCCTTTGTGTCTTCGTGCCTTCGTGTTGAAAAATCGGTTCGTCTGCCGGATATAGGCTCAAACACGGCACTGGTCGCGGCAAAGGTATTGGCCGAACTGACAAACATCCCGATGCGGCTCTTGTAGTCGAACGTGGCAGTATGGGTGTCCACCTCGCCGGTCATGCGTGGTTTGCCCCAGTCCTGCCGTCGGCCGAGGTGAACACCTGGATGTCTTTGCCGGACTGCGCCAGCTTGAGGTGGATGGGCAGCATGACCTTGCCCAAGTCTTTCTTACCGCCGTCGTCGGGATCACCGGATTTGTCGCGCCAGCGGCAGTGAAGATTTCCGGCGGCATCGACCTGGATCAGCACGTGACGGCCACGGGCCTCGCTCAACCTAGTGATCGACTCTATTTTTTGCGCGAACCCTTACCGTGCTTTTTTAACGACCTGAGTCCGGCACACCAGATCCATGATGTGTTTGTCCCACGCCAACCTGCCGGCGTTGGTCAAATCGCCGTCTGGGGTGATGCGATAGGCAGACAGAGTGGCTCCCTCGAAAGCGGTGACGAGCAAGAAGCGGGCATCGGGTGAGAGGGCTAAGCTCCACGGGACCTTGTCGGCTGCGGTCAGACCCAGCAGGGCAACTGTGCCATCATCATTGACGCGGTAACGAGCGATCCAATCGAACGCGCGGGCGTGCCCACGCAGGCCGGCAAACAGGAAACGGCCATCCGGCGTGATGAGCAGATCCGAGGCGCTGACGCCTGATTTGTCAGCCGTGGGCGGGACCACATCGCAGACTTGGCGTAGCGTAAGTCGTCCGTCGGCCGCACGGTCATAAACGGAAATTCCCAGATGCTGTTCATTGGTGAAATACACCGTGGTGAGAGTCGGATGGAAGACGAGGTGACGTGGGCCGGTGTCAGCTGGTGGTTGTACATTCGCGGGATTGAGCGGTGTCAACTGTCCGAGCTTCGCGTCGAATTGGTACTGGAGCAAGGCGTTGTGCTCTTTGACGTACGGCACATAGGCAAAGCGGTTGTCTGGGGAGACGCCGATCGCATGGGCGCACTTGCGGCCCTCAGACACCGTTGTGCTTGCTGAACCGACCATTCCGCTGGCATCAAGTGGATGAACGCTGACTTTTCCGGTGCCGTAGCTCGCGCTCAGCAAGAAGCGATTGCTGCGGTCGAGACTCAGGTAGCAGGCATCGTGCGTCAGCGGCAAACGACTGTGGCCAGCGTGGGTCCCATCCTCATTGATTTGGATCATCACGCCGAACGTCCCGTCCGCTCCCGCATCTCCTGCCACATACAGAACCGGCAGGGTGGGATGGGAAGAGATGGTTGTGCCGGGGAGATCGAGTGGGATTTTTTCTGCCATGGAGAGTTGCAGCATCTCACCATGCGTACTGGCGTTGACGATCCACAAAGTGCGTGTCGCTAGACTGGGAGCGTAGACCTGGAAATCGACCGCCAGGGCTGAACCCATGAACAGCAACAGCAACGCCAAGCGCCGGTGCACGGAGCGCAGTTGGTGATTAGGAGATAGAATATTGGGCATGAAGAGATCCTGTATGCATTGACGGTTGAGCGAAGGCATACTGTGCACATCGCTCACTTGCTGATCGTCACCGTGTCGAAGACCGCCGTGGTCGCGGCGAAAGTATTTCCCGAGCAGACGAACATGCCGATGCGGCCCTTGTCATCGAACGTGGCAGTGTGGGTCATGCGTGGTTCGCCCCAGTTGTTTCCGTCGGTTGAGGTGAACACCTGGATGTCTTTGCCGGACTGCGCCAGCTTGAGGTGGATGGGCAGC
>JANPLC010000445.1:0-22200 GCA_031426335.1 Planctomycetota bacterium
CCTCTCCCAGGGGGTGTCACCTCGAACGACGCGCCACTTGTACCATCAGACACAATGCGAAGACGAATCCGGCGACACCACCACCCGCGCCACATCCTCCGCCACCCGACGACGAGCTCGATGTCGGCGGCGGAGTCGATCCTCCACCACCGCCACCCGCCGACGGACCCGCATACGCCCCCGCATCCGGCGCAGCGCTATCGCTACGCGCAGTCAGCACGCCCAAACCTTCGTAGGTATGCGTCGGAACTGCTGAACGACTGACACCGCTGCCATCCAGGTAGGTCGCGCCCACCGTGCCCAGGTCGATGCACGGTGACCCCGTCGCCAGATGCAGATCGCTACCACTGACGAATCCAGGCGCTGCGCCCGTGACCGTGCCGGTGATCCCCGCCGGCACACTGGCGCCGGTCGGCGCCCAGTTACCCGAGCCGATCGCCGATGAACCGGCGATGAGCGAAGCGAGGTTGGTCGAGCCAACGAACACATTGTTACGCGCCACCAAATCCGCATCGGCGTGACTGATGGTCAGGAAGGTGTTGCTGGTGGCCCCGGCGATGCAGGTGTTGTTGATGAAGTAGAGTGTGCCGTTGTGCGTGTTGCCGCTCTCCGCCCCGAACAATACGAAACGCGAGTTGTTCCAGCTGGATCCACGGTTCTTGGCGATGATGACGTTGCCGATCAGCGCCGCGTTACTGTTGGCAGAGGTGGTATCGGCGGCATCCACCAAGCCGACCTCGCCATCCTGCGCGTTTTCGATGCGGTTGTACAACAGCGCGGTGAAGTGCGCGCGACTCTTGACGTTCTGGCCATAGGTCGCGTCGTGGACATGGCAGCCGCGGATAGTGATGCTAGTGCCACCCAAGTAGAAGTTGTGGCTGTAGCCGCTGAACGACGACGTGCCGTTGTGGTCGATCTCGCTGTTCTCGATCAGCACCGCGTCGCAGGTGTCGCTCATCACGCCCATGTCGTTGTCGCGGATGCGGCAGTCGCGGATGGTGACGTTGGTCGCTCCGCCGGTGATGCGGATGCCCGCGCCGTTGTTGCCGTTACGGGCGTTGGCGAACTCCAGGTGTTCGACGACGACATGACTGCCGTGGATCTGAAACACGCCACGCGGGATGGAGCCGGAACCGCTGACATCCTTGCCTGTGGCATCAATCAGCGGACGGGTGGCGCCAATGCCGCGAATGGTGATGGGCGAACCGGCGGTGCCCGAGACCGTCCAGCGTTTGACCTCGGTGTAGGTTCCCGCGTGGAGGTTCACCGTGTCGCCCGCCACCAAGGTCGGCAGCGCCGCGATGGTGGCATAGGTTTGCCCGGAACCGACCTCATAGACCGCCGCCGGCAGGATGGTGGCGAGGGTGAACAGCAACAGGACGGCCAGGCGCATAGGCGGACTCCGCCCATCTCTCCGCCATTGGTGTGATCGTTACAGACCTGAGCAAAACCTCGCGTGGCACAGGCGTCCCGCCCGTGCCACGGGAACTGCCCCCAGTGGCGGGATTTCAGCTGTAACGCCAGGGCCTGCCGCGGAGAAATGCCCAGCACGATGGACCCCTCCCAAGAACACTTCACCCGCCTCTGGACGCAGGCCCATCCCGCCATCGCCGGCTACATCTGCGCGGTGGTGACGGATCCGCACGCCGCTGACGACGTGCTGCAGGAGGTCGCCCTCACCCTGCTGCGCAAGTTCGCCGAGTACGACCCCGCGCGCCCGTTCACCGCCTGGGCCATGGGCATGGCCAAGACCGCGATCCTGAGCGAACGGCGCGACCGCACGCGCGCCATCAGTCGGCTGCGTCCGGCAACGGTGGAGAGCCTGGAGCAAGTCTGGCAAGAGGTCCTGCCGACCGCCGACGACCGCCGCGGTGCACTGACGGAATGCCTGCGCGGCGTCACCGGCCGCAGCCGCGACCTGTTGGCACTGCGTTACGAGGAAGCGATCGAACCGCAGGACATCGCTGAACGGCTGGGCATGACGGCGGTGGCGGTGCGCGTCGCCCTGACGCGGGTGCGCGCCGCCCTGCAGACCTGCATCGAGAAGCGCCTGGCGCGGAGCGGCGCATGACGCCGGATGAACTGATCAGCGGGCACCTCGACCATACGCTCGACGACGCGGGGTATGCCGAACTCGACCGGTGGCTCGCCGCCGACCGCGCTCACCAGGTGCGCTACTGCCAAGCGATCCTTGATCATCAACACTTGCGGCAACGCGGCATCGCCGCGAGCCACGCGACCACGCCCTCGCGACGGCACCTGCGACTGCGTCAACCACGTCGCACCTGGATGCCGTGGGCTGCTGCTGCCGCTGCGCTGCTGGTGTCCGTCGGTTGGTGGTGGTCGCGTCCCGCAATCGATGATGCGCCGGTGCTGGTGCGTGCCGAAGCGACGGAGGTGCAACGTGCGGACGTCGGTCGGGTGCTGGTTGGCGAACGGTTGCGCCTTGGTGATCGCCTGACCACCGGCGCCGGCAGCGCCTCCCTGCGTTACGCCGACGGCAGCGTGCTGACCTTGGCAGCCGGCAGCGTGGCGACCGTGCTCGACGCCAGCACAGGCAAACGTCTGCGCCTGGAGCAGGGCGACCTCATGGCCGTGGTCAGCCCGCAGCCCGCAGGTCGGCCGCTGGTGATCAGCACGACGGCCGCCGAGGTCACCGTGGTCGGCACCACGCTGAACGTCGCGAGCACCGGAACTGAAACCCGCGTCGGCGTGACCTCCGGCAGCGTGCGCGTCGATCGCGGTGCGGATTCGCTCGCCGTGCCCGCCGGTTCCTTCGCCATTGCGGCACAGGATGCGCCCCTGTTGGTGCGGGCCAACGACGCCCCCATCGGTCAGATTCACGCCGTCGGTGCCGGTCAGCGCTACGCGACGCTGGTCGATCTCCCGGCGCTGAGTCCGGGTGATGTGGTCGAACTCCATCCCGGCACGCATCGCGGTGGGTGGAAAGTCCACGACAGCGGCACCGCCCTGCGGCCGCTGGTGATCCGTGGAATCGGTGCTGAACGTCCTCTGCTGGATGCCAGTGGCCACGTGCTGGACGGCGTCGGCGCCACGGCGCGTGCGGTCCTGCAACTGCACGGCAGCAACGTGGTGGTCGAGCACCTGACGATCAGCAATGGTCGCAACGGGAAAAACGCCGCCGGCATTCGCTGCGTCGACGCCAAGGCCATCACCATCCGCGATTGCCACATCTTCGATTGTGATCAGGGCATCGATGCCGTCGCCGATCGCGTGCTGATTGTCGACAACGACATCGGACCGGTCGGCACCGCGAGCAACGACGGTTACTGCCACCTGCTGCACCTCGGAGGTGGAGCGGCCACCGTGCGCGGCAACCTGCTGCACGATGCCACCCACGGTCAAGCGTTGATGAGCGGCAATCGTTCACTGGTGATGGAAGCCAACCGCATCAGCGGTTGTGCCGATGGCGAGGTCAGCTTGCTTGATCTTGGTCGTGAGCGCAGCATCGCCATGATCGGCAACCTGCTGGTCGGGAAAATTCGTACTCCTGGCAGCAATCGCCTACGCACCATCGAAATCCACGGTCCGCACGGCGGCGACCTGTTGCTCGCCTACAACACGCTGGTCGCCGCAGATCCTGGCGTGGTGTTCCTGCTCGATGAACGCAGCCCGATGCGCATCACTGCCAACGGCAACATCCTGGTCGGTTCGCCGCAGCTTACCCAATCCGGAAAACATCTCAGCGGCACGGGCAACCTGGTGGCCCGCGAAGCGAAAATTGCGTCTGGCTTCGGGACGCACTGGGACGCCGACGTGGCGCTGTTCATCGACCCGGTGCGCGGTGATTATCGTCTGCGTGGCGATGCTCCTTTCGTCAGCAACGCAGGCACCAGTTTCCCCTCCGTGCAACCACAGACCACCGCGCAACCAGGCAGCAAGCCACGCACCCACGGCAACGACCCAGGCGCGTTCATGCGCTGAAGTCCCCCCTGGGACGGCCTTGACCCGAGGTGCGTCTCTGCTGAATCGCCCGCCACATGGCCAGTGATCCGTCTTTGCTCTTCACCGCGATGGGTGATGCCGCTTTCCCTGGCGACCATCCGGCGGCGATCGACGCCTGCGCGGGCTACAACACCGCCGTGCGCCATGCACCGTTGGCGGTGGTGCGAGCCCGAAATGCGCAGGATGTGGTCGCGGCGGTGCGCTTCGCCAAGGAGCACCACCTGCGCGTGGCGGTGCATGCCACCGGGCACGGGACTTTCGCGCCGGTCAGCGATGGACTGCTGATCACCACCGCGCTGCTCGATCACCTCGCCATCGATCCGCGCACGCACATCGCCACCATCGGCGCCGGCGTGCGCTGGGACGCGGTGATCGCCGCGGCGGCGGAACACCACCTCGCTCCTGTGGCCGGTTCGTCCGGCACGGTCGGCGTGGTCGGCTACCTGCTCGGTGGCGGGCTCGGGCCGCTCGCGCGCAGCCATGGCTTCAGCTCCGATTACCTCATCAGCTGCACCGTGGTCACCGGCGGTGGTGATCTGCTGGAGGTCGATGCCACGCACCATCCGGAGCTTTTCTGGGCCCTGCGCGGTGGCAAACACGGCCTCGGCATCGTCGTCGCTGTACGCCTGCGCCTGATCGCACTCCGCACGTTGTACGCCGGATCGTTGTGGTTCACCGCACCGCACATCGCCCCCGTGTTGCGCCAATGGCTGGCGTGGACGCCCACGGCCGCGGCGCAGGTCACGACCAGCGTGGCGATCATCCGCTTTCCCGCGCTCGACCATCTGCCAGCGCCGCTGCGCGGCCGGCAGCTGCTGAACCTGCGTTTCGCCTATCCGGGATCCACCCACGAGGGACAACGCCTGGCCGCGCCCCTGCGCGCGTTCGCACCAGTCCACCTGGATGATCTCGCCGACATGTCAGCGGCCGAGATCACGCGGATCCATAATGATCCGCGCGAGCCAGGTCCGCAGTGGGTGCGTGGTCAGCTGCTGCGTCCGCTTGATCCGTCGTTTGCTGAGACCGTGCTGGCGGAACTCCTGTCCGAGCCGTCGGCACCATTCGCGATGGAACTCCGCCACTTGGGCGCAGCGACCAGCACCGATGTCGCAGAGGGCTCTGCCGTCGGCGGACGCCCGGCCGCCTATGCCGTGGCCTTCATCGCCACCGATTGCAGCGGTGGTGCAGCAACCGTGCGTCCGCAGAGCGATCGTCTACTCGACGCTGTCGCGCCATGGGCAGCAGCAGAGACCAACATCAACTTCACGCCGGTGGCGCGTTCCGCCGCCCACCTCGCCAGCGCGTGGTCGCCGGCAACCGGCGCGCGACTGGCCGTGCTGCGCCGGCAGTACGATCCGCTTCTCGTACTCGCTCTGCCTGCTTGATCCGGAAAAGCGCAGTGCGAGGTGCGAGGTGCGAGGTGCGACCGGCTGGAGACACGTGCCTTTCGACGTCGCACGTGGTTCTGCAGGTCGCTGTCGCCGACCGGCGACGATGAGCGGTTGGATTTCGTCGGCGTGATTCCCGAATCGAGCGCTGCACGTCTATACGTCTACGCGGCGCACGCGGCGCATGCGACGATGGTTGTGCCTCAGTGCTGCACGTTGAATCCATTGCGCTGAACCACCGGGAGCACTGACCGACACTCGCATGAAGATCTGGTAAACTCCAGGCTTTCTGTCGAATGCTGCTGAACGTCGCCTTGCGCCGTCACGTTTCTGCGCGCTACACTGAGCCCTCTTAAGGAGTCCCCTCGTGGATTTGCGCTCTGCTCTCGGTGGACTGTTGCGTCGCACCTGTTTGCTTCTCGCTCTGATCGCCATCGTCTCGGCCATCGTCGGCTGGTTCACCATCACCATGGTGAGCGACGTCGAAGAGCGCGTCGCACCAGTGGCGCGGGCAACCAGTCACCTGCAGGAAGAACTCGCCCAGGTCGAAACTCTTGCCGGACGATTGATGCTGCTCGGGCCCGCCAGCCGGCCCGAGGTCGAGCAGGTACTCGCCGGCATCGTCAGCAAGGCGGGCAAATCGCTCGCTGAGCTGCACGCGCTGGGTGCGGGTGACGATCGTCAGCAATTCGCTGCGCTCACCACGCATCTGGAGCAATTGCATCAGGCGTTGAAAGATGCCGATCTGGCGGACACCGCGGCGGTAGCGGCCGCGCAGCACGTGTCGACCTCAGTCACCGACACCGTCGGGCGCGTTGATGGCCTGACCAAGACTATCAACGATCTGCGTACCGGACTCCAGGCGAAGCTGCGCCAAGCCGAGGCGCTCTATCGGCGCTCCAACCAGGTGACCGTCAAACTGAATACCGTGATGATGCACTTCCGTCAGGTGCGCTGGTCGACCGACCAGGGTGTGCATGGGCTGGTCAAACCGGCGGAGGCTGTGCTACAGATCACCGGCCAGTGTGATGCCATCATCAAGATCGCCGAGGACGCCACGGTCTCGAACAGCCAACGCCTGCGTGAGGCCGCGACCGCCACGCATGATGAACTGAACGGGCTGCTCGGCAACGTCACGCCCGCAACGAAGGAAGCCGTCCAGCCCATCCTGGAGCGCACCGCGGTGCTCGAAGGCGAGATCCAGGTGTGGATCGACGAACTGCAGCAGGAAGCCGGACGGCAAAACCAACAGCTGCAGCTGCTGATCCGCATGATGTCGCTGACCAATTCCTTGGCGGTGCGGGCATCGACCTGCACTGGAGCCGCGCGCAACCTGGAGACCATCACCGCGCGGATGCGGCTGGCGACTGCCAGCGACGCTATCACCGCCCTGACCAAGGAAGCCACCGCGCAATCGGAGGTCGTCACCGCCACCCTCGCCGCCATCGCCGAAGGCCTGGGGAATCTCAAAGAGACCGCGCTGCCACGTGACCTTGAACTGGTGACCGCGGCCATCGCTGGAGTCCGCGATGGCCTGCAGCCGACCAGCAACGCCATCACCGGCAAGGACGGCTTGGTCACCGCCCAGCAGGGCCTGCTGGCAGCACGCCATACCGGACGCGAAGCGATCTTGGCGGCAGCCAAAGCCATAGCGGACTTCGCGCGGATGAACCACCAACGCCTGTCCGAGGCCGAAGCCGCCGAACAGGGCGCCATCAACCACATCCGCCTGGCGACGCGGGTTTCGCCGGTGGTCGTCACCCTGCTCGCCCTCCTCGCTGGATTCCTCGCCTGGCGCTTCACCCGCCGCGCCCAACGCGAAGTCCAGGAACGTGAGGCCGAAGCCGATGAACGTCAGGCCAACCTCACCCGCCTGCTGGAAGGCATGAAACCGGAGACCGTACGCCTGAGTGGTTCGGCGGGCGACCTTGACCGCATCGCCAAGGAACTGCTCGCTGGTGCCCAGATCACCAAATCCCAATCAACCACCGTCGACCACGACGCCCAGCAGATCAACGATAACCTGCGCAGCATCGCCGCCGCGGCCGAGGAAATGAGCGCCTCCACCACCTCGATCGCCCAGAACGCCCAGGAAGCCGCCGGCGTGGCCCAACAAGCGGTTGCGCTGGCACGTGAATCCGACACCACCATGCATCAACTGCGTTCCTTGGTCGATGGCATCCGCGCCATCACCCATGGCATCACCAAGATTGCACAACAGACCAACTTGCTGGCGCTCAATGCCCAGATCGAGTCCGCGCGGGCAGGCGAAGCCGGTCGCGGCTTCGCCGTGGTGGCACAGGAAGTCAAACGCTTAGCGCAGTTCTCGCACGAAAAAGCCGACGAGGTCGAACTGAAGGTCTCAGCGATTGAATCTGGCATGGTCCAGGCGTCGACCTCGTTGGAAAAAGTGCGCGAGATCGTCGGCCACATCCAAGGCCTGCAGGCCAGCGTCGCCGCAGCGGTGGAGGAACAATCCGCCACCACCAATGAGATGTCGCGCCAGATGAACGCCGCCCTGGTCAGCGCTCAGCAGGTCGCCAGCGTCACCGGTCAACTGACCACCGGCGCCGATACCACTGCCCAACAGGCAGCACATACGCGTCAATCGGCCGCGGCGCTGGCGGATATGGCCAGCCACCTAGCGGGACTGATCAAAGGCGACAGCAACAGCGCAACCTGAGCAGCGCTGGTTATCTGGGCACCACGCCTGGTCATCTGCCTGGTCATCTGCCTGGTCATCGCCCTTACCGGCGCAGCACTTTCAGCTCCATACCGAGGGCATCCGCTACCGCCTCGATCGTCACCAGCGTCGGCGAGGTCAAGCCATCCAATGCTCGCTGCACGGTACTGACCGGCAATTCGCTGGTCTTCGCGATAGCATAGGCGGTCAGGTCCAAACGCTTCGCCTCGCGCGCCAGTGCAACGATGACAGGACTGAGGGCAGCGGGCGGCGGGTATTTGGACATGCCCAGCAGCCTATGTGCTTTTATGCAACTGCGCTATGAGCCTGTAAGCGCATGTGCCGCCATCTGCTCGATGATCTGCTGTGGCTCGTGCGCAGCGATCGCGGCAAAGCCGTAGGGCAGGGGCAGACAATCGCAGAGATAGGCCAAGGGCGCAGGCGGCGTCAAGGCCTGCGCTCATCGACGATCCGGCCGTCGCGGATGGTGACCACGCGGTCGACGTCGACGGCGAGCGACGGATCGTGGGTGACCAGCAAAAAGGCCTGCCCGCGTTTGCGGCTGAGGTCGCGCATCAGCGTGAAGACCACGTCGCGGGTTTGCGTATCGAGGTTGCCGGTCGGCTCATCGGCCAGCACCAAACGCGGCTCATTGGCCAGGGCGCGGACGATGGCGGCGCGTTGCTGTTGGCCGCCCGACAACTGGTGCGGGCGTTTGTGTCGATGCTCACTCAAACCAACGGTTTCGATCAGGGTTTCGACGCGTTTCCAGCTATCGCCCAGGGCCACTTCACCGCGCAGGCGGCAGGGCATGAAGACGTTTTCCATGATGTCGAAGTCGGGCAGCAGGTAGTGCGATTGGAAGATGAAACCCAGGTGCTCACGGCGCAGACGTGAGCGTTCGTCCTCATCCAGTGTGGCGGCGTCGCGGCCGGCGATCAGCACCTGACCGGCGCTGGGCGTGTCGAGCAGGCCGACGAGGTTGAGCATGGTTGACTTGCCGGAGCCGGAGGCGCCCACCAGCGCGACGAACTCGCCAGCGGCAATGTCGAGGTTGACGCCGAACAACACCTGAGTGCGGACCCCCTGATCATAGATCTTGTCGATACCACGCAGGCTGATGACGGGATCGTTCATTGGCCGCGGATGACCTCGATGGGGTCGACGATGGCGGCCTGACGCGCCGGATACAAGGCGGCGAGCAAGCCGATGGCGACCGCGATCAACGCCGGGACGGCGACCATCTCGGGCGTGAGTCTGATCGGGAACATTCCTTCCAGGCGCCCGCTGTATTGCGACACGATCATGATGGTGGCCATCCATTGCGAGATGCCGATGCCGATGGCGGTGCCCAGCGTCGCGCCGACCACGCCGATCAGGGTGCCCTCGATGGCGAAGATGCCTGCGATCTGGCGACGCGTCGCACCAATGGCTTTGAGGATGCCGATCTCGCGACGTTTGCTGGTCACCGACATGAAGAGGATGCTGGCGATGCTGAAACCGGCGGCGAGCACGGTCGAGAGCCGGATCATCGCCGAGAAGATCGACTGGGCGCGCAGTCCGGCCAGCAGGCTCTGATTGTCGCGCATCCAAGAACGCATTTCGTAGGTGAACTGTCCGCTCAAGGCGTCCGCGACGCGGTCAGCGGCATAGATGTCGGTGAGCTTGATGCCGATGGCGGTGACGGCGTTGCCGAGTCCGAACAGTGATTGAGCATCCCGCAGTCCGATCAGCACAGCGCCATCGTCGAGGTTGCGGAAGCCCGAATCGACAATGCCAGCGACGGTGAAACCAGCGGATCCTTCCGCGGTTCCGCTCAGGCGGAGCTTGTCGCCGACTTTGAGTCGCAGGTCGTCGGCCAAGCGCACGCCAAGCACCAGTTCGCCGGAACTCAGGCCAAAGAAGCGGCCCGCCACCAGTTTGGTCGACAACTCCACCACCAGGTTGTGGCGTTCGGGAATCATCCCGGTGATCGACACCGATTTGCGCCGTTCGCCACGGATCAAGTAACCCTGGCCGTCGATGGTCGGCGAGACGGCGATGATTCCCAGTGCCCGTTCGGGCAACGTGTCGACCAGTTGCTGCCAGTCCTCGATTTTTCGCTGGGTGTTCTCGATCGGCACCACCCGTTCGATCACCAGCAGACCGGCAGCAATGGGCGCTGCGATGGGTGTGCGTGGTCCCTGCTGCACGGAAACATGCGGGATGGCGCCGGTGATGCTGGTGATCAGGCGACGTTGCATGGCGTCAATCAGGCCACCGAGCACGACCATTACCATCACGCTGATCGCTACCACGCCGACGGTCAGCGCGGATTGCCGCAGGCCCGAGCGCAGATGGCGCAACGCGATGGTGACGACGATGCTGTTCATCGTGGTTCAGTCAGGCGCACGCGCTGCCCCTCTTTCAAACCAGCAGCGTTGAGCGCGACCAGCGTGCCCACTTCCAGGCCTTCGACGGCAATGCCATCGCGTCCACGTCCACGTACCTGGATCTTGCGGAAGGTGACGACGCCGGCGTCGTCGCTCACCACGTAGGCGGAACCACTGCGTTCGACCACCGCGGTGAGCGGCACGGTGATGGCACTCGCCAGACGCGCGGTCTCGATGCTGACATCGACCGTCATGTCGAGCCGCGCCCACTCCGGCACGTCCTTGGCGGCCAAGCGCAGGGGAACCACGCCGCGTTTGCTGTCGACACCCGGACCGATGCGGTCGAGCGTCGCAGGAAACGCTCGGCCGGGAAAACCCTGGGCCGTGACCATCGCGGTCTGGCCAACCATCAGACGGCCAAGATTGCCTTCATCGGTATCGACCAGGATTTCGGGGCGTCCTGCTTCGGCGAGACGGAGCACGGCGGCGCCTACCGGCATTGCCACACCAGGATCGGCGAAACGTGCCAAGATCACGCCGGCAAACGGGGCGCGCAGTTCACGGCGTGCGGCTTGAGCGCGAGAGTGAGCGAGCGCGGCGCGCGCCTCGGCAACGCGGGCTTCGGCGAGTGCGACTTCCTCGGCCAAGGGTTGGCGGGCGAGGCGCGCGAGTTCGGCTGTTGCCTGACGTCCACTGGCGCGGGCCTGTTCCAGTCGTGTGGCAGCGGCATCGCGGTCGGCAGGAATGCCGATGTCACCCAGACGGGCAAGGCGGTCGACATCGAGCTGAGCTTGTGCGTTGCTCGCCTGGGCTGACGCGACGGCGGCTTTGCTGCGCTCCAGATCCTCGACCAGCGCCGGGCGGCGCACGCGGTCGAGGTCGCGTTCAGCCACCGTGGCAGCGGCTTCCGCCTGGGCGACCAGACTGGTGCTCTCGCTGGAATCGAGCCGCGCCAGCACCTGGCCCGCGGTCACCTGATCACCTTCTTCGACCAGCCGCTCAACCAGCACTCCACCAACCTCGAAACCGAGGTCGCTGCTCTGGTGCGCAGCCAATCGCCCGGTGGCGACCAGCAGCTCCACCACGTCGCGATTACTGGCACGTACGCCCATGACGGTTGGCGCACGGATCGCCCACCAGACGCCGGCTCCGCTGACGATGGCCAGCGCCACAAGGATGAGCCAGATGCGACGGGTCATGTGAACTCCACGAACAGACCGATCAGGAACGAACTTGGAAAAGGCAGGCGTCAGGGCGCGGGGACGAGGCGGATCGCGCCTTCGGGACACGCGCTGACGCACAGTCCGCAGGCATGGCACTGATCCGCCTTAGGCGTGTAGGCCTGCTTGCCGCCGTGGAAAAACGCCTTGAGGCGTCCGCGCAGGCTGAGCTTTTGGCGATCGTCAGTCGTCAGCGACTGAATGCTGAACACGCCGTACGGGCAAACACGTACGCAATCGGCCTTGGCCTCGCAGCGGTTGCGGTCGATGACCGGGACCACGCGGCCTGGAGTTCCTGAGCAGTCGTCGGGCATGGGCAGAGTCTGTGTGCCAGCCGGCGGCAGCCAGCGGAGATGCGCTGGGTCACGAATGCGGTTGACGGTAAAAGTGGGCCTGCCGGGACTCGAACCCAGAACCGAGCGATTATGAGTCGCCTGCTCTAACCATTGAGCTACAGGCCCACGTGGGGATGGTGGACGGGCGGCACGCTAGTCGTCGGTCGGGTTTCGGCAACGTGGGCGGTGGGCCGTTTCACCTCCGACGAGCGAACCATGCGCCGCCGGCCAGGACCAGGAACGATCCCAGCAGCAACAACCACGGAGCGACAGCGCCGCCGCTGCGCGTCATGGACAGTTCCAAACGCAGGTCGTTGGTCTGGCCGCGCAGGGTCAACCCGCCAGCGCCGGGATCGCCGAGCAGGTCGAGGCCGAGCAACGCGCGCTGATCTTCCACGCGATTGCCGGGCGGCGGTTGGCCGGCGCCGAGGCTGGCGTCAGGAGCCAAGCGCTGCGGCTTGCGGTCGACCAGCGGCAGTGATGGACGGGCGGCATAGGTGCCCACCGACGCCGGTGCGGCAGCTGCTTTTTCCCATTCCTGCGCGGTCTTGTCGAGGCCGAGCTTACCGCGGCGTTCACCACGCGAGGTACGCACGCCGTCGATGCGCTTGAGTTCGCGCTGTAGGTCGCCGCGGTTGCCGTTGACATCATTGATCACGCGCGAGTTGAACGCTTGTTGCTCCACCGTCTGCGCTTGTTGGACATCAACCTGCTGGAGGCTGATGAGGTTGTCCGACAGTTGCAGATCGAGCGTGACGAGCTGGTCGCCCAGGCGTTTCAATCCGACATCATCGAGATCGCCGAGCGTGCGCAGACGTTTGAGTTCATCGATGACGTTCTGTGCCCGGCTGGCTTCGATCTCAACCGGATCGACCACGGCGAGCGTACCGTCACGACGTTTCAGTTCGTAACCGGGTGGCGGCACCACCCGCCACAGACCTTGCATGATTTTGAGTTCGCTGAAACGCGGCAGCCCAGGGCTGAACGCACGACGCGGATCGATGCGTTCACGCCACGTCAGGCTGATGGCTTGCGCCGATTCACCCGGACGTTGCGGCGTCACTGGCAGAACCACCTCGTTGGGATTGGCACCGCGCCGTGGGCGGACATCGACGCCAGCAACGCGCGCTTCCCACAGTTCCACACCTGCCGGCAAGGTGACGGTCAGGTGCGTGCGCGTGCGGTTGAGCACCTGCCAGATTGCGCGGCCACGGCATTCACCGTCGACGCCGAGCACGCTGACGACATCCACCAGCGTCACGACGTTGTCGATGCTGGCCGTCGTGGCGAGGGCCTCACGACGGATGGCGAGCGACCACTGCGGACGCAGCGAACGCCAGCGATGACGGACTGCTGCCGCTTCGATGCCGATTGGTAACGAGAACGGTACCGCACGATCGACGATGGCATCCAAGCCTTGCGCATCCAGGTGTACCAAGCCGAGGTCGTCTTCTTCCACCAACGCCACATCCTGTGGGCTACTGCCACCCGGCAGCACCAGACCATCGATGGTCACCGCGTCACCGATCAGCGGAATCTCCAATTCCAGATCGAGGGGAATCACCGCGCGCGTTGGCGCGGCGAGCGTGACGGTCAGTTCACGGCCGGTGAGGGTCCAGGTGCCGAGACCTTCGGCGTTGACGCGCACCAAGCGCGCGGTGGCCGGCAGCGTGCAACGCAGCGTCGTGAGTTCTCCCTGCTCCGCCTGATGCACCAGATGCGCTGACCAGCGCACGCGGTCCTGGCCAAGCACTAAGTAGTGGCTGGCGTTCAGGCGCACCAACGCGTCATCGGCGACCAGCGTCAGACGCGGGCCACCATCACCGCGCCACGAGCAGGCCTGCAACCAGCGTTCACCAGCGCCGAGCTTGGCGAGGTTGGCCAGCACGCCACGCGCGGCCTCGACGCCCATGGCCTGCTGACGTTCGTTCTCGTCGAGCCGCACGCGGCGATCACCGGCACCGGCGAAGAGCCACACCTGACGCACGGACGTGATGCTGCCATCAAGCGGCCGCAAATCCGGCGCGCTGATAGTCGTGCCCAGCACGCGACGTTCGGCTTCCAGATGAATCTCTGGCACCGCGCCAGCAGCCCAGGGCTTGGCCGTGCGCAGCGTGCATTCGCGCTGGCCGTCGACCTCGCGCCAAACCAACTGCGTGCCCGCAGGAACACTCACGACTTCCCACGGCGCAGGAATGCGCAGACGTAACGCGTCACGCCGGCCTGGGCCGGTGAGATCAAGCGCCGCGTGCACGCGCACGCGGTCGCTACCAACCACCAGCACCGCGCGCACGGTCGCTGACAGTTCATCATCGACTGCGCGCCAACGCACGGCGAGTGCGCCAGGATCGGTGCTCCAACGCACCGCCTGATCGGCCCCCTCCTGCGGATCAACGCGTTCGATGCGCTCGCCGGTCGGCCGGTCGAAACGCAGGCCAGCGCCACCGACCAAATCGATGCGTCCGCTGATGCGTTCGCTGCCCTCGACGCGCAGCAGTACGGCCCGTTCCTGAGCCGCGCCCGCAGTGATCGTCAGCACACCGGCCAAACGAATGGCCCAGGTGCCAGAGCGTTCACTGGCGGCGATGATCTCTGCCTGCGTGCCACGTTGGCTCCAATCGGCGACGCCATCGCCTTCAACGTTCGTCAGCGCCAAACCGTCCGCCACCACCAGCACCAAACGACGGACCGTGCCGCCTTGCGCTGTACACGTCAGCAGCGCGCTCCATTCCAAACGATCGTGATGTGTCTGCACGCGCACACGCTGATCGACGCCCAGGCGCAGATCGCGCGCCACGGCCGCCTGCGGACGACGCAGCGCGAGCGTCAACTGCGCCGCACCCACGGGCAGATCCAGCTTCCAACGTTCGCCGTCGGCGTTCAACGCGCGATCACCCGACCACGGCACGAGGTCGCGCGGCGCGTCCAGCACCAAGCTGCCACCGGAAATGTACGGCAACGGGAACGTCGTGGCCCATTCGTCAGCCGCTTTGGTCATCGGCACATCCAGCTCGATCACCACATCCGCCTGCTGACGTGGTGCGAGCGTCAGCACCAATCCACCATTGGGATCGCCGGCCCACGCCACCATTCCCGGATCTTTGCCACCGAGTGGCCGCGCGGTCACACTCTTCACCGATCCCGCAGCGACGGGAATGCGCACCTGTTGCCAGGTGGTCCCAGGAACCGCGACGGCGAGCGACATGGTGCCGAGCAGATGGCCGTCGACGAAGCGCAGCTCAAAACGCGGCGTGCCGGTGGCCAAATCGCACACCGCGTTCGCCGGAGCCTCGCCCTGCGCGCGACGATAGAGCTCGGTGAGTTGCATGCGGGTGAGTGCCACCTTCACGTCCTGCGGCACACCGGCGGGATCCAACTTCTGATAACCCATCAATACCGGAGTCGCGTCGCCAGCGGACAGATTCATCGCCAGTGCCAGCAACGCCGCGAGCGGAGCCGCAGCGCGCACCGACGGACGCAGACGTACGAGCGCACCCACGACTCCGACCACCACCAGCGCCGGAGCCAGCCATTCAGCTAACGCCAACAACGGACCAACAGCGATCTGCCATTCGTGCAGCGCACCCGCCAGCAGCAACGCCGCCAATCCGATGCTCACGCGCACGGCCATGCGCAGTCGCCACGTCAGCAGCAGTGCCAGCACAATGGCCAGCACGCGTCCCAAATGATCCCACGCGCGCAGCGTGCTGAGCGCGGTCAGGTGCAAACGGGCCTCGACCTCACCGCCCAGACGTGTGCCGTTGAACAGATGTCCACGCAGAACCAGTTGCGGTTCGCCGGTCGCGGGTGGTTCAACTGCGACGGTGCTGAGCGCACGCGCATCCGCTGGCGCACGCAGGGTGATCACCGGCGGCAACACCGGCACACGGTGTTCGACCGGAGCTTCCCACCACGAACCGAACCACGGGCGGCCAACGGTCTGGCCTTCGGCAATCAGCGGCATGGCTGCCGGGTCTTCGACCACCTGCGCGCGCCAGCCGCCGGAAACCGCAATCGTCCACGAACTCGCGGTGGCTGGCAGATCGCCAAGACGTGGCAGCGGCAGACGCAGATCGTTGTCGGTTTGAATGTCGTGAAACAGCGTACCACGGAACAGCAACGCCACCTGCACTTGGGTGCGACCGGGTAAGGGCAGTTCGTAGCCACCGGTGGTGGTGCTGCGCACCGCGACCTCCTGGCCGTCGATGGTGGCCTGCATCAGTGTTAATCCACGCGGCACCACCAACGGCAGCGCTTGGACCGCCGGTGCGGCGACGCGCGCAGTCAGCAACGTGAGCGTGCCGCTGGGATCGACTTGGGTACGTGCCACCACTTGGTCGATGAAACCGGCCGGGGCACTGGCGAGTTCGCGACGTTCCAAGCGGTAACCACCGGTCTCGCCATTGGTCAGACGCCATGCGACGGACACCGGAATCCCAGGCAGCGGACGACTCCACGCCGGCAGCGCATCAACCGCCAAGGTCAACGCGCCAGGACCGGCGCTGAGCACCAAATCGGCCTGCGGCGGAGCTTGCACCACCACGACTTGACGCACCGGCACCACCAGATCATCGCCGAGCGTGAGCGTGAGACGCGTCAGGCTGCCGAGCTTCGCCGGATCCAGCGCGCCTTCGATGCGCAGCAGATGATCACCGATGAGCGGCACGCGGGCACGCAGGCGCAAGTCCGTGGCCTCGACCTCACGCGTCACCGCCGGGCTGAGCACTTGGATCCGCGCATCGTTCAGCAGCGGCGCGACGAGACGAAGGATTTCGACTTCACCGCTGCGCACACTCAAGCGCAGATCAATGCGGCACCAGTGATCATCACGCAGTCCAGGCGCGAGGTAGACCACCGCTTCGGCGCCGACTTCGGGCACCAACCGGCTGACCGTCACCTGCACCGGCGTCGGCGCACCGGTGGCGAGCAGGTCAGCGCGCAAGGCGCCCACCGGCAGAGCTTTTCCGGTCGTCGTGACATCGCCGCTCGCCATGCGCCACGGCACACCGGCGGTGATGCTGGTTTCGATCGGCGCGGTGCTCAACAGCGACAGACGATGGCTGGCACGGCGACCACCGGTGACCAGCACCGGCAATACCGTCGCGCTGTTGGTGGCAACGGTGGCAACGGCGGCAGCGACGGCCTCAGCCACGTTTACCGAGCGAGTAAGCGTCAGCGTCAACTTGAGCGCACGCAGACGCACGGCCTGCGGCACCAGCGTCAATGCGGAACCGGCGGGCAAATCAGCGACTTCGCCGCCACCGGCGAGTTGACGAATACGCAATGGTTGATCAGCAGCGATCGCTGTTAGCGACCAACCGGCCGGCAACTGCAGAGCGATCTCGCCCAGGTCGCCGCCACGATCGGCCAGCGCGATGCTCTGCACCATGGTCCACGGACGCCGGCCATCGGTCAGCTCGATGCTGGCGCTGCTCTGCACGTCCATGCCCCAACGATTATCGGCGGTCAGCGGTGACACCGCGAGCCCTGGCGCGGGAACGGCGAAACGCCACCAGCCATCGACATCCTCCAAGCGACGCCACGACGGCGGGGCTTGCAGATCGAACGGCATGCCGCCACCAATCATCAGCACGCCACCTTGGTACGCCGCACCGACCACCTGCGGCAATGCGAGCGGCGCATCAGCCGCGCGCAGACCATCGCACGCCACCTCGCTGGTGCCTGGAGCAAGCGTCAGGCGCACGTGGCCATCGGGCTGCTCAGCAATCGACAACACGCCAGGACTCGCTGCCTGCGTCAGGCGCCAACCACTCGGCAGGATCACCTCTAAACGTTCGGGCATCAGCCCACGACGATTGATCAGCCGCGCGACCCAGCGCAGCGATGCCGGACCATCGATGATCGCAGCCTGCACCATTTGCTCGACGCCGAACACCGATTGCGCATCAGAACCCACGCGGCCGGGTTCCCAGATCAGCGGCACGTGCACCGACGCACCACCGGTCAGCCGCCAACGTCCGGCCTGCGCCGGATCAGCAACTAAGTTGCCGTTGGTGAACGAGCCCGCAGTCGCGGCATCGATGGTGAGCGCCACCGCACCAGCATACGGCAGCGGCAAGATCGCTTGGCGTTTCTGATCATCACCCGCGAGATCGATGCCCCACGATAACGTCACCTGATGGCGACCTGGACCGGGCATCAGCAGGTCGAGAGCGTTGCCGGATTCCACCGTCACCGCCGGTTGACCGTTGCAGGTGATGGCGCCGAGGCGCGTGGGTTTGGTGCCGAAGATGCGACAAGGGTGTGGGCCGTTGCCTTGTGCGTCGATGACCAAGGTGCCGGTGAGCGTCAACACGCGATCATCAGCCAGCGTGCCGCTGAGATGTGCCGTGGCGATGCGTGCGCCGAGCAGACTAGGCACCGTGGGTTCCTTGGTCGTGATGGTGGCCATCAACGCACGGTAATCCGCGAGTGGCACCAACATCCATTCCTGCGATTGATCGAGGCGTTTGAGCAGGTGCTCCATCGGGAGCATGAGCGGTTGGGTCGGGGGATCGCCAGCGTGCACGGCCGCGATGAGTGCGAAGAGCAAAACCAAACGTGAGAAGACCGAAGCCAATCCGCCGGGAGCGCGGCCGCCCTCGGCCGCATTCCTTATAGTCGTTGACGGTCTGGTGGTGGGCGTGGTGCAGGAAGGTTGGTGAATGTGCCGCGATTCGTCGAGTAAAGGCATGCGGCCGGGGGCGGCCGCGCTCCCGGCGGATGCTCGCTGCGGTTTGATGAGTGCCGTGTTCATGGCCGCGGATCCTGCGGCTTCTCGTCCGTCGCTTTGGCGTCATTCGCAGGCGGCGTCTGTGTTTCAGTAACCGGTGGTTCAGGCGATGCCGGCACCATCGCCGGAATCGGCAACGGCTTCGGCTGTTCCAACCACGGATCTGGTGTCACCACCTGCGGAACCGCAGCCGGACGCGCGACCCGGTACGCGCCGACGGCATTACGCGTCAGCAGAATCGTCAACTGAGCGAACACGCCGACCGCGAAACCACCCATCACCACCAGCCATGGTTGGGCGATCGCCGCCGCCAGCACCGCAGCGGTGAGAGCGAGTCCGGCAACGACTTCGTTGCGGCGACGGGCAAACCACACGGCTAAGCCGCCGAGCACCAAGGCAAAGAGCGCGAGCAGATTTAACACGCCCTGGCTGACGAAACCGACGCGCAGTTCGCCGCCATCACCGAGACGGGCAAGATGATGACGCCGACCAGTCAGCGCCACCGGCACCGTCAGGCCATCGTTCCGCAGTTGGACGTCTTCGTGACCCTGCGCCTGCTCCTGCTCATTGAGACGCGCGAGCACGCCGCCCCACAACGGTTCGGCTTCAAACGTCGGTGCCACATCGCCACGCCAACCCCACGGGACCAAGTTCGCGGGCAGGAAGAGATCGAACGACACCGGACCAACCGGCAAGATGCGGGCGAGCGGCTCGGTGCGCGCGGCCAGTTTCAGTTTTACGTCTGGGTTATCGCTGAGGAAGTGCACCGGATCATTTAAGCGCGGCAGTTCCAACGCCAGGCTGCCCCACGAACCCAGTTGCCCCTCGCTGAAACGTTGCTCATAAACGAACGCCACCACCTGCGAACGCAGGCCCGCGCCGTCGCCGAGCGGAATCACCACGCTGCCATCGGCGCGCCGACTCGGACGGCCTTGTCGACGATCGATAGCGACTTCGAGCAGTTCCGCGCCAGCGGGCAAGCGCAATTCGAGGTACGGACGACCGCGAGTGCTCAGCAGCAGTTCGCCCTGCACACGCAACAGGCGTTCTTCGCTCATCACCGCCAAGTAGCGCGCAGCAGTGACCGCGCCGTCGGCGAGCGTCACCAAATCGTGGCGCACCAGCATCAAGTCGACGGCCACGCTGGCCGCGCCCTGGAATCCGGCGACGACGCCCTGCGTGCGTAGACCTGCGGGCAGATCCGCTGGCGCAACGGTTT
This sequence comes from Planctomycetota bacterium, assembly GCA_031426335.1. GTDB lineage: Bacteria > Planctomycetota > UBA11346 > UBA11346 > UBA11346 > BOG-1363. The sequence goes on from JANPLC010000445.1 coordinate 19,917, forward strand.
CGAGGCCGGCCGCGGTGGCCGACACTTCGACGGTGCCTTCACGGGCGACAGCGCAGATGTGGCTGACGCGGGTGGCGTCGAGCACGGTGAACGGCTGAAGTTTAATCGGCAGCGGCGTGCCGGCGGTCAGCGCCTTCACCTCGCTCTGGTCTTCGACGGTGATGGTGAACGCACCGGTGATGGGCGCTTGGAAGCGCAGTTCCCAGATGCTGCGACCGTCAGCGCGCGAGACCACCGTTTGTTCGGCAAGGGCCGAGCCTTTGAACACCAGCTTGGTGTCGAGTTCGGTCGGCGCACTCAGCCGCAGCGATGGCGCGGCGCTGTAACGCACCTCACCACGCAGCGTCAGCAGGCGACGTAGGTGGCCTTCGGCGACGCTGACCAGTTCCTCGTGACGAATGTTCAGTTCACGCGCTCTCGGCGCGATGGCCAACACCGTGCTGGCGTCAGCGCCAAGGAAGGTGAAACCGAGCGGCAGGTCCTCGTCTTCCTTCAGTTCACGCGCGAGATTCGCCAGCAGGCCATCGCGACGCAATACTTCGACTTCAGTGCTGGTCAGGCCGGTGCGCGCACTGCTGGTCAACGACCAGCTCGACGGCGTCGCTACCGCCAAGGTGCCACGCACCTGCCGCACATCGACGAGTTTGGCGACCGTGACCGTGGTGGTGGTGGCGACCGCGGCAGCCTTGGCTTCACGCGGAATGGACGGCGGCGCTTTGAATCGCACGGTCAGTTGACCGGCACCGAGCAACCGACCACGCAGCGCGAGGTCGAGTCGCCGCGTCGCACCAGTCGCCGCCGCCATACGCGCGTCGTCGAGCGGCAAGCCGCCAGTGTCGACCAATTCCCACGTCGCCGGCACATCAAGCGCGAGGGCGAAGATGCCGGCCTTACGCACGTCGAGGTCGAGCACCACGGCGATGAGGTCTTCTTCGCGACCAAGGCGCACCAGCTGATGGATGCCAGCGCGCAGGTCGCTCGCCAGACGCGTGACCAACAAGCGCGATTCCGGCGGCGCGGCGTGGAAACGGTACGCTGCAACCGCAGCGATGCCGGTATGGGTTTCAGCGGGATCGACTTGGCTGAGGCCGGTCGCGGACTCCATCGCGGCAACCAAACCTTCCCCTTGAACCACCGCGATACGTCCGGTGGCACGCGCGGCGCCAACCACACTTGGCCACGCCACCGGCAACGTGCGACTGGCGCCTGGCGTCAGTGCGTCGATGGCGCGCTCCATGCGCACGACCAAAGCGTAACTGCCACTGACCGGTTGATGGAACGACACCGTCAGCACCTGCGCGTCGCCCATGGCGGTACGTTCCCAGGTGCGCACGTCTTTGCCGTCGACTGCCAGCACCTGCGCATCGGCGGGCAGGGCGATGCGCACGTTCTCCAGCGGACGACGCAGGATGGTGAGGTCGAGCGCGAGGTCGTAGCGCAGGCTGCGTTCACCGACCGTCAGACGAATCTCACCGTCGCTGAGGATGAGCGCCTCGCCGGTGGCGACCGCGGCTGGTGGTTGCCAGCCGATCTGCACCTGCGTGGTTCCACCGAGCACCGCGAGCAAACGCGTGCCGTCCTTGGCCGGCGTGGTGGTGGCGGCAACCGCCGGCGTCAACGTCAGCGCCGCGTCGGCTTGCGGCACCAACAGATCCAGCCTGCCCGCGCCCGCCGCCGGCAACGACAGCGACAACGAACGCCGACCAGCAGCGTCACCGGTCACCGGCGCGGCAACGGTGGCGGTGAACTTGTGCAGGCCGATGCCGCGCACGTGCAGCACCAGCGACTTGTCGGTGCGCTCCAACACCAAGCGATCATCGGCAGGAGTGAAACCGCTCAGGCCGAGCGTCGCCGGCAATACCACCTGCGCCCAACCGGTATCGAGTCCGGTGACCGTGCCGGTCATGGTCAGCTCAGCGAGGTCGCCCTTCACCGCACCGGTGAGCACGTAGTCACCGAAGGTCGCGCCGACCGGCGGTTTTACCGGTTGATCGGGCTTGGGCTTGGCCGCTTCCCACAACGCCATGAAGCGTTCGTAGGGCATGAACACCGCCTGCTTTTTCGGATCAATCGTCGGCGTCTGGTCGTAGGGCACGTAGACCACCGGCGGAAGTTCTTCGCCAGACACGAGCGGCGCGATGACGAACAAGGCGAGGAGCAGGTGGCGCATGGATGGTCTCGTTTCTGTCGATACTCAAACGGATGGGGGCGTGATCGCGCGTAACGGGGAGGTAACGAGGTTAGGGTCCGGAAGTCCGGAAGTCCGGAAGTCTCGTGGTATGGA
>JANPLC010000446.1:0-8332 GCA_031426335.1 Planctomycetota bacterium
CGGAAGTCCGGAAGTCTTCTTCTCTGCCATCGGCAGCGCGTGCGCAAAAAGAGACCTCATCCAAAGGACTTCCGGACCTCCGGACCTCCGGACTTCCGGACGGCGGCAATCGTATTTCCCGCTGCTTCACCGAACTTCGCGCCGCCGGTAAAAAAGCCTTCGTCGCCTACATCTGCGCCGGCGATCCCAATCTCGACGCCACCGTGGAGCTGGTCGTTGGTATGGCTGAGCAGGGCGTCGACATCATCGAACTCGGCGTACCCTATAGCGACCCGATGGCCGACGGCCCGGCGAACCAGGCGGCGTGTGAACGCGCACTGGCGAGCGGAACCACCGTGCGTGGTGTGCTTGATGCCGTGCGTCGCATCCGGGCACGGACGCAGGTGCCGTTGCTGTTCTTCACCTACCTCAGTCCGGTGATGGCGTATGGCGCAGAGAAATTCGCTGCCGACGCGGTTGCCGCCGGAGTCGATGGCCTGCTACCGCTCGACCTGCCGCCGGAAGAAGGTCCGGAGTTTCTCACCACCATGCGTGCCGCCGGCCTAGCGACCATCTGCCTGTCGGCACCGACCACGCCGCTCAAGCGCAAGAAGATGCTCATGCGCGAAAGCCGGGGCTTCCTCTACTACGTCTGCCGTCTGGGCGTTACCGGCGAACGCGCTGAATTGCCGGCGGACCTGGCCAAGCAGGTGCAGGCACTCAAGGGCGTCTCGGACGCGCCGGTGTGTATCGGCTTCGGCATTTCCAGTCCGCAGCAGGCCGCCCTCGCCGCCAGCCATGGCGACGGGGTGATCGTCGGCAGCCACCTGGTGCGTCTGATCGAAAAACATGGCAAGGACGCAGATCTGGTAGCCAAGGTTGCTGGCCGCGCCGGTGAACTGGCGCGTGCCGTGCACTCGGTCGGGAACTGACGATGCCGCTGATCCATGACGCCGATGTGCCGATGAGTCTCGGCGATCACCTGGATGAGCTGCGTCGTCGCCTAATCTGGCCGCTCATCATTCTGGGCATCGGGTTCTTCACCGCCTTCCTGTACGAAGCCACATTGCAGCAGATTTTCGCTCAACCGATGGCGTGGGCGACGCAGCTGTACCCGAATCAAGCCAAAGCCGTCGGTTTGCCCAACGATGGCACTTTGCCGAAATTCATGATCCACGGCGTCATGGAAGGACCGATGTCCTCCATGCTGGTGAGTTTTTATACCGCGTTCTTCATCGCTTTCCCGGTGTTGGTCTATCAGTTGTGGCAGTTCATTGGCGTCGGCCTGGTGCCGCGCGAACGGCGCTTGGCGTTCCTCTTTGTGCCCGCGGGCATCATGTTCTTCTACGCCGGCACGGTGTTCGGCTACTTCATTGGCTTGCCGTACTATTACGGCTTCATGATCAAATGGACGGCGAACAATCCGATCGCGCTCTTCAATCTGCAACTCACGGGCTATCACCACGGGTTCGTCTTCATGACCATGGTTTTTGGTCTGATCATGGACATCCCCTGGCTGATCATGGTGTTGGTGCGCGTCGGCTTTGTCACTGTCCGCCAGCTGATCGTTCACTGGAAGGCGGCCATCATGGTAAACACCGCGATCTCGGCCGTGGTCGCGCCACCGGATGCGATCAGCATGATCGCGATGATGATCCCGTTGATCGGACTCTACATCATCGGTGTCGGCCTCGCCCAGGCGATGATGTGGCATCACCATCGCATGACGGCCAAAGAAGAAGCGGCGGAAAAGGCCCGCATGGAAGCCGAAGAACTCGCGGCCCATCAGGCGCAGGTTCCACGCGAAGATCCGTCAACTGACGGCTCGTCGCCATCGGCAGTCCATCTCGATCCGGCGCAACCACACGGTGAGGAACCGTCGGCAACGCAACCGCTCAGCGATCCGCAACCGATCCCGCGCGGGGCGATTACCGATGATCTGGTCGCCGGTGATGCGGCACCGTCAAGCACCGATGGGTCAGCGTCGGAACCGCTTGAGCCAGGTCCTTCCAACGAAGCGCCTGCCGAGTCGACGATAACTGAATCCACGATCCCCGAGTCGACGACTCCGCCGACGACTACCGCTGAACGGCCGACTCTGGGTCATGATGAATTCGGCTTGGGCGATGAGCCGCCGCGCAAGGACGACGACCGTGGTTGAACGCACCCACGTGGTGGTGGTGAAAATCGGCAGCAATTCCCTGGTCGATGCCAAGGGTCGTCTGGATCTGCCGTACCTCGACAGCATCGCGGCGCAGTTCGCCGCCATCGCCAAGAGCGGTCATCGTCCAGTGCTGGTTACCAGCGGTGCGGTCGCCAGCGGCGTCGGCATCCTTGGCCTGAGCGAACGTCCGCCCGGCCTGGCCGATCGCCAGGCCTTGGCCGCTATCGGTCAGGTGAACCTGGCGCATCGTTGGGAGGTCGCGCTCGCCGCTCATGGTCTGATTGCCGCGCAGTTGTTGCTGACCTACGACGACTTCACCGAGCGTGAGCGCTACCTCAACCTGACCGAAACCCTGCGTTCGTTGTTCGCCTACAAGGCCATCCCGGTGATCAACGAAAACGATCCGGTCGCCGTGCAGGAGTTGACCGTCGGCGACAATGATCGCCTTTCTGCGTTGATGGCGACGCAGCTCGGCGCCGAGCATTTGATCCTGCTCACCGACATCGACGGCGTGTACGACGCTGATCCGCGCTCCAACCCCGAGGCCAAACGTCTGACCGAGATGGTCGGCGTTACCGCCAAGCAGGTCGCCGCCGCTGGTGGTGCCGGCGCCCGTGGTCGTGGCGGCATGCGCTCCAAACTCGAAGCCGCGCGTCTTGCCGGTGGCGCCGGCGTCACCACCACGATTGCTCTGGCACGCGAACCCCGCGTCATCGAACGCGTCGTGGCAGGCGAGGGGGTCGGGACACGTATTGTCGGTAAAGGCGAACGCGCCGATAGTCGTCGTCGTTGGCTGGCGGTTGCTCGTCGTGTCCACGGTCAGTTGCATCTGGATGTCGGCGCCGTGCGCGCGGTGGCGACCCAAGGTCGTAGCCTGCTGCCCGCGGGTGTCACCAGCGTCAGCGGAACTTTCGCCCGCGGCGACACGGTCGCATTGGTCTCGCCTGATGGCGAAGAGATTGCGCGCGGTCTGGTTGGTTTGTCGTCAGATGAGCTGGGGAAGATCTGCGGCAAACGCCTCGATGTGGCGGCACAGTTGCTGGGTTACGCTCTGCCGAAAGCCGTGGTCCACCGTGACAATATGCTGGTCCTCACTCACCACTGAACGTGGTTGGGTTGGAACGGCACTCAGCCGTTGGCGAACGGTGGCATCGGACAGCCCAGCATCATCGACACCACGCGCAGCAGTTCGGCTTCCCCAGGTTGGACGACGCCATCCGCCGCCACGGTCCAGGCACACGCGTCGAGGACGCGGCGTTTGAGCCCAGGGCTGGCTTTGGTCAGGAGTTCAAGCGCAGCGTCGAGCTGGTTCGGACCACACTGATCAACCGGCAGCAGGGGGAGGGTCGCACCGCGTTCGACCAAGCGCGCGGCCCCCGCGGCAAGCGCATCACGTTGCGCCTGCGGATCAGTGTGGCCGAAACGCACCAGCGCGGACAGCAGCACGCTCGCCGAGCCCAGGATCGGCGGCAACGCGTGGATGCCACCGTGACTGGACGGAGGTGGAGCGAGGTGCGCCGTCACCAAACGCGTGAGGCAGTACTCCGTTGGGCTGATGATGCCGTCGGCCTTGGCCAAGTGGTTGAGCAAGGTGAGAAACGCTGGGCGTTGGCTGGCAGTGAGTTGTTGCAGAGCCGGGCAGCTGATCTCTAGCAACGGCAGGCGTGCGCGTGCATCGAGTTTCGCGATCAAGGGATGCAGGCGACGCACCTCGCGCACCAGCGGATGGTCACCGCTGCGTTCAAGCAGATCCATCAGCGGCACGGCCTTTGCGCGATCCGGCCCCAGCAGCAGCGTGATCACCACCGCGCGAGCGCTGTAGGGATCATGGGCGGCGTTGCGCACCACGTCCGGCAAAGAATCGACGAGGGCCACGCCGAACGCGACCTGCTCCGGCGATACCGTTCCCACACGAGCAACCACGGAATCAGCGGAGATACGCGCCGTGGCGCCAGCGAGTCCCGAGATCGCAGCGTGCGAGCGCTGTCCCACGTCTGCGATCGCTGATTCGCCAGCAGCCGGATACGTCCCGTCCCAGGAGGGCTCGATTGCGCGAATACGTTCAGGCAATGGCGGATGAGTCGCGAGCAGACTGGTGAACGCAGCAGTCGTGGCGGTGCCGAAGAACAGATGACTCGCTTCACTGGTGCGTGGATGAGCGACGAACGCCCGCGCCGATCCCGCGCCGAGCCCCTTCAACGCATCGGCCATGCCTTGCGGATTACGCGTGAACTGCACCGCCGCGGCATCGGCCAAGAACTCACGCTGCCGACTGATTGCAGCTTTGATCATTTGGCCAAAGAAATAGCCGATCGAACCGACCACCAGCAGGGCGATCCCGCCGAGCAGAATGGGCAGTGTGCCGTTGCCTTTGCTGTTTGATGACCGGCTGCGCCCGGTGCTTGAGGCCAAGCGCATTACGAGCCGACCGGTCAACGCGATCACCAGGATGCCGTGGATCAGCCCCATCAGGCGCAGGTTGATGCGCATGTCGCCGTTGAGGATGTGGCTGAATTCATGGCCGATGACGGCCTGCAGTTCGTCGCGGGAGAACTGATGCAGCGCGCCGCGGGTCACCGCCACCACCGCATCTTGCTGGCCTAACCCGGCGGCGAAGGCGTTGATGCCGTCTTCGCGGTCAAGCACGTAGACCTGCGGCATCGGCACACCGGAGGCGATCGACATTTCCTCGACTACATTAACCAGCTGTTTTTCCCGCAGATCACGCTCGGGCTGCGCTGGCCGTCCGCCGAGCGACACGGCCACCGTCGGGCCACCGCCACGCAGTTGCGCGGTCTTAAACAGGCTGCCCAAACCGATGATGGCGAGCGTCACCAACGTCGCAGCGAGCTGCGCCTTGAGGTGCAGATCGGTGATCCACGGCCCGACGCGCTGGCCGGACTCCGCTTCCACATTCAGCCGGCGCGTGCCCCGCGCGCCGCTTTCCGTCAGGTACCACTCGACGCCGGCATACGTCAGCAGATTGACGGCGACCACGGTGGCGATGACAGCCAGCGCAAACAACCAGACCAGTCGGTTGGTGAGCTTACGGGCGTGTTCTTGGCGGGCGAAGAAGTCCATGGCTTAGCTGCGCCTGTGCCGCAGTCCGACGTCGCCGCTACGCGGCTCGCCTGCTGCGCAGGTCGCTGCTTCGCAGCGATCGTACTGCGGCAACGCCAGCTTTGCTGGCGTGTTCCGCTGCGCGGAACCAGGCTTGTCCCCGCTCGCGCGCGCAGGCGCGCTCGGGGGATTGTTGTTCGCGGGGCTTTGCCCCGCTACGCCCCACCAGGGCCTCTGCCGGCCCTGGACCCGCACGGCGTATCGCGTGTCCAAAGTCCTGTGAAAACGCGCCATCAGAACGCCACCTTCGGCACCACGCGTTCCTTGGCGTCTTCGATCTCATAGGCCACCGCCGCTCCGAAGTTGAAGATGCCAGAGAAGATGTTGTTGGGGAACACTTCGCGCGCGGTGTTGTAGACCATTACGCCGTCGTTGTAGGCCTGACGGGCGAAGGCGATCTTGTTCTCGGTGGTGGTCAGCTCTTCGCTGAGCTGCGCCATGGTGGTGTTGGCCTTCAGATCCGGGTAGGCCTCAGACAAGCCGAAGAACTTGCCCATCGAGCCATTGAGCGCGCCTTCAGCGAGCAGGAACGACTTCATCGCCGTGCCGTCGGTGGGATCGGCAGCGACGCGCGACTGCATCTGCGCCGCCTGGTTGCGTGCGGCGATCACGGCTTCGAGCGTTCCACTCTCATGTTTGAGATAGGCCTTGGCGGTCTCCACCAAGTTGGGGATCAGATCGTAGCGGCGTTTGAGCTGCACGTCGATCTGGCTGTAGGCGTTCTTGAAGCGGTTGCGCAGCGTCACCAGATTGTTGTAGATGCCGACTGCCCACATGAAGAGGAACAGGGCGATGATGGATACGACCACGACGACGATGAGCCAAGGTTCCATGGTGATCTCCTAACGGCTGGGATGTAAGGCGTACGCGGTCGCCACACAAGCCATGGGTGTTTGCATTGCGGCTGGCGATGGAGCTGGATCCTCCGGGTCGCGCGGTAGAAATCCTCACGGACTGGGAGGTCATCTGTGAGGAATCTCATGGCGGCGGTGGAGGAACGGCTGGCCGTTCTGCGTCAGACGCGCTGCGGTGATCTGGCGGAGATCACCGGCAAGAACCACGCGACCATCTCACGCGATCGTGAGGAACTGGGCCAGTGGCGAGCCAATGAGTTGATCCTGATCGCGCGGACGGATCCAGCGCTGCGCAGCGCCATCATCGAGGCGATCTCGCCTCAACAGGACCAGGTGGACCCTGGGGATGCGTTCCTCAACGTGGTCTCTGAACTGGGGCAGATGGCAGACCTCAGCCGCACCATTTCCCAGGCCATCGCCGACCGCACGGTGGATGCGGACGAGGCGAAGGTCATCCTGCAGGACGCCTATGTGATGGCGGAATTCATGCATAACACCCTGATCCCATCGCTTGAACGGCTGAAGCGTTCCCGGCATTGAGCGATCGGCGAGGTCGGCCGCGCTCCCAGGGACGTGCTGTTGCCGTAATTGCCCGTGCGGATCGCTTGGCGATTGCACCTTCGGGTACACACTCCCCGCCCCATGTCCGACGCCGTCCGAGAATTGGAGCACCTGCGCGCGCTGCTGCCGCAAACGATGCTGGCGGACGTGGGCTGGGCGCGTCAACGCCTCGACGGTATCGCTGGCAGGGCGGCACGTGGACAGCCGGTCGACCGCACGCTCAGCGAGGTCGCGGCGCGTCTGGACGCCAGCGTCGCCGAGGTCACGCGCCGGTCGCAGCTGCCCCTGACGCTAACGTACCCCGAACAGCTGCCGGTGGCGCAGCGCCGTGAGGAGATCCTCGCCACGCTGGCCAAGCACCGCGCGGTGGTGCTGACCGGCGAAACGGGTTCCGGCAAAACCACCCAGTTGCCCAAACTGCTGCTCGAATCCGGCTATGGTCGCCGCGGCATGATCGCCCTCACCCAGCCACGCCGCGTCGCCGCGGTGGCGATGGGTGCGCGCATCCGGGAAGAAATGCAGGCCGGTGAGGGCATCGTTGCCCACAGCGTGCGTTTCGATGATCGCTCCAACGCCGACACGCTGGTGCGGGTGATGACCGATGGATTGTTGTTGGCCGAGGCGGTCAGCGATCCGGATTTTCTGCGCTATGACGCCATCGTCATCGACGAGGCGCACGAGCGCAGTCTGAATATCGACTTGCTGTTTGGGCTACTCCTGTTGGTTCGACGTCGTCGACCTGACCTCGCGGTGATCGTGTCGTCGGCCAGCATCGCGGCGGAGCGTTTCGCTGCCTACTTAGCAGATGCGGAAAAAGGCACGTCGACCGAAGTTCCCGTCATCGCCGTCCAAGGCCGTACTTTCCCGGTCGACATCCGCTGGCAGCCGCCGACCGACGATGACATCGGTTACCTGGGCGCGGCGCTATCGGCGATCCGCAGCGTGCACGACACCGGTGAATCCGGCGACGTGTTGTGTTTCTTGCCGACCGAGCGCGACATCCTCGAAGCGCGTCGGCGGCTGCACGAGATCGCCGGCATGGAGATCCTGCCGCTGTTCAGTCGCCTGACGCCGCAGGAACAACAGCGCGTGTTCGCGCCCTCGCGCCTCCGCAAAGTGGTGCTGGCGACCAACATCGCCGAGACCTCGCTGACCATTCCCGGCATCCGCTTCGTCATCGATACCGGTCTGGCGCGGCTCAAACGGTATCAGGCCAGCAGTCGCACCGAGCGCCTGCCGGTCGAAGCGGTGTCGCAAGCGTCGTGTATCCAGCGCGCTGGCCGCGCCGGTCGCGTCGAGGCCGGCGTGTGCATCCGGCTGTATCGCGCCGAGGACTTCTCCGTTCGCGATGCGTTCACCTCGCCAGAGATCCTGCGTTCGAACCTCGCTGGCGTGGTGTTGCAATGCCTGGGCATGGGGTTGGGCGATCCTGAACAGTTCCCGTGGTTGGACGCGCCGTCGCCGCATGCGTGGAATCAGGCGCGCGGGTTGTTGGAGGAGCTGGGGGCACTGGAGCAACACCAGTCCGGAAGTCCGGAAGTCCGGAAGTCCGGAAGTCTCGTGGATCAGGATCGTCGCTTGGTCCAGGGGCTGCCTAAGGACCAGGACAAGCCGTCGTCGACGGAATCGACTGCAGGCGGAAAGACTTCCGGAC
>JANPLC010000447.1:0-1759 GCA_031426335.1 Planctomycetota bacterium
GTTGTCCGCCGCCCCTCCGGGGCTTGAGCGAAAAACGTGTGCTTTCCCGGGGTTTCACCCCGGGCTTTCTTCGGGGCGCCCCTGCGGGGCTCGCGAAGGCGGTGCCCGTGATCATGAGGTACAATCTTGCGGCTCGCGGTCATCCCAACCCCGCACTCCGCACCCCGCACTCCGCACCGTGGCAATCCATAAATGAAGATCGACCTCATCACGCTTTTCCCCGGCACCTGCGAGGCCTACCTCGACAGCAGCATCGTCGGGCGTGCACGTCGCCGTGGATTGCTCGACATCGCCGCGGTCGATCCGCGCGCGTGGGCCGGTGGTCGTCATCGCAAGGTCGACGATCGTCCATTCGGCGGTGGTCCGGGCATGGTGATGATGGCGCCGCCGATCGCGGGCTGCCTGGATCATCTGATGACGCAGAGCGCCAAACCAAAACTGCTGATGACCTCACCGCAGGGACGCAAACTCGACCAGCCGCGCGTGCGTGAATTGGCGGTGGAATCCCACCTGATCGTGTTGTGTGGCCACTACGAGGGCATCGACGAACGCATCGTCGAACTCTACCAGCCGGAACTGTTCTCCATCGGCGACCTGGTGATCAGCGGCGGCGAACTCGCGGCGTTGGTGTTGGTCGATGCGGTGACGCGCCTGCAACCCGGTGCCCTCGGCAACGCTGAGAGTGCGGTGGCGGACAGCTTCACTGCTGGCGAGGAGTTCGACCATCCGAGCTACAGCCGTCCGCGTGAGTTCCGCGATCTGCTGGTGCCGGAGGCGTTGATGTCCGGGGATCATGCGGCGATTGCGAAGTGGCGCGATGCCGAGCGAAATCGGCGGACGAAGTCCAAACCCTGAAGGAAGGTACCATCGTATGGTGCAGTTCCCGGATCCGCCGGCCCAGATCGCCTGTGCTGATTGTGGCACGATTGTCTGGTCAGGGGCAGAGCTTGCTTCAGTTGCATGCGCAGTTTGTGGCAATGCTCTGCCACGTACGTTCCAGATCGCCTTTTTCACCAGTGCCCACACCGAGCATCGACTTGCCAATGTGTTTTCGGAAGCAGGGGCCTGGATGCTGCTCAAATATTTAAAGGATCAATTCGGGCACGGTCACCTTTCGGAGTCTCTTGGCATTTCCGTGGACTGTGCACTGATTGCACCAGAAGATATTGATAGAATCAGCGTGGTTTCAATGCTGTGCAAGTCGTAACGTGAGGGGTAACCTCAACGGCAGATAGCTCACTCCACCGTCCACTGCCGCTTCACATCACAAAGTTCCTTGAGTCGCGTATTCAACGTATTCCGCGTGATCCCCAGGATCTGCGCCGCGCGGCTCTTGTTGTTGCTGCACGCATTGAGCACGGCTTCGAACAGGTAGCGTTCCCATTTGGAGCGCACCACGTCGTAGAGATCTGCGCCGCCGCGTTGCAGGCACGAATGGGTCTCTGACTGCATATAGGTCGACAGGCGGGCTTCGAAGCTGACCAAGCCAGCGGCTTTGTCGTTCTCTTGGTGCGGGTCGTAGGCCATCACCGACATCGGCAGCAGGTCCGGGGTGATCTCCTTGGCGGGAGCCATCACCACGATCTTTTCCATGCAATTTTCCAGCTCGCGGACGTTGCCCGGCCAGGGGTAGCGCGTCAGCACTTCGAGCACCTCGCGCGAGATCGAGTCGATGAACTTGACGTTGCGCTGGCAGTAGATGTTGAGGAAGTGCTCGACCAGGTGCGGGATGTCTTCCGGACGTTGGCGCAGCGGCGGG
>JANPLC010000448.1:0-9281 GCA_031426335.1 Planctomycetota bacterium
CTGATCGGCTGGGTGCTGACACCAGCGCTGCTGGTGTTGTTGCTCGGGACGCCAGGCGAAGCACCGATCTCCAGCGTGCTTAGCCAGCTGTCGCTCGAAGTCCTGCTCCCCTTGATGGTCGGACAACTCGTGCGCGTCTTCGCCGGAGCGCAGGCGACGGCCTTTGAACGCCTGCGGCAGATCCCCAGCATGCTGCTGCTCTACCTGATTTTCTGCGTCTTCTGCGCGACGTTCTCGGCCGCCATGCCCGCGGGCGCAGGACGCGACATCACCATTGCCGTGGTCGGCGCAGCGCTGCTGCACAGTCTACTGCTCGGACTGAGTTGGTGGTTGGCAAGCTGGCGGGTATTCGGCTTCGACCGCGCTGACCGCATTGCTGCCGTGCTCTGCTCGACGCAGAAAACCATCGCCCTTGGCGTGCCGATGTTGTCGATCCTCTATGGCCATCACCCACAGCTGGCATGGCTGACCTTGCCGCTGATCTGTTACCATCCGCTGCAACTGGTGATTAGCGGCGTGTTGGCGGCGCGGTTGCGGACGAACGCATGAAGCGCAGCAAGCCGGCGAAAATCGCCGGCTTGCCGCTGAACACCGGAGTGTCGTTCGCTCAGAGGATCTTGTCGATGATGCCGTATGCCTTGGCTTCTGCGGCGTCGAGCCAGTAGTCGCGGTCGCAGTCTTCTTGGACCTTGGCCAGCGGCTGACCGCAGTTGTCGGCCAAGACTTTCAGCAGCATCTCCTTCATCTTGAGGATGCGCTTGGCGCTGATCTCAATGTCGGTGGCCTGTCCGCGCGCGCCGCCGAGCGGCTGGTGCAGCAGGACCTCGCCATGCGGCAGGATCGCGCGTTCACCCTTGGTGCAGCCGGAGAGAATGATCGCGCCCATGCTTGCCGCCATGCCAGCGACCACCGCGTGCACCGGGCAGGACGAGCGCTTGATCATGTCATAGATCGCCATGCCGTCGACGATCGAGCCGCCTGGGCTGTTGATGTACAGCGTGATGGGCTTCTTCGCGTCATCGAGCTGCAGCGCGAGCAGCTGCTGCACCGCGACGTTCGCCACCATGTTGTCGATGGCCGTGCCGAGGTAGATCGTGCGGTCGAGGTACAACCGCGTGGCGAGGTCGACCGAGCGGGTGTCTTTCACCTTCGGGACCAGCACCTTGGGCAGGAAACTGGCGTTGGAGGACAGGTCATCTTCATCGTCGTCGTAGCGCATGGGTTCCGATGCTAGGGCGGGCGGGGGCGGGCGTCCAGCGTGCTGCTGGAGGAGGCGCACGTGGTGGGGGAGGCAGGGCGAGGCCGCCAATCGGCGACCTCGCCCGGACGATTCAACGCTCTTCGCCGCTACGCTGGCCAAAGACGATAAACGCGAAGTGCAGCAGGTGCAGCAGCGACGTCAGCGCCGCGGCCATGTAGGTCATCGCCGCCGCGTTCAACACGCCACGTACGGTGTCGTCCTCTTCACCTGGGTAGGTGATGCCCATCTGCGAAAGGGCCACGCGGGCGCGTTTCGAGGCATTCAGTTCGTTGCCGACGATGAGCAGGCTGCACACCGTCGACACGGCAAAGAGCAGCACACCAGCAACCGCGATGGCGTGTCCGGTAGTGCCGGGAATCGACGCGCCGCCGGTCATGAACAGACCGATCATGATCAGGAATGGCGCGAGCATCGAGCCGAAATGCGCCGGATAGACCAGGATGGTCCGGCCCCACATGGTCAGATCGCCCCGTGCATGTTGCAGGGCATGGCCAACTTCATGAGCCGCGACACCGGCTGCAGCGGCGTCACGACCGCGGTAGACCGGTGGACTCAGGTGCAGGGTCTTGGTCGCGGGATTGTAGTGGTCGCTGAGAAAGCCGTCGTGTTCGTGCACGGTCACGTCGCTGAGGCCTTCATGATGCAGGATGCGCTCGGCGATCTCGTGACCGGACATGCCGCTGCGCAACGCGACTCGCTGGCCACGGCTGAACCGAACTTTGACGTACAGCGACGCTGCACCGGCCAACGCCAGCGAGACGACCATGATGATGAGGTAGACGGGGTCGAACATGGCGTATCTCCTTCTGACATGCGTTCTGAGACAGGAGAGCACGGTGCGTGCCGTTCCGCCGATCTTGACGGGAGCACTTCCACCACCTTGCGATCTTACCGCGCGGGGTTCCACAGCCGCCGCATGCGCAAGCCGACCGCACTTGCAACGGATGCCTGAGTGGTTCCCCCCTCACGTGCGGCCAGTAGTGTCCCGCCAGCAACCTTGGAGTCTGCCATGCGCTTTGTGCCTACATTACTGGCCACGCTTGTCCTGGGATCCGGCCTGTGGTCGGCAGACACGCCCACGACGACGCCCGCCCTCCCCCAAGCTGCAGCGACGCCGGATGTCCTTGCCAGCGGTTGGGCAAAAGCGCTCACCGCCAATGACCTGTCCGCCGCCTTCGCATTGTTCACCCCTGCCGACCAGGCCTCGCTCACCAACCTCTGGCGGCGGCAGATGGCCCGCCCGGACGCGTACGCCGATGTGCAGATCGACACCGTGCTGCGCCTGGCACAAAACGCCGCCGCCGCCGACCAAGTGCTGGCGATGAGCCAACCCTACTTGGCGCAGATCGAGGTGACGAAACTGACCAAGGGCATCAACGAGATCGCCGCCTTCCTCGGTAGCGCCGCCGATCTGCAGCCTGCTGGAGCAAGTGGCGGACTCGACTACGCCGGCCTGCGCGACTGGCTGAAGGACCTCGCCGTATGGGTACCCACCGCTGGTCTGACCGATCAGGCCAAAGCCAAGGTCGCCGCCGGAAACCTGGTGCAGGCGATGAAGGCCAGCGGCCTGAAATCTGCTGCCGAACTGCGGGCCCTGCCGCTGCCCGACCTGCTTACGCGTCTTGCTCCGGCGCTCCCCGCGCTCAAGGAGATGCTGGCGGTTTATGACGTGCCGGTCGATGCGTTGCTCGGCTCGTTCACCGCCAAACTGGCTGACGTCTCGCCGGAGCAGGCGACCATCGCGCTGGGGTTCACCTCGCTCGGCAAACCACGCACGATCAATCTCAAACTGGTGACGCAGAACGGCGCGTGGCAGTTCGCCAGCGGCAACGACAACCCCATCACCGGCCTCAGCCAGTTGGTGATGATGGCGGTTCTGATGCAGGGCATGGGCGCAGCGGCGCAGCCCGCGCCCGCTGCACCCGTCGTCCCGGTGGATGACGGGGCGTTGTGAACCTGCCTCTGTCAGACCCGCCGGCGGACCAAGCCAGGGAACGGGTGACGTTCCGCTTCACCCAGACCGAGGACGATCTGGTTGCCTATAATCTGCTGTTCCTTGGCCATTCGCGGACGCACCAACGCGGCATCTGGTTCGGCAGGCTGATCCTGCCAGCCATCGCCATCGCCATCGCGGCCTACACCCTGCTCCTGCGTCCGGAGCGCTTGCCCGGGACCGTGCTCATCAGCGTCCTGGCGATCCTGTGGTTCCTCTTCTGGCCAGCTTATCGCCGTTCCAACGTCAGCAGCCTGATCAAACGCCTGATGCAGGAACGTTCGAACGCCTCGATCCTGGGTGAACACGTCGTGACCATCGACGACCACACCATCCACTGCGTCTATCCGGCCGGAACCAGCGACGTGCGTTGGAACTGCATCGTCGACCTGCGGGAAGATGAACGTCTGCTGCTGCTCTACATCTCCTCGATCCACGTGCTGATTTTTCCCAAGGATCGCGTCGACGCCGCAATCCTCCGCCGCTTGAAAGAACAGGCGCGTCAGGAGATCGCGCAGCTACCGGCCACTGGCTGAACTGCTTCAGGTCAGCTGAGCTGGCGGCCGATGTCCGCGCAAGAAATCCGCGGTGATCATCGCACGTTTGCCCGCCGGTTGCAGGCGGTCGATGGCGCAGGCGCCATCACCGCAGCCGACCACGAGTTCGCCCTCCACGACGCGTAGCGTACCCGCGGGCAGATCGCGGATCGCCGGACGCGGTGCGAGTTGCAACAGGCGCATCCGCTCGCCATCAGCGAGCGCCCAACAACCCGGTGCCGGCGTATAGGCGCGGACCCAGCGTTCGAGCTCGACCATCGACGTGCTGAAGTCGAGGTGACCGTCCTCCGGCAGTAATTTGCGGCAGAGCGTCACCTGCGTCTCGTCCTGCGGCACGGCATCGATGGTCGGCCACTGATCGAGAAAACGTCCGAGCGCCACGGCCGACAACTCCGCGATCGCATCGTGCAATTCGGGCAGCGTGGTGTGCTGCGTCAGCGGCAGACGTTCGTGCAGGTACATCGGCCCAGCATCGAGACCGCGCACCATGCGCATGACGGTGACGCCGGTCGCGGCATCGCCAGCACGCAGCACCGCCTGCAGCGGACTGGCACCGCGCCAACGCGGCAGCAGCGAGGCATGCAGGTTGATGCACGCGCCACGCGGCAGGTCGAGGATATCCTGACGCAGCAATTCACCATAGGCCAACACCACATACAGATCGGCACCGACGAGTTGCGCAGCGCCAGCCTGGCCTTTGAGCGTTTCCGGCTGCCACACCGGCAGGCCGAGTTCGAGCGCGGCGAGCTTCACCGGTGGTGGTTGCAGCTGATGGCCGCGACCTGCGGGACGATCCGGTTGGGTCACCACGCAGGTGACTGAGGTGCGCGCAGCCAGCACGCGCAGCGTCGGCACGGCGATCTCCGGCGTGCCCATGAACACCGTGCGCAAATTCTGCCGCACTGGCGCTGCACCGTCGGCGCTCATGCCTCCGCCTGCTCCTTGGGTTTGATCAGTTCATCGAGCAGCGAGGTGATCGCCGCCTCTTCGGGCAACTCGCAATGCACCACCAGATCATCGCCGTCGAAGTCGATCAGGGCCTTGGCCGGTTGGATGCGCAACGCGCGTCGACCACCATGCAGTTGTTGCACCTGCGCCGGAGACAACCCGGCATCCAACAAGGTCGCGCTTTCGCGTTCGGCCGCTACCCCGCTGGCGGGTGCCATGCCCGCACCGAACAACGGGCCCAGCACCACGGCTTCCCAGGTGGTGACGCGTTTCTGCGCGTGGTCGACGGCGCTGACCAGTTCATCGCCGCCGGACGAGCTGCGGATCAGGTCACCCGCCAGCACCTGGTCGAGCAGACCATCCGCCACGCGCGAGCCAAGATGATGGTCGAACAACGCCGACTGGATCGCGCGCAGGCAGCGTCCCGCGCCGACATTGGCGGCTACCGACTTGGGCAGGCGTACGCCGCGTAACAGTTCATTGCCCCAGTGCGCCTGCGTGCCGTCGTCGCCAGGGTTCTCCGGCAGGTAGTTCGGTACGCCGACGTGGCGCAGGCGGTCCATGATCGCCTTGGCCCGCTGGTAGCCGTCCTCCGCCCGCCCACCGCGCAAGACGCAGCGCCAACGCAGGCGTTCGATGGTCTCGGCGGTCACCGGTTTGTGCGACTGGGTCAACTCCAACACGCGCATCTTGCCGGCAACCCCAGCACGCCGCAGCGGACCCGGATGGTCGAGCGGTGCCTCGGGCACGCTGAACCATTGGATGCAGCGGCCGTGACGATCGCGGTTGCCGGCGCACGACACCAGCTCCGGATCGATCTTCACCGCGCGGGCGATGGCGGAACGCACCTGCGTGGTGCCGAGGTCGGTCTTCTCGACCTTGAGCCAAAAGTAGCCACCGGTGTTGGCCGGCTGCTTGGCCAGGACCTCCTCGCAGAAACGGTCCGCCCGGCGGTTCTTGGCGTTTACTCCTGGGAGGTTTTCGGTGACACGAGCGCGCATGTGGGGCGGGAGTGTGTCGGGACAACGGCTACAGGCTACAGGCTACAGGCCACAGGCTACCCTCGCTTCATCGTCGTACTGACGGTTTGTGGTTGGAGATCCGTAACCTGTAACACGTCAGCCCCGTCCGCGACTGGCGACAGCGGCGTTTCCGGGGTAGATTTTCCCCGTGACTCCTCCCGACCCCCACCTCGGCAAGACCTATGGCAACGTGAAGCTCGGCAAACGCCTCGGCCAAGGCGCCATGGGGGCGGTCTATCAAGGCTGGCACGAGCGCTTTGCCCGCGAGGTCGCGGTCAAGGTGCTGCTCAACCTGCACGCCAAAGGCAACGTCAAGGAACGCTTCCTGCGTGAAGGCCAAGCCGCAGCCAAGGTCCAACACGAACACGTGGTCCAGGTGATGGACGCCGGCGACCACGACGGCGTCGCGTACCTGGTGATGGAACTGGTCAATGGCTACAGCCTGGGCGGCATCGTTGATGAGAAGGGCCCGTTGCCGTGCGAGGCGGTTGCGCGTATCGGCGCCCAGATCGCGCTCGGCCTCGCCGCGATCCATGCGCAAGGCATCATTCACCGCGACATCAAGCCGGACAACGTCCTCGTTGGCAGTGATCGCAAAGTCAAAATCACCGACATGGGTCTGGCGAAACAGACCGATGACCCGGAGCTGAACCGCTTGACCGCCACCGGCATGGTGGTGGGTACGCCACTCTACGTTTCGCCCGAGGCCATCCGCGATCCGAAGACCTGCACCACCGCCTCGGACATCTACAGCCTGGGAGCGACGCTCTACCACCTGCTGTCCGGCCACCCGCCGTTCACCGCGGACTCGCCCTACGAAGTCATGCGCGCGCATTTGGAAATGCGCCCGCAGCCGCTACGCGAACTGCGCTCGGACATTCCCGCCGGTCTGGCGCAATTGGTCGAACGCTGTCTGCACAAGATTCCTGAACGCCGGCCGACCGCCCTGCAAGTCGCCGAGTTGCTGTCGGGTGGCGCCAATCTCAAAGCCAGCGCCAGTCGCGGGCTCGCGACGCTGGTTGGCATCGCCAGCATCGTGGTGCTGGGCGGTGCCACGCTCGGCTGGTTCGGCCTGCAGCGCCTGCGCCAAACCGCCGTCGCGGTTCCCGCCACCGCCAGCCTGACCATCACCACCGCCGACGCCGACGCCCAGGTACGCATCGCCGAGGGTCCCTGGCATCCGGTCAGCAGCGGCGCGCTGCCGCTGGGCCCTGGCAACCATCGCATCGAAGTGCGCGCCGATCGTCCAGGCCCGTTGCTGCGGTATGTCAGTGAGCAGACCTTGACCGATCAGCAGCACGTGGTCCTGCCGGTGACGCTGGCGCCGGTGGCGGTGCCGCAGAGCCGCATCCCCCTGCCTGGGGAGGGCATGCTCTACGTCGATGGCATGGCCTTCGGCACCGAGCCGGCGTGGACCGTGACGCAGGCGGGCACCTTCGCCTTGGGCCGCTGGAGCGGCACCCAGTGGCAGACCTGCACCGCCACCGTCGATGAGCGCGGACAAGTCGCCGTCGGCACCATCCTAGAGCGTGAACGTCCCGACGACGGCGCCTGGTGGCGCACGTTGTCCGACACCGGCAAACAGACGGCCCGTCACCACGTGGCGAGCTGGTGGGAAGTCGATCGCGCGCGCCAAGAAGCCAAACTCGCGCCGCCGCCCGGCTGGCTGACCCAGGGCCAACGTAGTGAACAGCCGGCGCTCGGTTTGACGCCTGGGTTGATCGAGACCACCACCAAGGCGCTGAGCGCACGTCTGCCAGCACCCGCGCTCGCCTTGCGTCTATCTGGCGATTACCGCAGTCCCGTGTGGAGCAGTGACAGTGGGCGCCTGACGCCAATGGGCGGACCAGCAGTCAACGCGTTGCTCATCCTGGTTCCGGACAAACCCGCAGGGCCGTGACTTTCCCGTTTGTGCGCAGGCAGCGGCCCTACCATCCGCCACCATGCCACGAGTGCCGATTGCGCTGCTGATGACCGCCTGCACCACTTTTTCCGCCCTCGCGTCCAGCGCCACCGCTGCCGACGTGGTGGTGCTGAAGAATGGCCAGCGCATCTCTGGCACCCTGGATCCCTCGTCCGACATCGGGCCGGACCAGATCGCCATCAAGACCAGCAACGGCATCCTGCGCCTGCCGCGTTCGGCGATCGCCTCCGAGGATCTCGGCTACGACGCGCGCAAAGCCCGCCTCAAAGGTGATGACCTCGCCGGCCATCTGGCGCTGGCAGCGTGGTGCCGCTCCCAGGGCATGAACAACGAGGCGCTCGCGCTGCTCGACCGTGCGGTGAAGATGAAGGACGTGCCGCTCGCGGCACGCGCCATGCACGCCCGCCTGGTCGACGAGGACGAAAAACGCGGACCACAGCAGGCGCTCGAACTCTACCGCCGCTACAAAAAAGACGGCGGCGACGATGCCGCCACGCTGCAACGTCTGGCCCAGCTGGAAAAAGTCATCGCCGACTTCGAAGCCCAGGCCAACACCGTCAGCGTCGCTCCCGCCATACCGAAGGCGGTGCCGACCATCCAAGGCGGCCTGGAAAGCAAAGGCTGGGACAACGAAGCGCCGCAGTGGTCCAACCCGGTGCGTCCCCAGATCATCACCCTGCCCACCGACGCCGGCATCGCGCCCGCACTGAAGATCGAGTTCAAAGGCGGCACGCAGGAAAAAGCCACCATCAAGCGCACCGCGCACCTGACCATCAGCGACGACAGCGTGTTGACCTTCTTCGCCCAGACCCCCGGCGATAAACCACTGTCGATCGCCATCGGCGTCAAAACCGGCTCCAAGTACCTGTTCCACGAAAGCCCACAGCAACAGGTCAAACCCGGCCAAGCCTTCCAGAAACTGCGCTTCGACTTCAAAGCCGCCAACTTCAAGAGCGCCGCCAGCGGCTGGATGTACGACACCCGCGTGGCAGATCTGAACGACGTCAAAGAGATTCAATTGCTGATCTACAATGGCAGCGCGGATGGCGCACTGATCATCAGCAACATGGGGTTTCCGGCGAAGCCGGATCTGTAGGGCGACAGATGGATGCTGAAACGCTGCCGTTCAGCATCAGTCCAGAAGCGCAGGAGCAGCTCCTGCGTTATCTCGATTTCATCAGGAGCGGACACGATCGTGCGCATATCCCAGTGGCCGATCGCGGATTTCCTTCGTTGTTCTGGTCCATCGGAACCCAGGTAGGTTCTGTTCCAGTTGGGCCAGATATCGGATTGGGGATGTCTCGCTCACTCAATGATGCGGGCCAATTCAGTTTTACGGTGGGTCCCTATCGTATTTGGGTCAGCGAGAATACCTTGTCGTTATTGCAAGGGCGCACGCTGATTTGGGAATGCCGCAACGTTCCTGCGCCTATCGAAAGACATCACTGCTTCTGGGTTGATCCGCCGCCTTCCGCTGCTTGAGAAGAATAACGGTCTCGCGTCCCAGCGGGACGCGGTGGAAATAGCCCGGCACTTCAGTGCCGGGACCAGCGCGTGCTTCCAGTCAGTCCCGGAG
>JANPLC010000449.1:0-4561 GCA_031426335.1 Planctomycetota bacterium
CGTTGAAACGCCAAGCCGTCAGCGCACCGGTGCAGTCGTCGATGGCGGCTTGCAGGCGGTCGATGATCCAGCGCTCAGGGAAGCCGAGCGACAGCTTAGCCAGTGATTCCGGAGTCGGCGCCGCCGGCAACGTGCGTTCGCTGAGGTTCATCAGCACGAAGCGCCCAGCATTCCACACCTTGTTGGCGAAGTTGCGTCCGGTCTCGAACTTCGATGGCGACAGCTTGAGATCCTGCCCTTCCGTCGTCATGTCGAGCAGCGTGTAGCGCACGGCGTCGGCGCCGTAGCCTGGGCAGTCGTACTGCTTCTTCAGGTACATCTGCGAGCCGCCCTCGATCATCACGATCGGGTCGATGCCGTTGCCCTTGGACTTCGACATCTTGTCGCCGCGTTCATCGAGCACGGTGCCGTGGATAAACACATCGTTGAAGGGGCGCACGTCGTTGGCGAACAACGACGTCATCACCATGCGCGCGACCCAGAAGAAGATGATGCCGCGATCGGTCACCAACGTGTTGGTCGGGAAGTAGTGTTTCGCGGCTGCTTCCCAATTCGGCCAGCCGAGCGTCGAATACGGCCACAGCGCCGAACTGAACCACGTGTCGAGGACGTCCGGGTCCTGGGTGATCTGCGTGGAATTGCAGTGTTTGCACGCCGTCGGCGTATCGATCGCCACGGTGACTTTGCTGCACGCCGCGCAGTGCCACGCGGGAATACGATGACCCCACCAGATCTGGCGCGAGATGCACCAGTCACGGACGTTGTCGAGCCAGTGTTCGTAGACCTTGCCCCAACGATCTGGATGGAAGTGCAAACGGCCTTCACGTGTCTCTTTGACCGCCCGTTCCGCGAGGGGGGCCATCTTCACGAACCACTGCTCGGTCACCATCGGTTCGATGGGCACGCCGGAGCGGTAACTGTGGCCGACCGCATGATTGATCTCAGTGGCGCCGAGCAGCACGCCGCTGGCTTCCAGTTCCTTGAGCAACGCCTTGCGGCAGACGAAGCGATCCATGCCCGCGAAGTGCGCGGCTTCTTTCGTCATCGTGCCATCGAAGTCGATGACGCGGATGAGCGGCAGGTTGTGGCGTTTGCCAACTTCGTAGTCGTTGGGATCGTGCGCCGGCGTGATCTTCACCGCGCCGGAACCTTTCTCCGGATTCGCGTGTTCGTCACCGACGATGGGGATCTCGCGGCCGATGATCGGCAGACGGACCAGCTTGCCGATCATCGCCTGGTAACGCGGATCAGCGGGATTCACCGCCACCGCGGTGTCGCCGAAGAACGTTTCGGGGCGTGTGGTTTCGACCACGATGTGGCCGCTCCCGTCGACGAGGTCGTACTTCAATTGCCAGAGGTGACCGTTCTTTTCGATCGCCTCGACCTCGTCGTCGGACAGCGCGGTCTTCTGCACCGGGCACCAGTTCACCATGCGCGTGCCGCGGTAGATCAGCCCCGCGTCGGAGAGTTTCACGAACATGGTGCGCACGGCCTTGGTCAGGCCTTCGTCCATGGTGAAACGTTCGCGCGACCAGTCGCACGACGAGCCGAGTTTGCGCAGTTGATGCGTGATCGCGCCGCCCGACTTCGCCTTCCAATGCCACACCGCTTTGAGGAACGCCGTGCGGCCGAAGCGATCGCGATCGTAACCGGTGGCGGTCTTCGACGCGGCGACGTCGGGTGGATTTTCAGCGGAGATGCCAGCCGCTTTCAACTCATCGATGAACGCCTGGTTTCCCTGGATCTGCTTGGCGACGACGGATTCGGTGGCGATGCCGGCGTGGTCGGTGCCCGGCTGCCACAACGTGTCGTGGCCCTGCATGCGGCGCCAACGAATCAGCGTGTCCTGCAACGTGTTGTTGAGCGCGTGGCCCATGTGCAGCACGCCGGTGACGTTGGGCGGCGGGATGGCGATGGTGTACGGACTGTTTCCATTTGGGCCACGTTTCCCGGCGCCAGCCTTGAAGCAGCCGGATTTCTCCCAGCGCTGGTAGACGTCGGGCTCGATCAATTTGGCGTCGTAGGATTTCGGCAGCTCGAGACTCATGTCAGGTCCTTGAATCGACTCGGTAAACGGCGCGTAAAACGACTGCGGGGCGACCGATTGGCCGCCCCGCGCGCTTGGCTGCAGGCCGGCGTTGGATCAGGAGGTAACCACCACGACGACGGCTGGGGCAAACATGGGCGGCACGCTAGGGGGGCACCCAGGGCTGGCAAGCTGGCCGGCGATTCGTGGGGTCACTGGCCAAATCCTCGCGCCTTGCCAGTGCGGGGGCGCATGACCCAGGCGGAAGGGGTGGTGACGACCTCGGTACCGGCCTGGGGGGGTGGCTTGGCGACGTAGAACATGTCGAACGGCAGGGCGAGGGATTTGCCGATCAGTTCACTGGGGCCGTCGAGCACGTCGACATCGAGGATGTGCGAGACATTGACCTCGGTGGTGTAATCCAGGTTGCGGTTGTCGTAGATCTTGACCACCTTCAGCCGCATGACGCGCTCGTCGCGTTTGGCCTCGTCCTTCGGCATCATGCTGGTGCGCGGGCCGTCGCATCCGGTCAACAGCAGGACGAGGATGACAAGAACGGCAGAGCAGCGCATGCCGGGCGAGTCTTTGATTGCCTTGGGGACCTTCCAGCCATAAGTCGGCCCCCCGCGCCGCTAGCACAGCGCCGCGATTTGGAGTTACCGATGACCACGCAGCCGCACCCCGCCCTCAATCCCCTGGCCGAGGCCGCCAACGCCACGATCAAGGCGGAGAACGCGACGGTGTTCGACCTGCTGTCCGAACGCGGCAAACGCTTCTTCTTCCCGGCCAAAGGCATCCTGGCGCAGGGCGCCGAGGCCAAACAGAAGGCCAAGACTGCCAACGCCACCGTCGGCATCGCCACGGAAAACGGCGCGCCCATGCACCTGCAGGTGGTCGGCCAGTACTACCAGGGTCTGACGCCGGCCGAGATCTACGACTACGCGCCGTCGTTCGGCAAACCCGACCTGCGCGCGGCGTGGGCGAAGAAGCAGCGCGATGAGACGCCATCGCTCGGCCAAGCGGTGACCAGCCTGCCAATCGTCACCAACGCATTGACGCATGGTTTGGCCGTGGTCGGCGACCTGTTCCTCGACCCGGGTGATGAGGCGCTGTCCAGCGACTTGATGTGGGAAAACTACAATCTGTCGTGGGAGACGCGCCTGGGTGCGCGCATCACCACGTATTCGTTCTTCGACCACAAGCTTACCGGCTTCAACCTGCAGGCGTTCACTCAGGCGCTGTTCTCGCGCAAGGGCAAGAAGCTCGTCGTCGCGCTGAACTTCCCCAACAACCCGTCGGGTTATTCGCCGACCAAGGCCGAGGCCGGTGCGATCATCAATGCGTTGATCGCCGCTGCTGAGGCGGGCACGAAGTTGGTCGTGGTCTGTGACGACGCGTATTACGGCATGTTCTTCGATGACGCGTGCGAGAAGGAATCGCTCTTCGGCCGTCTGGCGCAGGCGCACCAGAATATCCTGGCGATCAAGATCGACGGCGCGACCAAGGAAGAATTCGTCTGGGGCTTGCGCGTCGGCTTCATCACCTACGGCGTGAAGGGTGGCACCAAGGCGCTCTACGATGCGCTGGAACAGAAGACCGGCGGCATCATCCGCGCGGTGATCAGCAACGTCTCAATGCCCGGCCAGTCGATCGTGCTCAAGGCGCTTCAGGCGCCGGATTTCCGTAAGCAACAGGCCGAGAAGGTCGAGATCCTGCGTAAGCGTGCTGCGGTCACCGCGATCGAATGCCGCAAGGCCGAGTACGCCGACTGCTGGGACGTCTATCCCTTCAACAGCGGCTATTTCATGTGCCTCAAAGTGAAGGGCGTGTTGGCGGAAACCGTGCGCCAGAAACTGCTCGAAGCGCACGGCGTCGGCGCCATCGCACTCGGTCAGACCGAACTGCGCGTGGCGTTCAGCTGCCTGACGGAAGCACAGATTCCCGGCGTGTTCAGCGCAGCGGCCGCGGCCGTGCGCGCTTGCCGCTGACCTAGCGGCGAGCTGCGCGCTACGAGCTTCGCGCGGCGAGCGGGCCTACGGCCACGCGCTGCAAGCTGGCTTTGCCGGCGCCCGATAAGAACGACCACGTCACGTCCGAGTTCGGGCGGGAGCCTAGCGACCTCGTAACGGGAGCGCAGCGACCTCGCAGCGCGCAGCTCGTTGCGGGAGCGCTGCGACCTCGCCGCCGATGCCGATTAAACAATCGCGGCGCCTGGAAACCCAAGCGCCGCGGACGTGAACCCGAAAATTGTCCGAGCTAGGTCAGCTCAGTAACGGCTACCGCCGCCACCGCCGCCGCCGCCGTATCCACCGCCGCCGCCACCACCGGATCCGCCGCCGTATCCACCACCGCCGCCGCCTTCACGACGCGGGGGGCGTCCGCCGCCGCCAGCTCCACCGCCGTATCCACCGCCGCCGCCGCCGGGCTGGCGAGGTTCAGCTTCGCGCACGCGCAGGGCACGACCTTCGAAGTCCTTGCCGTTGAGCGCATCGATTGCGGCCTTGCCCTCGGGGTCGTTGGTCATGGTGACGAAAC
>JANPLC010000450.1:0-3276 GCA_031426335.1 Planctomycetota bacterium
TCGGTGGGCGTGTTGGCGTTGGCGGTCAGATAGTATTGCTGTTGTTTGCTGCGCGTTCCGCTCACCGGCAGCTTGCCGAACAACGCGGCTTCCAGGTAGGTGCCCTTGACCTCACGCGGTGAGAAACCGCTGCCGAAGAAACCCGGATTCCACACGCCGCCACTCGGCAATTTGAACGAGACTCCTGGGAACGACATAGTGCCCACGGGATCTGTGGTAAGCGGCTGGCCGTTGTCACCATTGTGGCGTGGCTTTATGAGCGGCAGCTTGGTGGCGCCGGTCGTCACATCGACCTCGTAATAGGCCGGGAGTTCGCGGTTGATTGGATCGCTGCCCCACAGCGAAGGAATGAGGTCCAGCAATGGCCGCTCAGCTTCAGGATCAAGAACGTCCTTTCGTTTGAGACCCGCATCGACCCACCACAGGCGCATCTCCTCCGCCAACACCGGCCGATCGTTTATGATGTCTGTGACCTTCACGGTGGCCTTCTTCACATCTAAGAGTGCCGCGGATGAACCAATGTGCGCTCGCGGACGTGATACGCTGCTGGCTGCCGCAGTGGGATCGGGGTCGTAGTACAAGGGATCTAACGGCCCACTAGTCGGGTTACGGTTGAGCGAGACCACGGACAGATTGGTTTTGCCATAGAGCACTTTCGGATTGCCACTGACCGTGTGGACGACCGCTTGCGACTCGAACGGTCGCCCACCCAGTTCCGGGATGTTCTGCAACGTCGCGACGCGCAGCCCACCGTTATTGGCATCACGCACGTAGTTGCTGAAATCCTTGACGAAGTCCTGGGGCGAGCGGCTGTCGTTCAAACTGTGGAAATTGATGCCGTTGAACTTGTGACGATCGGAGTCCTTGACGTCGCCGTTCAGGTCGAGCGGATCACTGCCCGAACGCCCCCCGGGGTTGCTGTCAGATAGGAATTTGCTGCGATCAGTCGGTACCGTCCCTGGACTCGCGGGATTGAACGTCACCTCAACACCCTTGGAATCCGCGTACTTCAGCTGGTGCAGTGCGGCCAAATGGTTGGCGGTCTTGCCCATGCGGTAGACACCCGCCACCCCGGTGATGGTGATCGGATGTTTCTCTTCACCGAGGTAGATGTTCTGATCGGCCCCGGTGAGTGCGTCCACTCCCCCATCACCACTGGCCATGCGGTGCCAGTTCTTGCTGTTGAAGCCATTACTTTCACCGCCACGGATGTAGATCGCGCCATTGGAATGGACGGCGCCTTTTTTCACCCAGATGCGTCCACCGGTCTGCAGGTCGAGATCGCCCACCGGGGCATCGGCGGCATAAAACAATGCGTACTTGAACAGTTGCAGGGATTGGACCTGGAGCACGCGCAAGGATTGCGAGGCGGCGAGGTGGCTGCCGGGATTCTTCCACGGTTGGGCGGTGGTGTCGCGCGCATCGGTGAGGGCGTAGGCCTGAGCCACGATGCGGAAATGATAGAAATCGCTGACCGACTTGTCGTGTTTACCGGCAACGTCAGTAATCCCGTCTGGGCCCTTTTTCGCTGCGGTTTCCCACTGGTTGACCGTTGAAGGATCCCGTGGCGGATTGACCACGTAGGCCAAGTCGGTAGTACCCGAGGGGGTTCCGCTCCAGGCTTCATTATAGACGCGCACCGGTTCAACCATCCAGCGCACCAGGCAGCCATTGAGCCACAGGCCTTCGCTGGAGTCAAAACCCGGACCATGCATCTCGCCCAAGGCGTCCTTGTACACGCACCCACGCAGACCCCACCACGGTTTTTCACCCGTGCCGGGATCGAAGTGCAGCGGAACGAGCAGTTTCGAATAATCGGCGGCCGCATCCATCAGCCGCGATTCGATCATGGCAGCGACCGCCTCGGCGGCCGCACCTGAGCGCTGCTTCGCCAGATCGATGCTGGTGATCTTCTTCATGCCGTACATGCGTTCGGACGCGGTAACCACCAGGGCGACGAGGCCCACGGCAATCACCAGCGTGATGAACAAGGCGGTTCCGCGACGATGATCCAAAGGCTGGCGCATGGTGGTCTCGTAGGGTTTCATTGATCGAGCGCGTTGGTGATGGAACGCAATCCGATGGTGAACTGGACGGTCTTGATGCTGCTGGCGCGCTGCTGCTCGCGGGAGTTCGTGGTCGCCCCGCGATTGTCCACGTCGATGGCGGTGTCCTGGTCGATCTGGCTGAGGTTGCGCGCGAAGTCGATGAAGAAACGGAGTTGATTGTTGGTCAATCCGGCGGCGTCGTTGCCGGTGAAGTCGCGGTTGGTGTCGGTGCCGGAGTACCACGACGCCATTTCGAAGCTGTAGATGCGCATACCGACCACATCGTTGGCGATGACCTCGTCGACCTGCCACGCTGCTTCAATATCGCGATTGGTGGTGGGATTGCTGTAGTAGCGGATGAGTTGGCCTCGACCGGTCACCGGATCGGGCACCACACGGTAGCAGAAAAGCCGAATCTTTTTGTCGTCATAGAGATCGGCGGCCTGGAGGCCTTTGGGATCAGTATCCAGGACCTCCGGTGTGGTTTCCCAGACCACCGAGGACAGGTCCGACTGTTCTGTCGCTGAGGGATTGATCACCAGCCCTTGCACCGCGCGGGCGTTGGCGAACTGGTCCATGCCCATGGGTTTCGCGTTGCGGAAATCGACAATCGCCGCTCCCTGTTTCGCGGGCGTCTCTCCGTGTGGCTGGCCTTCGGGCTGCAACCGGGCGAAGACGATGGCGTCACCCAGTATCGACGAGCGATTTTTGGTGACGCTGGCGGTAAACGTGGTGTCGACTATGACGCCGGACTTGAAGAGCGGAATAATGACCTCGGGTTCCGGCGCGATGGGCTGCCACTCCGGCCACGTCTTTTTTTGGCTGAGATGGATCTGCGGGTAGAACTTCCGGCCGTTCGCCCCGGGCAGGCAGTAGAACCAGCCACTATTGGCGAAGTCGCGCTGGATCGCGCGTTTGGCGTTGGCGGCCTGCTCCTCCAGGATGTCCATGTCCTCGACCGTCGAAGCGAGTCCGCGCATGTTCGCCATCGCCTCGAACACCAGCACCACCATGGTCGCAAACAGCGCGGTGGAGATGAGGATCTCCAGCAGGGTCATACCGCAGCGGAAAGAACCTTGGCGCATAGTCATTTTCTCCGCGCCACCACCAACTCGTGGCGGCGGGCCTTGGGCGTCTCGCCCCAGGTGATGATGACGCGGACCACCAGGGCCTGCATCGAGGTCGCGCTGTCGGCTGGATTCATCTGCAGTTCCGGATCGTCGACAGG
>JANPLC010000451.1:0-12265 GCA_031426335.1 Planctomycetota bacterium
GTCGAGCACGACGTTGCCGCTTTGGCCGTTGGTCCCTGGGCCATTGTTGGCACCGCCAGGGTAGAGCGTGCCGTCACTGGTGGCGCGGTTGTCGCCCATCACGCCTTGGCCAGCGAGGGTGACCTGGACTTCGACGCGTTCGTCGACCGAGATGCGCGTGCCGAGTTCGGCGCGGTACCAGCCTTCCGAACGGTGGTCGCCGACATCATCGTTGCCGTCGCGGTAGTTGCCTTGCTGGATCCCGTCGATGTCGACCACGCCCTGGATGAAGACGCTGCGCCCGCCGCCGTGGATCTTGCCAGGACCAAGCTCGACCACGCTGGTGCCCGTGCCGATGACGCCCGGCCCCGGCGCATCAGCGGCGGTCGCAGTCGTGCAGGCGATGAGCGCCAAGCCAGGGACGAGCAGAAGCGGACGATGGGTCATGGGACGGGCCTCACGGGGAGCGGCTGGCGGAGCGACGCGCTTCCGGCGCGCCGCGTGGCAAACGGGTCGGAACGCTAACCAGGGCAGCACAGGGTGCAATGTGTGCCGCATGGATTTTACCGTGTCTAGCCAACGTCATCAAATTTGCTTTTGGCGTCAGACCCCAGCTCCACCGCAGCGTGTGCGCGGGTTTGCCCACACCGGGGCTCCAATCGGTTTGCATGGGCGTGCTGGGTTGGCAAGGTGCGCCCGGCTTCGACGTCACCGCCTTCCAGGGGCAGTCCATGCGCGCCATCTTCATCCTGATCGTGCTCGCCATCGCCGGGTTCTTCGCCTGGAAATGGTTCGCTCCCCAGCCGGCGTCCGATGCTGGGGCTCCAGCCACCGGCACGACTGATCCAGCAACGGCTCCGCCGTTCGGTGCACCACCGGCGACGGCGTTCGGTAGCACTCCGGTGGCAGCCCTGCCGGCCGAGTTGAAGGCGACCTACGACCAAGCCGAAGCCTTGTGGGCCGAGATGGCGAAGAACGCCGGCAATCCGCCGACCTCACCCAAAGCGCCGCTGCTGACCAAGCTCTACGGCACGGTGTTGCGTGGGCTCTACAACCAGGAAGCGCACAAGGGCCTGGAACTGAAGCTGATCAACGAACGCCTGACGCCGCTGGGCGACGCGTTGTTCTTCAGCAAGGCGCGGTATCCCGACGATGAGACCGGTACCTTCGTGATGCATGCGGTGGCCGCGGGCGAAAGCCCGGACGCGATCGCCAAGAAGTACGGCATGCCGCACGAACTGCTCAACCGCATGCGCGCGCGGGACGCCGGGGATTCCAAACTCAGCCAGGGCGACGTGCTGAAGGTGGCGAACGTGCGGGAAAAAGGCGGCAATTTTCTACATATCGACAAGAGCGACTTCTACCTCGACTGCTACATCGCCGGCTTGTTCGCTCGTCGTTACGTCATCAGCCACGGTGCGAACGAAAGTCCCACGCCGAGCGGCACCACGCGTTTGATCGATCGCGTGCTGAATCCGGACTGGACTGACCCGAAAACCAAAGAGGTCTACCGTGCCGACGATCCGCGCAACATCCTGGGCAAAGTGTGGATGAAATTTTCGCCCGACGGTTTGGGCCAAGATGGCCTTGGCATTCACGGCTACACCGGACCGAATCCGCAAATGCAGGCCAAGGTCAGCAACGGCTGCGTGCGCCTCGACACGCCCCAGGCGCAGGAATTGTACCAGCTGCTCGCGCATCCGGACCGCTGCCCGACGACGGTGGCGATCGTCGACTGAACGCCTTCGATCAAGCGCTCACGGACTGGTCGCCGACAAATTATCACGTGGGATTCGCCACCTGAGGCCAATGGTCTGGGAGGTTTCGCATGTCACTCCTACGACTCATGTTGTTTGCCGGAATCGTCGTGCTTGGCACAGCGCGAGCCGTAGCCGGTGATGCCGAGGCCATCCGCCTGATCATCATGGCTGACGATCTGGGCGTGGCCGAAGCGGTGAACAGCGCGACCTTCGCTGCGCACCGCGACGGCGTGGTCACCACCAGCAACCTCATCGTTCCGGGAGCGTGGTTCCCGCAGGCGGTGCGTTTGGCCGGAGAAAATCCCGCGCTCGAACTCGGTGTCCACCTGGCGCTCACCAGCGAATGGAGCGACGTGAAGTGGCGCCCGTTGTCGGCGGGTCGCAGCTTCTGCGATCCCGATGGCTACTTCGCTCCGTTCGTCTGGCCCAATCCCAAAGTCGCGCCCGGTCGCAGCCTACGCGAACTGAAAGTCGACCTGGCCGAAGCCGAGCAGGAACTCCGCGCGCAGATCGACCTCGCCCGGCGCCACGTGCCGCGCGTGTGTTATCTGTGGCCACACATGGGCTTCACCGGCCACAGCCCAGAGATGCTCGCGCTCGTGCGCAAACTGGCCAAGGAATACGATCTGCCGTTGTTCGGCGACGTCATGGAAGCGCAGGGCATCAAACGGCTGAAGGTCAGCTACGACCGTTACGACACCGGTGACAAAAAAGCCGCAGCGCTCGTCCAAGCCATCGACGCGCTGACCCCAGGCACCTGGGTGATGGTCGACCACGCCGCCAACGACACGCCGGAGATGCGCGCCTTCGGGCACGTCGGGTATGAAAGGGTCGCGGCAGATCGCGACGCAAATCGCGTGATGTGGACGCACCCCGATGTGAAGGCAGCCGTCAAACACAAGCTGGTGGGGCTGATTCCGACGGCGGTGGTGGTGGCGGAGTGGCGGGCGATGGGCGCAGCGCGGAGGTGATTACGTGTGTCCTTTCTTTGACCTCATAAAACCCTTGGCATCAGACCATGCTCAGCGATGCGGTTGAGCGGGCGTGGCGGTTACCGAAGGTACTGATCAACCAGGAATGGGTCACGCCTCCATGAAGACGGTATATATGGTCGTTGGCCTAGTTTTGTGGGTTGTCCTCAGCCATGACTTGTCGGCCGGCGAAGCCGAATTGGCAGTGGCGCCCACGCCATTCGCCATTCGCTCCAGTGCGCTGGGGGTGGATTTCGTTTACCTGCCCAGTGGCCGTGCCCTGATGTTCGGCACGGCGCCCACGCAGGAACGCTGGGCGAACGTGAGCCCGTTCTGGTGCGCCCGTCGGCCGGTGACCAAGGGGATGGTGCGGCGGTACTTCGAGGCGACCGCACAGGCGGTGCCTGAGCGATTTGGGCCAGCTCCGGAACTCGTCTACCGATCAGAGGAACAGTGGCATCAGCAGGGCGGGCTGAGTATGCCCACAGATGGTCATTTGGCACTTTTGTTGCCGGATGAGATTTCTGGTTACCTAACGTGGGTTGGTGCGCGTGAGGGGCGTCGGGTGGAATTGATGACGGAGGCGCAGTTCGATCTGATTCGTGGCAGCGGCATGAATCCTGAGGGGGAATTCTATTGGTGGCAGCATCAGCAGACCGGGGGTGTTGGGGCATGGATATCCAGCCAAGATTACCAAGGGACGGCACCAGAGCAGAAGTCGTTTCTGCCCGGCTTGTACACCCAGACCCCGTGGCGGATTTTTCTGATCACCGGTTCCTATCTCATGCGGGACCATTTTCTTGCCCCGAACGAGGTGCTGCCGCCGGGAGATTTTGATGATCCCATCACCCGCCATGCAGATCCCGCTTGGCCAATGCATGCAGAGCGCACTTACCCATATCCGTCACGCACGCCGTATTCGAAGAATCGAAAGACTAAATTTAATATTGTGGGTATCTGGCTGGTCAGCGAGGTGCTTCCCGGCGATGCGATGCTGGCCGTGACACCACCCGTTCGACTAGAACCACCTGCCGAACCGATCGTCGACCTGCCCAAGGTCCTCCTGGATTGTGGGAAGGGAGTGACGTTGGCACTGCGCCAAGTGCCGGCCGGCCGATTCACCATGGGACGCAGCCGCGAATCACGTCCGTGGACTGACGAATGGCCGGAGACGGAGGTGGAGTTGGGCTCATACTGGCTGGGCGAGACGGAGGTGACCCAGGCACAATTTCGCGCTGTCACTGGTCTCAATCCGAGCTTGGTGCCGGGTGATGATCGGCCGGTGCACAACATCAGCTTCGTCCAAATGCTGGCTTTCTGCGATCTGCTTACCACCCGTGAACGTGCTGCCGGGCACCTGGGAATGGACGAGGAGTATCGCTGCCCGACTGAACCAGAATGGGAGATGGCGGCGATGGCGGGTGCCCGCACGCGGTATGCGTTCGGGGACGACCCGGCGGATCTGCCATTCTACGCCTGGGTCGATGTGCCGAACGGTCCTTTCCCAGTGGGGACGAAGCGCCCCAACCGCTGGGGATTCTTCGACATGTCGGGAAATGTGATGGAGCAGTTGTGGGATCGGAAGATCACCTATCCGGGAACGCTGGTGCAGGGGCAATGGCTGGAAGGCGGGGGTTTGGCAAATTTCAAACTCTGGCGCGGTGCGCGTGGCGGTGCCTGGAACATGGGTGCTGAGGCAGCGGTGCCGACCATCAGACGCGCGATCCCCCTCGACAGTCGTTGTTATCACATCGGTTTCCGTCTGGCCCGAGGTCCTACGCTGAACGCCACGGATATGAACCGCACGCGATTCGATCGCGAAAGCTACGTGATCGATCCGGAATACCGTGCGATCCTGGAAGCGAATGGCGTCACCCCGCCGCCCTTGTCGAAAAAGTGATGTTTTGGTAGCGCAGCAGGTGGTGATCGGTGGGCCAGCTTGGCAGATAGAGCGGTTTTCTGAGGTATCAGTTGCGGGTGCCGAGGTCGGGTCCTGGTGACTCAGCCCTTGCCAAACCGTTGCGGACGATAGCGTGCCCGCCCCTGCTAAGGAGTTAAGGTTCGTATGATCCGCGTAGAAGCCCGCTCTGGTGAGCCCCTCGAAAAGACCCTTCGCCGCTTTAAAAAGCGCTGTGAGAAGGAAGGTCTGACGAAAGACATCAAGAAGAACATGTACTACGACAAGCCGAGCGAAGTCCGTCGCCGCGAGTCGCGCAAGCTCGAGAAGCGCTTGCTCCAGGAAAAGATGGAAGCCAAGGCCGCCCTGCGTCGCCGCTGAGCGACCGGTCGATCTGGTTCGTCATCCGCGACTCACGTCGCTGATGATCTCATCTTCGCCTGATTCCCATGACCCCCGTCCAGTTGCTGGTCGGGGGTTGTTGTTTTTGCGAGTTCAGCCGGAAGCCAGTAATGGATCGAACACAGAGCACCAGAGTACCAGAGCCGAGAAGAGGTTGGATTCTCTCGCACGACCGATCACCCGGTGGGTGACAACGGGAACGGCATAGGTTCCGGGCGAATCCTCTGGTGCTCTGGTGCTCTGTGTTCGGTGTTCTATCTATGGCGGGATCTGGTGTGCTGAAAAGGCACACTGCGTGTGCGCTGTTGTTGTCTCAGGCGGCGTTCCAGCATGACCCCATGCCTGCTGCCTCGTCCATCCATCCTGGGTGGCTCATCGAACTCGTCACCTGTCCGTCGACTAATTCCTGGGCGCTCGCCCACCTGCGTGAACTGGTGGATGGCGCCTGTGTGTGGACCGAGCGGCAGACGGCGGGTCGTGGGCGCGGCGCCAATCGCTGGCTGGCGCCCCCAGGAGTGCTCACCGCCAGTTTTGTGCTGCCGGTGCCGGCGCAGGTGCCGGTGACGTACCTGTCGCTTTGTGCTGGGCTGGTGATTGCCCACGCGGTGGAGGACCACGCGCCGAAGGCGCAGGTGCAGGTGAAGTGGCCGAACGACTGTTACCTGGACGGACGCAAACTTGCTGGGGTGTTGTGCGAGCGCCCGGCAACCGGCGACGCAGATCGGGTAGTGATCGGTATCGGCTTGAACCTGGATCCGCATTGGGAGCAATCGCCCGACACGCTGTTGTTCGCCACCGATCGCGCGCAGGCCCCGGCGAGTGTGTCCGAGGTCTGTGATCCGCCGCCGGATCCCGTGGCCATGCTCACCTCGCTGCGGCGTTACCTGTTGGAATCCACCGGCCTGTTGGCGGCCGGTGGGTGGAAGCACCTGCTGCCGCAATTGCGTCAGCGTGATTGGTTAAGCGGGCGGAAGGTGCGGATCGAGACGTCCGGCGAACGAATGAGTGGCGTGGCCGATGGCATCGATGATGTCGGTCGGCTGCTGGTGCGCCTTGCTGGCGGCACGACCTGGGCGGTCAGCAGTGCGGAGTCGCTGACCGTCGGCTGAGCATCGGCTGAGCCGGTGCATCAAAGACGTCCTGGGCAGCCAGCTGTTTTGCGGCTGCCTCATGGCTGGGGGAACTAGGGTGCCCTCCATGAAGCGCCTTCCTCTTTTCGCTCTGGTCCTGCTGGTTGCCGCATCATTCAGCGGCTGTGCGCGTCAGGCATCCGGCGATGGAGAACAACGCTTGGCGACTCCCAGCCTGGCCGATCCGGTCGGGTCGAGCGGGCTGCCGGTCGAGAGCAAAAGCTACCTAGCGGCTGATCCGCCCTGAGCGTCGGCTCAATGTCGCCGTGAATTTCACGTCCGCTGAGAGCACCAAACCGATTGCCCCTGGCCGACTGAAGTCGGCGCACCCAGGCCTCAGCCGAGCGTTGCTTCGACTTCCACCGGTTCGGCGTAATTGACGCCATCGACTTCGAAGCCGAACAACTGGCGGAACTCGCGTTTGAAACTCGCGTAGTCGCTGATCGCCATGAGGTTTTCGCTGGTGACTTGTTCCCACAATGCGGAGGTCGCGGTCTGCACGTCGGCGCGCATTTCCCAATCGTCGACGCGGATACGACCGGCCTCGTCGAGCTTGGGCGTTTTGCCGGGAGCCAAGTGATCAGCCCACAGACGAACCATCTGTTCGATGGTGCCTTCGTGGCAGTTCTTGTCCTTCATCACCTTGTAGAGCAGCGAAATGTAGAGCGGCACGACTGGGATCGCGCTCGACGCCTGCGTCACCAGCGCCTTGTTCACGCTGACGTACGCAGCGCCGCCGAGTTTCTTCAGCACGCCGACATTCAGCGCTTTCGCCGTGGTTTCGACGTGCGCCTTGGCGCGGCCGATGGTGCCGTTGGTATAGATCGGCGTGGTCAGCGCCGGTCCGATGTAGCTGTAGGCGACCGTGCGGCAGCCTGGGGCGAGCAGATCCGCCGCAGCCAACGCTTCCATCCACATCTGCCAATCTTCACCGCCCATGACCTTCACCGTCGCGTCGATCTCGGCGTCGACCGCGGGATTGATGCTGACCGGCTTGAGCACGTCCGCGTCGAGATCGATGGTCTTGGAATTGTACGTCGGCCCGATCGGCTTGAGCACGCTGCTGTACGTCGTACCGGTCGTTGGATCCGTGCGCTTCGGCGTCGCGACGCTGTAGACCACGCAGTCGATTTTGCCGAAGCGCGCTTTCAGCGCCGCGATGACGGCGTCTTTGCCGGCCTGCGCGAACGCGTCGCCGTTGATGGTCTCGATGGTCTTGCCCTGTTCCTTGGCCAAGCGGTGGACCTCCGCGAGATTGTAGAAACCGCTGGAGCCGGCTTTCTCACCCGTGCCCGGACGTTCGAAGCACGCGCCGAGCACCTTCGCGCCGTGGCCCCAGGCGAGCGTGATGAGTGACGCCAAGCCGTAGCCCTGCGACGACCCGATCACCAACGCATTGCCGATGCCTTTGCCTGGGCCGCCCTTGGTCGCGAGGTCGATCTGACGGCGCACGTTGGCGGCACAGCCGGTCGGGTGCGAGGTCAGGCAGATGAAACCGCGGATACGGGGATTGATGACGACTTTGGCCATGGGGAACCTTGGGGAGAGGGTCCGGAAGTCCGGAAGTCCGGAAGTCCGGGGGTCTGGTGGACAGGGCGGCACCATGGCGGGATGGGGGTTGGCCGCAATATGAGGGGGTGCGCGGAGCCTGGTCGCGCAGATCGCGGAGCGAAGTAGCGGCATCAAAGCCCCGTTCCGGCCTTCTGTCGCGTCCAGGGGCGCTGAGTTGTCGCCCGATTTGTCCACATGAGTAGAAGATCGACAGACTATAGAGGTAGTTTGTCCACATCATCGGCCAGATCGTCGCAGACTCGAAAGCTGAGGCTAGACTTTCGCCTCCAATTCAGCATGTTGCGCACCCCACCGCATGAGCGACGAGCGACGCGCTCCCGATCGTGCGGTGTTTAGCGGCCACTTCGACCTAAGGACCAGCCATGCTTCAGAAAACCACCTCCGGCGGCGATAAAGTCATCCAGTGCCTGGAGCGCGAAGGCGTCGAAGTGATCTACGGCTATTCCGGCGGCGCCGCGATGCCGATCTTCGATGCGCTGGTCGACTCCAAGATCAAGTTCGTGCTCGTTCGTCATGAACAGGGCGCGACCCACATGGCGGACGGCTACGCCCGCGCCACCGGCAAGCCTGGCGTCGTGCTGGTGACCTCCGGCCCTGGCGCCACCAACTGCGTCACCGGTCTGCTGACCGCGCTGATGGACTCGGTGCCGATGATCGTGCTCACTGGCCAGACCATCACCTCGATGCTCGGCAAGGACGCCTTCCAAGAAGCCGACGTCACCGGCATCACCTATCCCGTGGTCAAACACAGCTACTTGGTCAAGAACGCCGCGGATATCCCGCGCGTGATGAAGGAGGCCTTTTACATCGCCACCACCGGCCGCCCAGGTCCGGTGCTGATCGATCTGCCGAAGGACATCACCCAGGGCCCGTGCACCGCGCCGTTCGTCGACACCGTCAGCCTGCCTGGGTACCACATCCCAGGTCGCGCTGATCCCGCGTTGCTGAAGAAGGCTGCGGCCTTGCTGATGAAGGCGAAGAAGCCGGTGCTCTACGTCGGACATGGCGCCGTGATTTCGGGCGCGGGCAAAGCGATCATGCAACTCGCGGAGAAACTCGGCGCGCCGATCGTCAACACGCTGCTCGGCAAAGGCGCATGCCCGGAAGATCACCCGCTGCACCAGGGCATGCTCGGCATGCACGGCACGGCGTACGCCAACCGCACGGTCCAACACTGCGACCTGATCATGGCGATCGGTGCGCGTTGGGATGACCGCATCACCGGCAAGCTCTCTGAGTTCTGCAAGGACGCGGCCAAGATCCACGTCGACATCGACGTCGCCGAGTTCAACAAAATCGTTCGCCCTGACGTCAGCATTGCTGCCGACGCCAAGCTGGCGATCGAAGAGCTGGTGCCGTTGGTCAGCAAGATCGACACCACCGACTGGCTCAAAGACATCGCTGGTTGGCGCAAGCAGTACCCGTTGAAGTATGCCAAAAAAGGCGGCCTGCGCGCGCAGTACGTGCTCGATCGCCTGGATCAGCTCGGAGGCCGTGACTGCATCATCACCACCGACGTCGGACAGCATCAGATGTGGGCGGCGCAGTTCTGCCGCACCACCAAGAACCGTCATTGGTTGTCCAGCGGTGGCGCCGGCACCATGGGTTTCGGATTCCCGGCGGCGATCGGCGCGGCGATGGCCACCGGCACCCCGAGCTGGTGCGTGGTCGGCGACGGCGGCTTCCAGATGACGCACTGCGAACTCGCCACCGCCGTGCTGCAGAAGGCCAAGGTCAAGATCTTGATCATCAACAATAGCTACCTGGGCATGATCCGTCAGTGGCAGGAACTGTTCTTCGACAATCGTCTCAGCGGCGCGGACCTCGAAGGCAATCCGGACTTCATCAAACTGGCGGCGGCCTACGGCGTCCCAGGCAAGCGCGTGACCCGCGCCGGCGATGTCGACAAGGCGATCAAGTGGGCGATGGCCTACAACGATGGCCCGTGCATGATCGAAGCCGAAGTGGTCAAGGAAGACAACGTCTTCCCGATGATTCCCGCCGGCGCCCCGCTGTCGGGGATGATCATCGAGAAACCGAAGGCGAAGATGGAAAAGCCGACCGGATCGACCTGATCCCGTCGTCGCGCCTCCATCCCTCAACCACCGCAGAGAAAGACTCACATGCCCTCCGCCACCGAACAACGCGGCTCAAAATTCGAACTTGATCCGGGCAAAGCCCCGCGTCGGGACATCGTCACCGACGTGATCGTCCAACCGCTGCACACCATCTCCTTGCTGGTGCGCAACAAGCCCGGCGTGCTGTGCCGCGTGGCGATGGTCTTCGCTCGGCGTGGTTACAACCTGGAGTCGTTGGTGGTTTCACCGGCGTTGTGGAATGCCGGCGATGGCACCGCGCCTGGGGAATACTCGCGCATGACCATCACCTGTTCAGGCGATCCCGATGCGCTGGAACAGATCATCAAGCAGCTGGAAAAGCTGATCGACGTGGTGCATGCCATCGACCACACGGGTCAAGCCGTGATCGAAAGCGAGCTCGCCCTGCTGAAGATCAAGGTCGGCCTCAAGGACCGCACCGAAGTCCTGCAGATCGCCGAGAACTTCAAAGCCAAGGTTGTCGATTTCGGCGCCGCGTCGCTGATCCTGCGCTGCTCTGGCGAAACGGAGAAGCTCGATGTTTTCATCGGCCTGCTTAAGCCCTTCGGTATCATCGAACTGGTGCGCTCGGGCAAGATCCTGATGGCGCGCGGACTCGACGAGACCTGAGCGGTCCGCCTCACTGCAGATCGCAATGGCGGGCAAATGATCGCGGAAGCCTGATGACGCGTTAGCGTCTCCCGCACGGGAGCACGCGATGGAGAGCCAGACCGGTCACAACCCCGACGCGCCGCGCGCGACGGAATCGCAACGGGTCCACAAGCAGGACCTCGAAGCCGCGGTCTCGCACGTGCTCGAAGAAGGCCGCATGTTGCTGCCCGGCATCGAGACGCTGTTCGGTTTCCAACTGGTGGCGACCTTCAGCGAGGTCTTCTACGATCGGCTCTCGCGCACCGAACAATGGCTGCACCTGCTCGCGGTGGCCCTGGTGGTGATCTGCGTGGCGCTGGTCCTGGCCCCGGCGGCCTACCATCGCCAGGCCGAACCCGACGGGGTCTCAGCGCGACTGGTGCGGTATGCGTCGGTGCTGTTCACCATCGCGATGGTGCCGCTGATGATCGCCCTGTGCATGGACTTCTACCTCATCGCCCGCCTGGTGACCAACGAGCCGCTGCTCAGCATCGGTCTGGCCGGTGGGGCTCTCCTGCTCTTCACCAGCTTATGGTTCGTCTGGCCACGCTGGTGCCGCGCGCGGCGCGCCCGCTGAGCGTCCGCCTTGTGTGGCGGTGATGGCCGGCAGCATGCCGCCATGACGGCCGTCGATCTTCTCGGACTGACCAGCGACGCCTTCGCTGCGGCGGCGCGTTTCAGCCTCCCGACCGGTCACGGCATCGCCCCTCGGCTCTATGCCCAGACCATGGATCAGGGCCGCTATGCACCGGAGGACTTCCCCATCGCCGCCGCCTCGCTGACGAGCTGGCGCTCCCATTTCCACGCCGGCCTGCTGGACATCGTCCGGGTGGTCGAAGAGCCCGGCGAGGCCGGCACCACCGCCAAGGCCATCCTCAAGACCCACGACGGCTACGAGGTTGAGTGCGTGCGGATACCGATGCGGCGGCCACGTCCGCCGTCTGAGGTCGGAGGTCCATCATCAGACGAGACCTCGGACAGCGGACATCGGACATCGGACACAGAAATCGACTTCACGCTCTGTCTCTCCAGCCAGGTCGGCTGCAAGATGGGTTGCACCTTCTGCGAGACCGGCCGCATGGGCCTGATCCGCCACCTCACCGCGGCGGAGATCGTCGCGCAGGTGGTGACCGTACGGGCCAAGCTCGGCTGGCCGGTGCGCAACCTGGTATTCATGGGCATGGGCGAGGCGCTCGACAACGCCGACCAGGTCATCCAGGCGCTCAAGGTGCTGACCGACAAACGCGGCCTGCACTACAGCCAGGAACGCATCACCATCTGCACCGCCGGTCATGCCGAGGGCCTCGGAAAACTCGCCGCGCTCGGCTGGAAACGCCTGAATCTGTCGATCAGCCTCAACGCCGCCAACGACGCGGCGCGTTCCCGCGTGATGCCGGTCAACCGCAAGACCCCGCTGGCCGAACTACAGCGCATCCTCGCCTCCTACCCGCAGCGCAAGAACTTCACCCTGGGTGTGAACTACTGCCTGATGCCGGGTATGAACGACGCACGTCAGGACGCCACCGACATCGCCACCTTCTGCGAACCGCTCGGTCGCGTGCTGATCAACCTCATCCCGTACAATCCCGGCAACGCCCCACTGACGCGCGCCCCGGAGGAAGACGAGATCGTCCGCTTCATCGGCTGGCTGCGCGACGAGGGCCTCCCGGTCAGACGCCGCATCACCAAGGGCCGTTCGATCATGGCCGCGTGCGGGCAGCTCGGGAACGTCGAGCTGCGCAGGAAGCCCAGTTCGAGCCCGATCCTGACCTGATCCGGCGCTTGGAACCGCGCTCCGCCGCCGGTT
>JANPLC010000452.1:0-1860 GCA_031426335.1 Planctomycetota bacterium
CGCCCACGCCCCCAGGGGACGGCGCGTACGTCAAACGATGCGTTGAAAAATCACCATCACGCGTTCGGGATCGCCCTCTTCGAGCACAACGCTGCGTTCACCGATGAACGTGAAGCCGAGTTGATTGCAGGCTGACAGCGCGAGAAGTTTTTCGTCGCCGGCAAATGCGGGACCTTTCCAGATCACCAGGAAGCCGCCCTTGCGCAGCAGGTGCACGCTTTCATGCAGCACCTCGATGGCTTGGCCCATGGCGCGGCAGGTGACCAGTTGGCATCCGCGACGCAGATCGGCGGCGCGGGCGATGACTTCATTGCCACGCAGATGACGCGCGGTGGCTTCGGGATTGCCGGTCAATGTGCAGGCGGCAGAGAGGAACTCGACCTTCTTCTGCCGGGTGTCGATCATGATCAACGGGATTTTCGCATGCCAGATCGCCAGCGGCAAACCTGGGTAACCGCCGCCGCTGCCGAGATCGACACACGGAATACCCTCCACCAATTTGGCGACGCTGGCGTCACCTTCGATGGTCAGGCTGTCGAGCACGTGCAGTTTCAGGTACTCGCGCGGTGACGTCAGCTTGGTCAAGTTCAGCCAGCGATTCACTCCGACGAGGTGGCCGTAGATCGCCTCCAACACGGTCCGGCGTTCGTCGGCACCGGCGATGCCGAGCACGGCGCAGCGCGCGGTGAACCACTGCCAGTCCGCGTCGGGAAACGCGATCGGCGGATGCAGGGCGGGATCGACGCTGCCGAGGGACGGATCATCAGTAGGAGCATCGGCGCGTTTGGGCATGGGGCGGGGAGCATGGTGCACATCTCGCCATTGCCAGCGTTGCGACCGTGCGGGCTCTTGCGGCCTAGTGCGGCCTATTGCGGTAAAAGCCCTGCGTTGGACCCTGCGCAGCCCATGACGTGCGGTGTCTTCGGTCCAGGCTTGGTCGGTAGTTTCCTCGGCGCTGCCGCTGGTGCGCCATGGGTGATTGCCGGAACGTCAGGTCGTCCACGCGCGAATCTGGTGCGCTTGGGTGAACGCGTGGTGCAGTGGA
This sequence comes from Planctomycetota bacterium, assembly GCA_031426335.1. Classification (GTDB taxonomy): domain Bacteria; phylum Planctomycetota; class UBA11346; order UBA11346; family UBA11346; genus BOG-1363. Next base: position 1,046 of record JANPLC010000452.1, read on the forward strand.
CGCCGCAGGTACTGGCCAAACCGTCGACGGAATTGCCGCTGCTGGTCGCCACGCGCGTCCATCGCACGCCGTGGGCGAGTTTGCCTGCTGAGGTGTTGGCCGCGCAGAATGGCCTCGGCCAACCGCGTCCGGTGGCGACCTGCATGTTCGCCGTCGATCTCGACGCTGATGGCGTGTTGCACGCCACCGGCCCACGTCCGCGCGTGGTCGTTGGGCCACTGTCGTCCGTCTGGTTCCCGGTGCTCGGGGCCTGGGAAGCCGCCGGCATTCAGGTGGAACGCGTCGCTGATCCGCGCGGTGCACAGTGGGAAAAGGCCGTGCTGAATGCCACCGTCGGGCCGCTGTGCCTCGCCACCGGCCGCACCATGGCGGCGGTGTGGGATGATCCGGTGCTGCGGCAGCTGACGCTCGACGCCACTGCTGAAGGCGAAGCGCTGGGACGTGCTGCCGGACTGCCACTCACCCCAGGGATGGTCGAACGCGCGACGGCGTTCTTCGCCGCGGTTGGTGATCACCATCCGTCCGTGATGCGCGATGCCGGCGAACTGCCGTGGGTGCTCGGCGCGTTGCTCTGCCGCGCGGATGAATGCGGTCAACCAATACCGGCGCTACGACGCATCGCCGCATTGGTGGCGAACCGCGCAGCCGTCGGGCATTGACCGCCACGCACGATCACGCGGCGATGAGCGATGACCAGCGGCCCGGGAGCGCCGGTTTTCAACCGGCGGGAGATGTCCAACAACCAGTGGTTGGTGCTGATCGTTAGTGGCAGTTGTACCACGGTCGTTCGCCGGTTGGAAACCGGCGGTCCCGGG
>JANPLC010000453.1:0-6462 GCA_031426335.1 Planctomycetota bacterium
GCTCGCCTGTTTTCAACGTCCGGTTCAGCATGCACGACGAGTAAGCGACTAACCCAGGCGAGCTGGGGCTCGCCTCTCCCAGGGTTCGTGCATCACGCTGGCACAGGGTTGCGTCAAGCGCCGCTTCCCTGCGCCGCTCCGGATCGGCAGGATGCGGGCAACTCCTGGGAGGTTCCGCCATGCGTCTGCCCCTGATGCGTCTGCCCCTCGCGCTCGGCCTCCTGATCACCGCCACCGCGATCCATGCCGCGGATGAGCCCTACCAGATCGCCCGTTGGGGCAACGCGCTGCTGGTCACTGCGCCGGGTGGCGCGGGGATGTCGCCGGCACTCGCGGCCAGGCTCAACCAGCGCGTGACGCTCGATTTCCAGGATGCGCCACTCACCGATGTGGTCGACTTCCTGCGCTCGGTCAGTCGCATCAACATCGTCGTGGCGCCGGCGGTCGCGCTTAGCGCGCCGTCGATCACGCTCAAAGCCAAGGACATGTCGCTCGGCAACACGCTGCATTGGCTGACCAAGTTGAGTAACACCCACATGGGCTTCATCCACGGCGCGTTGTTCATCAGCGATCAACCGGTGAAAGAAGCCAGCGTCACGCGTCTGTACGACATCAGCGACATGACCATGGCCATCCGCGATTTCCCAGGTCCGGAGATGGCGCTGAATGGCGGTGACCAAAGCGGTGCGGGCGGAGTGTTGTTCAAGCCGGTGGATGACGACGAGAGTTCGTCGCCAACCACCGAAGAGATCACGGATATCATCAAGAAGGTGGTCGCGCCGGGTAAGTGGAGCGACTGAACATGTCGGTAGTGTTTCTCCTCATCGCGACGTTCGCCGATGTGTTCTTCTGGATCGGATCGCTTTTTTCCGGGCGTGATTCCGACGACCAGACGCGGGTACCGACGTGGCTCGGTTTCACCCTCTGGTTAATCGCCGTCGTCGGATTGATCGCGACTGCGATCGTGGTGACCACCACTGGGTGATTCTCACGCAAACGTCTGCACCGCCTCGCGCAGCTCTGTCATCACATCCCCCTGCACCACGAATTCGGTACCCCAATATCCTTGATACCCGGCCTTCATCACCGCTGGGACGATGGTGCCGTACGGGATTGCGCCGGACTTCTGCGGGATGCTGCGCTTCGGCATCTCCGCCGTGTGCAGGTGCGCGATGAGGTCGAGATTCGCCGTGATGTCAGCGATGACGTCCTCGCCCATGCGGCTCATGTGGTAGATATCGTAGAGCACCTTGACCGCTGGTGAGCCGACGGACTTGGCCACGGCGAAGCCGTAGGCGGAGTTGTCCGCTTGGTAGTCCGGGTGGTCCTGGTCGTTGAACATTTCGAAGATCAACGTGACGCCAGCGCGTTCGGCGTCGCCGGCGAGCGCTTTCAGCGCGGTGACGACGTTGGCGCGGCCGACGGCATCCTCCTGGCCGTCGCGGTTGCCACTGAACAGGATCACGTGGGGAATCTTGGCATCATGTGCGATGGCGATCTGTCGGCGGATGGCCGGCAACAGTTCGGCATGCAGACCGAGGCGATTGAGTCCGACGGTCTTGCCTGGGCCACTGACATTGAGGATCGCCAAGCCCGCCGCGCGTGCCGCCTGCCAACGGCTGGGATGGACCATTTCGACGCCGGTGAAACCAAGCTCGCGCAGCGCTCGGTAGTAGGTCGCGGGATCCGTGCCGTCGCGGAAGAAACACCAATCGGGGGCGCTCAAGCGCGCGGTCATTTGGCGGCAGCTTTTTCGCGGCGGATCGATTGGATGACCACTGGCACCGTCGGGCGGTCACCTTCGGCGGTGGCCACGGCGCCGATGGCATCCATGGTCTCGATGCCGACGACGACCTTGCCGAATACCGTGTGTTTACCGGCCAAATGCGGGGTGTCGCCCAGGTTGATGAAGAACTGTGAACCGTTGGTACCTGGGCCGCTGTTGGCCATCGCCAACATGCCGCGCATCGGTTTGTGTGACGGCGGCAGAGTATTTTCATACACGTAGCCGAGCTTCTCGTAGAAGTCCTGCAGCGTCATCGAGCGCGCATCTTTGAGCACCGCTTCGAAGGCCTTCTGTTTCGCTTCCGTCGTGGATTTTTCGGTGATGCCCATGGCTTCCATCTTGGGACGCAGGACCACGCGCATGAAATCCCGCTGCATGTATTGGCACTGCGGATTCAGGTCTTCGCCAATCATCGCCATCTCCTTGTCGAGGCCGAGCGACTTGGCGTTGATCTCATCCTTGAACTTGTACCCAGGGCCACTGTTGCCCTGACCGAGCGGGCAGCCGCCCTGGATCATGAAGCCCTTGATCACGCGGTGGAAGATCAGGCCGTCATAAAACGGCCGCTTGGCTTCCAGGTTGGTCTTGGGATCGGTGAAGGCTTTCTCGCCCTCGGCCAGGGCCAGGAAGTTCGCCACGGTTGTGGGCGCCTCGTCATCGAACAGTTCGGCAACGATGGTGCCCAGGCTGGTGGTGATCACCACGCGGGTGTGCGCTGGGGCCGCACCCGGGGCAGGCTTGACTGCGTCTTCGGCCATTAGCACAGCTGTGAACGACAGGACCATCAGGACAAGAACGAGGCGGCTCATGGAACGGACTCCGGAACGGGTGAGGCGGCACCGTACTGGACGTTGCCGGATGCACCAGCAGGTCAGGCGCCAGCCGCACGTTCCACCGCTGCTCTCAGGGGATGTACACCAAGCGCGCGCCAACCAGCAGGTGCCGCGTCGATGGATCGATGGCGGCGCGGTGGGCGGCACGGGCGCTGGCCAGCGGGTCATTCCACGAACCACCTCGCAGATTCCCGCCACTAGTCAGCTCCCAAACATTCCCGTGGACGTCATAAAAACCGAGCGGATTGGGTGCGCGCCCGGCGACCGTGCGCGCGCCGCGCGTGGCGCCGGCGTTCTCCCACACCACGGCAGCGGCATTGACGGTCACCCCATCCGCCTGCGACCCCCAACTCCAGATGCCGCTGCCACCGGCACGGCACGCCAGCTCCCATTGCACGTCGCTCGGCAGGGCCAGGCGCACGCCCACGCTGCTGCGGTAGGTCTGCACCGTGCTAGACACCAGGTCATGGCTCAATCCGATCGCGGGGTAATCATCGCCGATACGCACGTCGTCGCTGCCATCAGCCGAGTTGAGCTGCACCCATGGCGTGCCTCCCGCCATCACCTGCCACTGCGCCTGGGTGGTCTCGAACACCGCGAGGTAGAACGTCGCGGCGTTGGCTGTGCTGGCGGCGGGATCGAGTGCCGCACCCAAGGCACCACTGCCGCTGCCCACCGTGCCGTTGCCCTCGACCAGTCGGAATACCAGCTTGGTCGTGCGGTACTGCGGATTGGTGAGCAGGTCGGCGATCGCGCCTCTGGCACTCACCTGACCGCTGACCAGGTCGACGATCTGGTAATGCGCGCGCGTCTGGCCAACGCCGCCACTCAGTGAGCTGTCGGAATTGCCGGTGCCGCTGCCGCAGGACGACAAGAGCAAGACCATCACCAGCAAGAAGTACGAGGTGCGAGGTGCGAGGTGCAAGGTGGGCGAATACTCCGCACTCCGTACTCCGTACTCCGCACGGTTGTCTCTTTCACGTCTCATCCCGCACCTCCCACTGGCGCCTGCCACAGGACCTGGATCGGCTGATAACTGCTGACGCCCGTGAGCGAATCGCTCACCAACAGCCCAAGCTGCTGGTGTTGCTGCGGCGTACCACTGGCGGTCCAGGTGACGGTGGCGGAAGTCGCGCCGGTCTTCACCACGGTGGCGGTGGAACCGCTTGGAATTCCGACCAGTTGGAAGACCAGATCGGTGCCGCCGGCTAGACCGCCCAGATCCACCGTCACCTGATAGGTCAGCGCTGTGCCGAGGAATCCTTCGCGTGGCGGACTGCTGATGACTTGCGGCCGCACCGCGGCCAGACGATCGGTGATGCGCACCGTCATGGTGGCCGGGGCCGACCACGTCGTGCCATCAGAGGCCCGCGCGCTGAACGTCATGTCGCCGGTGGCACCCGCGGCCGGCACATACCGCACGGCACCAGTCGCGGCATCGACCAGCGTCAGGCTGCCGGTGGCCGGAGCGGTGACGATCTCCCAGGTCAACGCGGCACCTTCCGGATCGCTGCCGATCAGCAGGCCTTCGGCAGGCACCTCGCTCACCGTCAGCAGGGTCGTGGCGGATACCTGCGGGCCATCGTCGACCGGCAAGAGCGACACGGTGGTGGTGACTGCCGTACTGGCATCCTGGCCATCGTTGGCCACCACCTGTACGGTGCGGGTGCTCGCGACCGGGAGTTGTCCGCTGCGATCGAACATGACCGCGCGCAGCGCTGCTTGGGCCGCCGCTGGCGTGGCCGCCGCCGTGAAGTTGAGTGTCACGGTCGAGCCGCTACCACCGAGTGTGGCGATCAGCACGCCACCGTAGGTCACGTTACTCCCGCTCACACCGATCTGCCCAGCGGCAGAGCCATCGTTGCGCACGCTCAAGACCTCGCCCCCCACGGCATCGATCACGCTCACAGTCAGGCTGCCACCGTCGAAATCCGGCGAATCGCCGTCGCTAATGGTTCCCGCCGGAGCAAGCGCAATGGATCCGTCGCCTTCCGTCCACGTCACGCCGCCACCAGGCACGGTCACCACCGGCGGAGCATTGACCGCCTGGACGGTGATGCTGGTGCTGACCGGTAGACTGGTCGAACCGCTGCCGTCGGTCAGCGTCACCCGCAGTGTGCGCGTTCCTTCGCTTGGCGGCACGGCATCGTTGCGGAAGGCCAAGCGGCGTAACAAGGCCTGGGTCGCGGCGACCGTTGCCTGATCGTTGAGCAGCACCAGCAATGGATTCACCTCGGTGCCCGGACCGGTGACCGTACCAATGACCACTCCGCCGTAGCGCACATCGGTGCCGACCACATCGATCTCCCCGGCGGCCGAACCCTGCGGATGGATGGTCAGTTGATCGTCACCATCAGCACCCGCGGTGAACTCCGCCGCCAACACACCGGTGGTGAAGACCACGCTATCGGCATCGCTGACGGTCGCTGCCGGATCGATGGCCAGGGCACCGATTCCTTGCAGGTAGAGTGTCGGCGGCGACGGCAGCGTGATGACTGGCGGATCTTCGCTGCCCTGCACCACCACCGTGAGATTCGCCGCGACCGAGGTCCCGCCATCACCGTCGCTCGCCACCACGCTGAGTTGGCGCAAGGCGAGCGACGGAACCAGAGACCCGTTCGCGAACGTCAGGTTGCGCAGCAGCGCCTGGGCAGCCGTCGGCGTGGCCAAGCTGGTGAGCGTCGCGGTCAGTGCCGCGCCATTCTGGCCACCACTGAGGAAGCCGATCACCGCGCCGTTATACGACACCGCGTTGCCAGTGACGCCGATCTGGTTGGCGCCAGTGCCTTCGTGGCGCACCCACAGCTGGTCGTCCGCGCTGCCATTGATGGTCCAGGTGGCCGTGACTACGCCACCAGCCAGCGATGGTGAATCGATGTCGCTGAACGTCGCGACAGGATCGAGCACCAGCGGTGCGCTGGCCTCCGGGTACGACACCGAGCCCGCCGGCAGCAGGACCACCGGTGCCTGATTGACCAGCTGCATCACCACGTCCTTGGTCACTGGCGCACTGACACCACCACCGCCGCCGCCGTTCGACAATAGCAGCTGCACACGACGAGTGGTGGCGGTGGGTGCCAGCGCGACATTGCCGAACGTCAGGTTGCGCACGAGTGCCTCAACCGCGGCCGGCAGCGCCGGACCGCTGAGCGAAATTCCCAGGGGATTACCACTGCCGCCACCGCTGAGCGTGCCGATCTGCACACCTTCGTAGGACACCACGGCGCCAGCGACGCCGATCTGGCCGACGCCGTTGCCGACATGGCGCACACCCAGGACATCATCGCTGGTTCCACCCTGGATGAGCGACGCGGTCAAGGTGCCGCCAGCCAAGTTGCCGCCGGGATCAGCGACGGATGCGGCGGTATCGAGCAACACCGCACCGCCGCCTTGCACCCAGGTCACTGGACCAGCAGGCAGGGTGACTACCGGGATGGTTCCGATGGCTGCGCCGGTGATGGTGATGGCAAACGTGGTGAGCGGCAGCGTGTTGCCCTCGCTGTTGACCAACGTGAAATTAAAGCCGTCGGTCTCGGCGGCAAAACCGGTATGCGTGTAGACCAGCAATCCGGCATTGATGTCGGCCTGAGTGAAGTCGTCGCCTGCACCCAAAGCGACACCATCGCGGGTAAGCGTCCCACGTGTGGTGGCGCTCACCACGGTGTAGGTGAGCTGCGCCGGATCGAGCAAATCGACCACTTCCAGATTGAGGTAACTGACCACGCCACTGCCCGCGATCGGAACGGTCAGCGTGTTATTGGTAGCGACCACCGGGATGTGCGGGATCGGCTGGACCTCGACGGTGAAGCTGCGCGAAAAGGTGTCTTGTCCGCCGTTCGCAGT
>JANPLC010000454.1:0-28261 GCA_031426335.1 Planctomycetota bacterium
GTTCGACGCACCGGACGGCAATCAAGCGTGCATTCGCCGCGATCGCTCGAACCACGACAGGCGTGCAGTTCGCGCCGGGCCGGGATGGCGATCAGACAAGCGTTGGTGCTGGTGCCCTGGTTGTCTTCGGCGAAGCGGTTGACCGAATCGACGCCGTCGCTGCGGTCGGCGAACATCGCCTTCAAACGCTCGACGGTCTGTTTGCCGTCGGCCAGCCAGCCGGTGACGCGGGCGAGGCGCGCCTTTGACGAGGACGTGGCGGCCTCGCCTTCGATGCGCGCGTTGCTCGGATCCTGGCAGTGGTTGGTGCGTGTCAGCGGACGGTCGCCGCGGCGTTTGCTGTGGCTGATGGCGGTGCACTCGATGTCGTCGACGCCACTGGTGTCCGCCGCCCAGTAGGTGTGCGCCGCGGCGCGTGGTGCTTCGATGATGGTCTTCAGCGCGCTGGCGCGATCAGCGCAGCGCAGTGCTTTGTGCAGCAACGACAGGTACGGAATGCCGACGCGTGAACCGCGGGTCTTGATGTTGGTGGTGCCGACCGCGACGCCGAGCGCGTTCATGCCCACCAGCGACGGACAGCCGGCGCAGGTGACGCTCCAGGTTTCGACGCCCTCGCTCGGTTGGCGGTGGATCGACACCACGTAATCGAGGTCGGTGGGATTGAGATCCCAGGTCTGCGCTGCCATCACCGCGCCGTCGGCGGTGTGCGAACCTGGCACCAATGCCGTGGTGCAGCCCTCAGAGTCCGCTGCCGCCCCAGCCTGTTGCGGCAGCGCGAGGATGTCGCGGATGTCGGTCATGTTGCCGGTGGTGTAGAGATCGACGGCGTCGATGCCGGCGGCCTCAGCGAGCGCCAAGTGCTCGACCCAACCATCGTTGTCCCAGGCCTTCAGCGCCTCCAGGCAGCGCCGGCCCAGGTCACGGAAGGTCTGCTGATCGCGGATGCCGCGTTCGAAGAGGTAGACCTTCGCCGCGCGCAAGCGCTGCTCGACGAACGCTCCGATCAACGGTTTCAGCTGTTCACCCTGGCCACGGCCGAGCTCGGCGGGTGTACCGCGGACGTGGATCTGGGGGAGCTTCAGCAAATCAGGCATGGTGATGATCGTGGGAAGGAATCCCGACACACAAACAGCGGTCACTGCGGGGTTCGGCGACAGTTGTTTGGTGACACGGGCGTCTCGCGCGTTCCGCCCGTGAGCGCTCAGATGCCATCCGACACGACCCACCCCGGATTACCGGGCCCGATTCCTGGGATCGCCGAGTTGTACTCGGCCCGGGGCAATCAGGCTCCTGTGCCGCGATGGTCGCCGTGGTCCCACCTTGCCGAGTACAACTCGGCGATCCCAGGAAACGTCGGCGGTGGTATGAGGCTTGTGTGGACATCATGGCGTGCTGATCACGCGTGGGACGCCCGTCGAGCTCACTGCACCTGCCGCATCCAATCTTGGAGATTGTAGTAATTCGTGACGCGCGTGATCTTGCCGTCCTTGACGCTGAAGAAGGCGCCACCGGGCAGGACATAAGTCTGGCCACGCGCGGGCGGCAGGCCGGCGTCGGTCGCCAAGTACATGCCATTGACCACGTATTCCGCCGCGGCGCGGGTCGGATCACTGGTGGTGAAGACCACCACCTCGGTCAGGCGCTCACGGTAGCAACGGTTCATGCGCTCCATGAAGCGCCGAAAGGCATCGCGTCCGGTGACCTTGCCGGATTCATTGATGCCATGTTGGACATCGTCGCTCAAGCAACCGAGCATGGTCTCCATATCGCCGGCGTTGAAGGCGTCGTAGTAGCGGCGGATGAGGGCGGCGGTGTCGGACATGGGCGGCGATTCCAAAGGAAGAAGGCGAACGATCGGTAAATCCCGTCACCAATCCATCGGCATCGACCAGCACGTCTGTCCCGCGGCCAACGCCACGCGGACGGAGAAGTCATGCGGCAGGCGCAGGCCGTCATGGGTGATCTCGCCGTCGACCGTGATGAAGTGGTGGTTCGCCGGATTGCCGAGCAGGCACGTCGTCGGAGCGTTCAACGGTGGCAGATCGAGGCGCACCAGTTTGCGGCTGCGTTGGATCGGGCCGATGTCGGCCACGTCCGCGCCGTCGTGTGGGCCGGCGTCGAAGGGATCGATGGTGCCGAGGTATTTGAAGCCCGCGCGTTTCAGCATCACGCGCACCGGCGTGGTGGCGGGACCTTCTTTGCCGATCAGCTCGCGCGCGGCCGGCGGCAGCAAGTCGCCGACGATCTCCTCATGCGGGAAGAACGCCTCGATGAACTCCTTGTCGCTGCGGCACAGCAGGTCGGCGCGGTAGTATTCGAGTCCAGTGAGCGGCCCGCCGACCGCGTCCCAGAAAGCGTTGCCGCCATCGGCCCGGCGCGGGGGCAGCAGTTCAGCCAGCAGCCGGCGGCAGAAGTGCGAGCGGTGCATCGCTACCAGCAGCAGGCGCGCGGCGACCAGCAGTTTGCCCACGCCTTTGCCGCGTGCCTCCGGATGGACGATCAAACCGCCGAGTTCGGTCCACGGTTCGATGTCACGTCCAAGCTTGAGGATCAGGCGTGAACGATCGGCGTTGAGCTGCTTGCTGTGCACGATGGTTTCGTTGACCGTCAGATAGTAGTGCGGCTCATCCGGCATGCCGTGGTAGGCGAACACCGAGGCGGTGCCGAGCAGACGTTCGCGCTGCACCACGCCGTGCACGGATTCGACCTCCACCGCGACGAGCGTGAAACCGGCGTGTTTGGGATCGGCCTTGCCCGGCGTTGTCGCGGACAGCCCGGCAAAGCTGCGCGTGCTGTCAGCGATGATGCTTTTCAGCACCACCGGATCGTCCGGCAGATTGACGGTGTCGAGCAGGTCGGCGAGCGCTTGCAGCTGCGGCAGATCGGCATCGACCACCGGGCGGATGAGGACGTAGGTGGCCACTGGCTGGCGGTGTACGGGGTACGGCGAAGTCGACTAGGGGGCGCGGTGGCCAGGAGGGGCGGGGCGAAGAAAGGGGCTAGGGGCTAGGGGCTAGGGTCGTGGCACAACGTCGCCATGGACTCATGACACCAGCGGTAAGCAGCAAGCACGTTGTCCACGACCCTAACCCCTAGCCCCTAACCCCTTCACATCGGCGTTCCTATGGACACCTGAGGCGAGCGGATTTCACCATCGACACCCTCACACGACCCTAACCCCTAGCCCCTAACCCCTTTTCCTCGCCGATGCCAAGTGTCTCCTAAGAAAGCGAAATGTCGTCCGTAGGCAAAATAGCCGAAAGGATCTCCCATGCTCTCCCTCCGTCGTCTCCTGGTGTTGGCCCTGCTGATCGTCGTGCCCGCCTCCGTCCTGCACGCTGCGGTCGGTCTGGTCACGGTGCCCGAACGCGACGTGGTGCGCATGACCATCTACAACGCGGTTGACCTGACCCTGATCCAGGAGGCGCGCACGCTGATCCTGAAGAAGGGGCTCAACCGCATCCAATACCAATGGGCGGGCACGCTGATCGACTCAACCTCACTGGAACTTCGTTGCCTTGATCAGGCGGCCAAGACCGAAGTTCTTAATGTGGTCTATCCGCCCAACTCGCCGGCGACGCTGGTGTGGGAGATCGATTCGCAGATCGAGGGCCCGGCGAAGTTCGAGATCAGCTACTTCACCTCCGGGTTGACCTGGGGCGCGGACTACGTCATGCGCGCATCGCCGGATGAACGCACCGCCGAACTGGAAGGCTGGGTGTCGGTCACCAACGGTTCGGGCGAGAACTATCCCAAAGTGGAAGTGCGCCTGGTGGTAGGTGCGATCAACTTGGTCGAACAGATCCGCGATCTTGCCACCAACCAGCTCCAGGAACGCACGCGAAACGTGCGCAAAGAGGAATTGAAGAAGGCTGGCCGCGCGGTGTTCAGTGCCAAGCCTGCCGCCACACCAGCGCCGATGGTGGCGATGGAGATGGCTGATGCGGCGAAGCGACCTGAAGTGGTCTCTGCCCGCCTTGGCGATTACCACATCTTCACCGTCTCCGGCGTGCAGCAGGTGACCAATGGCGCGACCACGCGTTTCCAGGCCATTACCACCAAGGAGCCGATGAAACTCGAAGTGCTCTACCGTGTCGGCTTCCTTACCGATCAGGCGCTCAAGCTCTACCGCTTCATTAACAACAAGGATCACCAGCTGCCCGACGGCCCGTTGCCCGAAGGTCTGTGGCATGTCTTCCGCGTCACCGACGCCAAGACCCGCGCGCTGAGTTACAGCGGCTCGACCACCAGCGCCTACGTGCCGCCGAACCAGAAGGTCGAACTGAACCTTGGTGTTGATCCGGCGATCGCGGTCAAACAGGTGCACGAATGGCACGGTGAAACCAACCACCACTACGACAACAACGGTCGCGTCGATGCCTTCACCACCCACGACCGCTACCGCTTCCGCTTGGTCAACACCGTCAAGATTCCCGTGTCGGTCGAATACCTGGTGAGTGCCGGTGGCGACTGGACCATCGACGGATTGACCGGCGAACGCCGCGACCAGTCGACCTACCGCCACCAAGCGCAGGTGCAGCCTGGGGCGGTGCTCGAACTCGGCCCCTTCACTATCAGCACGCGCATGGGCGAGAAGATCCCGCCGGTCAAACCGCCGGAGATCCAGCCGCTGCCGAAGATCCAGGTGGGCAAATGAGCTCCGCAGCGAAGGCAGGCCACAGACCACAGCCTACTGGCCACAGTTCGTGCCTACGACGTCATCCGTGCGACCTGTAGCCTGAAGCCTGTAGCCTGTAGCCACTTTAGCCCGCTCCCGTTTTTCGGAGACCGTCCAATGAAACTCCTCGCCCCCATCCTGCTCGCCCTCGCTCTCGCCGCACCGCTGTGTGCCGAGGTCAAGCTCACCACCCTGCCCGATCGCGAACGCGTGATGGTGCGCTTCGAGGACAACGGCCGCGTGCTGGTCGAAGAAGCGCGCACGCTGACGCTCGATAAGGGCACCACCACGGTGAACTTCACTTGGCTGGGCGTAAACATCGATCGCGGTTCGATCCAACTGCTCGGCGTCAACGGCGTGCCGTTCACCGTGCTGCGCACCACCTACCCGCCGGACCAGGGCAACAGCCTGTCGTGGGAAGTCAGTTCTGCGAACCCCGGTCCGGCGCAGGTGCGCATCAGCTACCTGCTCGATGGCCTGTCGCGTGAGGTCGCTCTGCGCGCGGTGATCAGCGAAGGAAAATCAGAACTGTCGCTGCGCATCTTTCAGCGGCTGATCAATCAGAGCGGAGAGAACTACGACCAGGCTTCGCTCCAAGCGGCATTCGGTGAGCTGCGCGACAGCCCGCTCGCCAGCGGTGAAACGCGTCAGCAGCTCGCTGCCAAGTTCCTCGATGTGCCGTTCACCAAACGCTACACCTACGACCCGGCGCTGGGCGAACGCGTCGGCGTCGCCTACGTGTTGAAGAACAGCGTCGAAGGCAAACTCGGCAGCGGTATCCTGCCTGCGGGCAAGGTGCGCATGTTCCTGCAGACCGGCACCAGCGAGGCGTTCCTCGGCGAAGACTGGGCGCAACCGACGCCCCTGGGTGAGGATCTGGAACTGAAGATCGGCGACAGCAAAGACCTCACTGTGCGCCGCGCGATGCTGAAGACCTCGCAGGACATCGTGCAGCGCGATCATCAGAACCGCCCAGCCCTGTGGCATCAACTGCAAGAAATCCGCTTCGAGGTCGAGAATTTCACCAACGACATCAAGACCATCGACTTGGTGGAACACCTCCAGGGCGAATGGGACATCCAGGTGCCCAAGCAGGTGCTGGAAAAACGCATCGCGCCGGAGAAATACGAAGCGGTCGACGGCGAAGCCAATCCTGCTGGTGAGCTGGTACGCAAGGATGCGAACACCCTGCAGATCAAGCTGCCGGTGCCGCCTAATCGCCGCATGGTGTTCACCGCGACGCTTCGGCGGCTGAATTTGCATTGAGCACGAGCAACCGCCGAACCATCACGCATCGTGAGACGAAGCCGGCAAACCGCCGGGAGCGCGGCCGCCCCCGGCCGCATGCCTTTCCGACGCACTGCTCCACGGCCAATCCTCTGCGACACGGACTAATCGTGCGATCACAGGATTGCTACGGACATATTCGATCGTCTGCCGGTAGTGTTCTTCGTCCCGGATGAATCGGTCCCAGTAGTCAGCCTGCCAGATGGATGATTCTCCAGAGATCGCCTTCCGGATGCGGCGAGCCGTAATCGACTTCCAGGCACCGATTATACGCGACAACGAGTTTTCACCGATGGGCGCGACAACCACATGGACGTGGTTGGGCATAATCACCCAGGCGTGCAGGTGGTAGTCAATCGCCTCACGGGCAAACCAATGCTCCATGATGATGTTGGCAATTGGTGGTTGTCGTAGGAGGCACTTGCCTTGGCCAGCATCAAGGAACTGCTCAATGCGTCGGCGATAGCGAGGCTCGGCATCCGGCGCCAATTCATCTGCTAGCCGAATGGCAACGTGTCGGGGTACTGCATCCGCCAAGCGATAGGTGACGAACTGGATCACCGTGGTGCTGTCGAAGTGCGGAAGATATCCGCGGCTATGCCAGCCACGGGAATGAGGTGGTTGGCTGTGTAAAGGATTGCGGCCGGGGGCGGCCGCGCTCCTGGCGGTTGGTTCCGCGTCCTTGCGTCCCCTCACCACACCACGCTCTCATCGGCAAAGATCGCCCCCGCGGCCACGGCCGCTGGGCGGGCGTTGCCAGCCAGGCCGAGGCCACCGAATGGTTGATCACTGCGCGCGCCAGCGGTGGGGCGGTTGTGGTTCACCAAACCATAGGGCAGACGCGGCGCGAGGGCGAGGAAGCGCTCGCGCGAGGCAGTGAAGACCGATGCGGCGAGGCGGTAGGGATTCGCCGTCAGTCGTGCAAGGCACTCGTCTAGGTCGTCATAGGCGTCGATGATCAGGCCGGGCCCGAAATGTTCCTCGCGGTAGAGCGAGTGATGGCGCACGTTGCGGTCGCGCACGTCGCGCAGCAGCGGCTCAACGCACTGGCTGTTGCCGAACGTCCGTGACGGATCACCGGCGAGGAGCACCAAGCCCTCGGGTGCAGCGGCGTGGTCCGCGAGAAATCGTGCCCGCGCCGCCGCGTTGATCAGTGAGCCGTTGTTTCCGTTTGGTGTTCCGTCGGGCAGCCAGCGTTGGCGTTCGTGGCCCAGCGCGTCGAGCAAACGCGCATGCAACGCCCGCGGCACGTGCACCTGTCGCGTAGCGGTGCAGCGTTGGCCGGCCATGCGCCACGCACCGTCGGCGATCGCGGTCGCGGCCGCAGCGAGGTCCGCATCATCGAGCACCAAGGCCGGATTCACGCCGCCGAGTTCGAGCGCGAGCACCACCTCGGGACGTCCGGCGAGGGCTCTGCCTAACGCGAGGCCCGTAATCCGGCCACCGACCGCAGCGACGGTGGCGACTTCTGGTTGCACGATGAGTGCCTGGGCGACTTCCGCTCCGCCCTGCACCACACGACAAACTCCGGCGAGTCCGCTCTCCGTCAGCAAACGTGCATACAACGCGCCGAGCAGCGGGCAGCGTTCGCTGGGTTTGGCGACTACCGTGCATCCGACCGCGAGTGCCGGCACCACCAAGCCATGCAAGAGGTGCAGAGGAAAATTGAACGGCCCGAGAATCACCGCGACGCCGCGTGGACGCCAGAACACCTGTGGTTCGTGCCCGCTGACCACGGTCTGTGGCGTACGCGCTAGGCCGGCCTCCAGGCTGATGGCGATCTTCTTCGGCAGCAGGTCGGCTTCCGCTTCGGCGTCGATGCAGTTTTTTCCTGCTTCATCGATCAGCAGGCGCACCAGTTCACCGCGCGCCGCGACCAGCCGTGCGCCGAAACCGTTGAGCAACATGCGGCGCTCTGCCGCATCGAGACTCCAGGCAGCAAAGGCCTCGGCCATCAGCGCCACGGTCGTGGCACCGTCGTTGACGCTGGCCGACGGGACCTCGCCCAGCACGGCACCAGTCCAGGGACTACGACTGACCAGGGGTATCAGAGACATGGGCGCCAGCGTCAGGCCTCAGGCCTCAGGCCTCAAGTCATTCCTCAGGTCGGCAGCTTCGCCGAGAACAAGTATTTCCTGATCGCCGCAAACGCCCGTTGCAGATCACGTCCGGATTTGATCTCGGCGGTGTTCTGCACAGTTTCCGCGTCGTGAGTGGCCGAGCCCAGGGCGAGGAGGAACTTGATCAGCGAGTCGGTGCCACCAGTCGGATCTTCAACGAAGCTGAGCAGACGGAAGAGGTTGAAACGCACATCCGGCGCACGTTTGAGCAGCAGCGTCGGCAGCAGGGCGCTCGCGCGGATTGGCGCGAGGTCCTTGCTGTAAGTTTTGGCCACCAGTTCGAGCGAGCTGGCCTTGCTGTTGTTGCCGTCGAGATCCGGCCACTCGGCGATCTTCTCCAGGCTGTCGAGGATGCGCTCGATGGCCTCGCGGTCGTTGGCCAGGCTGGCGAATTCCTGGTGGTGTTCCGCGAGGTAGTTGCGCGCCTGCGCGTCGAGGATGCGCATCGATTTGACGAATTGTTTGAAGCGCTGGAACTCGCGCCAATCGCCGAGCAGGAACATGTCTCGCACCATCAGCAGATCGACCGGTTCCTTGCCGGCGGTCAGGGTGTTGGCGCGCAGCACGCGTTGCAGCCAGATCAGGACCTTGTCGTCCTTGCCGTAACTCGACTTGATCGACACCTGATTGTCGAAGACGTATTTGCGCTCCAGGAAGATGGTTTCCGGGACCTCGGCCACGCTGATATGGAACATCGACTCCTGGAGCACCGGGTGGTGTTTGTTCTCCATGTGGCCGGTCAGCGTCATCAGCTGTTCCGACAACCCCAGGGCGTGGATGAACGCCTCGTCAATGACTGCGCCTTTACTCATGCATCCTCAGTATAACCCCGGACCTGAGTTTTCCGCAACCTCGGAAGTCGAGCGCTTGCCAGCCGCATCGCTGCAAAAGGGGTCAAGTAAAGCCGTTGGAGACCGAAAATGGAACGAGAGAAACGGCGGAACGGCGCTGGGGCAGGTTGATGCCCCAGAATTCGCGGGATTTCCTCCGTTCCTCTCATTCGCTCTGACGGTCTTGGCCTGACGTCAAGGGCGGGAGCCTGGTCGGGCAACTCAGCCGGGCAACTCAGCCGTTGGCGGACAAGGCACCAGGATGTTGGGAGATGCGTGCCGACGGTGCTTCCAAGCCAAGATCGGTGGCGATTTCCTTGGCCGCATCGACTCCTGAGACGGCCGCGCCTTCCATCCAACCCTGCCATTCGACGGTGGTGTGCTCGCCGCAGAAGTGCAGGTTGCCGACGCGAAGCGGTTCTGAACCAGCGATCTGACTGTACTGGCCGACCTTGTAGGACGAGTACGCGCCCTTGGCGAAGGGGTACTGATTCCACGCCATGCGGACCTTGTTGCCGTTGTAGGTCGACTTCAGGCCTGGGAACAAGCGCTCCACCTGGTTGTGGAAGAACGTCACCTGGCTGGACACCGAGCCCTGCGCCATCTGGAGCGCGTTGCTGCCGGCGGTGTAGTTCTCCAGAATGCCGGTCGCGCCCGGCTGCATGCGGCTGGTCTCGGTGGTCGACTGGAAGAACCGGTCGGAGGACGAGTTGCCGATGAAGCCCTGTTCGCGCCAGACGCGACGGGTGTGGCCGGTGATGACCTTGGTGATGTTGCCCAGGTCGTTCTCGTTGATGGCGCGACGCTTCCATGCGGGCAGCGACACGCCGCTGAGATCGACCTGACGCAGCATCGAGAATGGCAAGGCGAACACGACGTGTTCGGCGATGACCTCAGGGCCGCTGGTGAACGACAGGACGTAACGGCCATCGCTGCGCGTGCGCACTGCGCTCAAGCGACGTTCCATCGCGATTTGTCCAGATGACAGATCCCCAGCGATAGCCTGCGGGATGGCTTCGTTACCCTTGGCGCAGTGGAAGCGCTCGTCGCTGCCACCGTAGATGTCGAAAACGCCGTTCTTCTTCATCTTTTCGACTTCGGTCGAGATGAGATAGATCATGTTCAGGCTGTTGTTGACGTCACCGTCGAGTCCGAACTCGGTCTCGTAGCCAACATCGATGAGTTTTTTGATCCAGCATTCGGCCTGGATCGGATTCAGGAATCCGCGCACGGACAAGCTGTCGAGGCGCTCACCACCATTGGCTTCGTTGAACAACACCGTGCCGTTGGGATCGTTGAATTCGTCGTAGGCGGCATCGATCGCGGCGGCGATCGGTTCATAGGCGGTCAACACTTCCTGCGTCGTGCGACGACGTCCGCCGAAATCGAAATAGGTGTCGATGAGCGGCTCGTCTTCGCGGTAGTCGAGCAAGGTCAGATTGAAGCGCTTGGCAAAGCTGCGCATGGTTGTGTGCCAGGTGTCGATGTACTCGCCACCCAGGTCGCTGAACATGCCCTGCGCGGCGAACGTCGTGCGATCGGTGAGCATGCGACCGGAGACGCGTTTGGCCGCTTCATAGATGGTCGAACGGATGCCGCGTTTTTTCAGCTCCCACGCGCAGGTCAGGCCGGCCATGCCGCCGCCGATGATTGCCACGGACGGCAGGTTCGGGCGGAAATCGGCAGCCTCGGCACGACCGGTCGGCAATGCGGCCAAGCCCACGCCGAGGGCCGCGGCACCAGCGCAGCTCTTGAGAAAGTCACGGCGACGGGTGCGGACCTCGGCGGCGTGGCCGACGAACTCGGTAACCGGCATGCCGGTTTGCCGCGCGCCAAGCACTTGGCGGTGGGCCCACAGGAGGGAACGGACGAGCGGGGACTTGGCCATGGAGTGACATCCTTGTCGGTCGTAAGTTAATGAGCGAGTGACGGCGAAGCGGGCGAACCATTGAGATCCGCGTCTCGCTGGCAACCCCCCAAGCGTGCCTATGTGCGCCACCAAGGCAGCAATGAAGCTCCGATTAACCAGATGTCAGGATTGGTCGGTCAGCCGATCAGGCTCGCCAGTTCCGCCCGTGCTATCTGCCATTCAACAAGCAACTGCGGATCAGCCAGATCAGCCCGCGTCAGGGTCTCACGATAATGGCGATCAACCCACGCTTCGAGCAGCGAAATCTGTGCGGCGTCGAGCAGCATTCCGGGTGCGAGCTGGGCAAGCGTAGGCGCTTTCAGCGGCAGGCGCAGGCGTAGGCACGCCGGACCACCGCCGTTCGCCATGCTTTCTCCCAGGTCGAGGAACACCGAGCGGGTGATGAAGCCATCATCGATGAGTCGTCGTACCACGGCGCCGGCGCGACCCTCACCCGCTTGGGCGGGAGCCACTAACACCACGCCAGTCGGCGTGGTGAGGAGCTGACTGTTGAAGAGGTAGGAAGCAACGGCTTCAGTGAGCGTCAGGTCGGCGCTGGCGATCTCCGCTACGCGCAGGGCCGGGACGCGTCGGCGCAATTCGGCAAGTGCCGCCGCCTGATCAACCCAGGCCTCGGCATGCAACAGCACCCGGGCGCCGTCGCCCACCATCACCACGTCGTTGTGAAAGGCCCCGGCGTCGATCGCCGCCGGATGTTGGCGCAGGTGCATGACGCGTGCGTCGGGCAGCTGCGCGAGTCGCGCCACCGCCGCGCCGGCCTCGCGCGTTTGACGTGCGGGCAGGCGGGTGGTCTGACGCTCGCCGCCACTGCGACCATGGACGAACAGGTGTATGGCCGGAGTTCCTGCGCTCCACACGCGGCTATGGTTGGCGGCGCCTTCGTCGCCCAGATCAGCGAGCGCGGGCAGCGGATCGTGGACGACCACCTCGTCGATGTTGGCCAGCAGCGAGCGCAGTTGGGCCGCCCGTGGCTGCCCTTCACGCGCGCGGTGCGACATCGCCACCAAGTTCGCCGCGACCACGTGGCAGCGGCCGTCCAGGCTGTCGCAGGCCGGCACCACCGTGGCGCAGTTAGCGCTCCACATGAAGGCGCTGCTGGTGGCGAGGTGCAACACGTGCGGCTCGGCCGCGGCGGCCCGCAGCACCTCGGCATCGCTGCCGCCAAAACCGCCGCCGCGTAGCAACGCCAGATCCGGCCGTGGCAACGGAGGCAGCCACGCCTGTGGGACGCCGAGCGCCAGCACCTGACGCATCTTCGCCAGGCCCTGGCGGGCGGCGGCGCGTGGCCGGCTGGAGAATCCCGCGTGCGCCAGACTGGCGAGATTACCCGCGCTCAGCCCACCGAAGTGGTGGGTAGGTCCGGGAAGACCATCGACTTGGAGCTCGACCAGCGCGTCATCCATGCGCGGAGGTTACGCGCAGCGACGCAGGCGGGAACCGCCTTGTCCGTTGCCGCCGCCAGGCACGCTGCGCAGCCCGCCGGAGGCCTTGCGATGTCTGCTGCTCAATCCCTCACGCTCCCCGCCATCGCCTTCATCGGCGGCGGCAACATGGCCACCGCGATGATCGGCGGTCTCGCCGCGCTCGATCCCCGTCCCGAGATCACGGTTTCTGAACCAGACGTGGCCAAACACCCGCCGTTTGCCGCGCTCGGCTGTGCCACGACCACCGACAACCGCGCTGCTGTGGCGATGAGTTCGGTAGTGGTCCTGGCGATCAAGCCACAGATGGCGGCGCAGGTGGTGCCGGGCCTGACGGCGGGCTGGTATGGCGACAAACTGCTCATCTCGATTCTGGCCGGCACGCCGACGGCGAAATTGCAGGGCTGGCTTGGTGCTGGTGCGCGCGTGGTGCGCGCGATGCCCAACACGCCGCTCGCCATCGGCAAAGGCATGGTCGGGCTGTGTGCCGGCGCCAACGCGACGTCGCGCGACCTCGACGTTGCCGAAGCGGTGTTCGCCCCGTGCGGAAAAATCCTGCGCCTCGCGGATGAATCACGCATGGATGCCATCACCGCGGTATCTGGCAGCGGCCCGGCGTATTTTTTCCGCTTTGCCGAGGCGCTGGTCGACGGCGCTATAGCCCTCGGCTTCACCCGCGATGAGGCCGTGTTGATGGTCGGTCAGACCGGCGCCGGATCGTGGGACTACCTGATGGGTCAAGATTTCGCGGCGAAACGTCTGCGTGAGCAGGTCACCAGCCCAGGCGGCACCACCGCGGCGGCGCTCAAACAACTCGATGACGGTGATTTCACCGGGTTGATCGTACGTGCGCTGCAGGCCGCCGAACGTCGCGGCAAGGAACTCGCCGCGCTCGGGTGAGTTCCCCGTCAGCTCTCGCTGTCAGCTCGACGCCGGGATCACCACCGTGACAGTCGTGGTGTTGTTGCCGATATTGTTGTCGTCGCCGTCGACCGGTGACAACGTGATGGTGTAGACGAACGTGCCGGCGGAACCGGTGGCCGGCAACGCCACGCTCACCGCGGTGGTGCCGTTCATCGGCACCGCCGCGGGCGAGGTCGGGGTCGCGGTGAACGCCACGGCAGCGCCATTGAGCGTGATCGCGAAGGGCACGCTGATGGAGGCGGCCGGAGCCAACTGGGCGGCATTCACCGTGTTAGTGATGTTGAAGGTCAGGGTCGGCGCGTCGGCCGCATTGGGCGAGCCCATGCCCACGCCCATCGCTGGATACACCACCGCCGGTGCAGGCGCCGCGCCGAAAGCGATATCCTGATCGGCCACCAACGTCGTCAGCACGCTGCTGGTGTTGTTGGCCTCGTCCTGTTCGGCGATGAGATTCGCCGGGTCGACCACCACCGTGTAGGTGTGGGTGCCGGCGGTTGGGCTGGCGATCACGAACTCCTGCGCACTGCTGCCGAAGGCGATGAGGTCAGTGGTGCCGCTGACAAGTGTGGCGGCGGGCGCACTGGTCTGGCGCAACTCCCACGCGACGCCGGTGAGCGGCTGGTTCCAGGTATTGCGCACGGTGAAGCGGATGGTGGTCGCTTGGCCAATGACCGGCTGCACGGGCGTGGACGAGGGGCCGAAGCTGACCTTCACATCCTTATAGGCGAAGGGCTCCCCAGGGCTGCTGCAGGCCGCCACCACCAGCGCGAACAAAACGACGCCGGTACAAAAATAAGACCGAAGACCCATGCGCTCTCCCAGGAGGGGACGCAGCCTAGATGGCAGCCCTGGGCGGACAAGCCGCCCAAGGCTCAGGTATCGGTACGGTTGGTGTAAAGACTGCCATCCAGGTGGCAGCTATGGAGCAGCTGGGTGACCGTCGGGTCGAGCCCCGGCTCCTCCAGCACGGCTTCAATGGTGACCGTGGCGTCTGCTCCTGGGTCGGCGGCAGTGCGGGCTTCGAGCGCGGTGGCGACCGCGACGATGCGCGCCTCCAGATCCAGATCCTCGCCTTTCAGCCCCAGCGGTCCACTGCCGTCGATGCGTTCCTTGGCGTGGCGCAGCAGCGGCAGGACTTGTTCGAGATCCTCGACGCTTTCCAACAGCGTCAGCGCCTGGTCACGGCTGGTCGCCATCAAGCGGTCGAGGTGATGCAGCAGGCCAGCCTTGCGCACGCGTTCACGCGCATTGCTCGACAGGTGCGAGGCTTCACCCAGCGCCAAGCAGGTGCGCGCACAGCGTTCGCCGCCACCGATCACGCCAGCGCGGCTCTCCAACGCCCGGATCAGCGCGGTCATCAGCTGACGGGTGGCGACGCGATGTTTGCGCCCCTGTTCGGCGGCGTGTTGCGCCAGTCCGAGCTGGATGGCGCAGGCGCTGATCAGCTCCAGATCCATCTGCTCGAACGCCTTCGCGCCGACGCCACGGCTGAGGTACAGTACGCCGCGGGTATGGCCGCCGATCGACAACGGCACGCAGATCACCGAGCGGATGCCCTTCTGCACCACGCTGGCGTGGCGGTCGAAACGTTCGTCTTCGCTGGCGTTGGCGCTGTGCAGCGCCTTGTTCTCGGCGAAGGTCTTCTTGATGATCGAACGGCTGATCACCGGTTGGACTGACGGCGCGCAGGTGCGCACCGTGGTCGGCACCAGCTTGCCGGTACTGGCTTCGCGCTTGAAGATCAGCGCGCTTTCCGCCGGCATGCCGGCGACCAGGAAATCGAGGACCTTGGCTTCCTTGTCGCCGATGTCGCCAGTATCGGAGAGGATGCGTCCGACTTGGTAGAGGATGCGCAGACCACGCGCGCCGTCCTGCGCTGGCTGCTCGTCGGCGATCTCGTCGATGTCGCTGAGTTCGTCGACGCGGAACTCCAGGGTGTTCGACAACATGTCCGGATCGTCCTGATAGGCGATGCGGGCGGAACTGTCGTCGGCCAAAGCGGCGCCGCTTTCGAACACCAGTTCGGTCGTGCCGATCTTGATCACGTCGCCTTCGCGCAGCAGTTCCTCGTCGCCGAGACGTTCGTCGTTGACGTAGGTGCCGTTCTTGGAGTCGAGGTCGCGCACGAAGTACATGCCGCCGACCGGGAAGATCTCGGCATGGAAGCGCGAGGCGGAACGGTCGAGGATCTGGATGCCGGCTTCGGCGTCACGCCCAATGGTCAGCGACTTCTCGGCCAGCGACTTTTCTCGGCCACGATAAGGACCATTGACGATACGGATCTTGCTCATGTTTGCGGGGTGCCGGTGGTGATAGGCCAGCCACTTCATCACGCCCCGCGCCGACAGCAAGAGCCGGCAGTCCAGTTCCGTGTCAGGTAAGTACTTCGGTGGAAAAATCAGCCGCGGGCAAGATCCCGCCGGGCGGCTTTGCGGTCGAGCTTGGCGGCTTCGGCGGTACGCCCCTGGGCGCGCGTGACGAGCGCCAGCAGGCGCCAAGCTCCGGCTTCGGCCCCGGCAAGCGCGACCAGGCGCCGGGCGACTTTCTCGGCCGTGGCCAGATCACCCGTCAGGTAGGCCTTGGCGACTTCCCGGAACAATGGCTGGATGGCACTCAGATCCCGCGACGATGGCCGTTCGATCACCGCCCAGGCGACCGTCGCCACCAGCAGCGCGGCGATCCACAGCCCCAACCCCGCCCAACCCACCGACACCGTCGCCGCCGTCCCAGGGGTGACCAACGCCACCGCGATCAGGCTGAGTCCAGCGGCTCCGATCAGTCCCAGGAACGCCGGCCACACGCCAGGATGGCGCAGCAGCAGACCGCTGCCAGGCAGCGCACAATTCAGCAGGAGGGCGAGGTGGCGATGCACGGTGATCTGCGTGTGACGCTAGCGGCGCAGGAGCAGCGATCAATGTGAGCGGATTGCCTCGGGCTCACGGAGGTGACCATCACGTCCGTGACGTTTCCCGAACCTCTCGATTATTTCCTCGCCCGTCGTCGGGTCGGTACCTGGGCCGAGGTCCGTCGCCTGATCCAGACCTGCCACGTGCGCGTCGATGGGCAGGTGTGCAAACACTACCGGCGCGCACTCAGCGACTCGTCTGTCGTCACGGTCGACGGCGTGGCGATCAGCGACGCCGAGGACAGCGGCACGCTCATCTGCCACAAACCCGCTGGCGTGGCGTGTAGCCATGCGCCGCAGGACACGCCGCTGATTTATGATTTGGTGCCGGAGGCGTGGCGGCACCCGAATCTGCAGACCGTCGGCCGCCTGGATCGCAACACCACCGGATTGATCCTCTTCACCATCGACGGCACGTGGGCGCAGCAGGTGGTCGAGCCTGAGCACGCGCGCTGGAAACGTTATCGCCTAGCGTACAGCGGGACCTTGGTGGCGGACGCAGTCGAGCGCGTCGCCGCCGGATTGCTGATCGGCGGCGAAGCCACGCCGTGTCTGCCGGCTCGGCTCACGCTTGATGACGCAGCGCCAGACGGGTTCGGACAGGCGACGATGGAGTTGTGCGAAGGCCGGCACCATCAGGTGAAACGCATGATCGAGGCGCTTGGCGGCCGGGTCGAGCGACTGCATCGCGATCGCATCGGCGAGCTGGCCTTGCCGCACGATCTGGCGGCCGGAATGATGCGTCCGGTGACGTCCGAGGAACGCGCACGGCTGTTCGATTAGCGGTTAAAAATGCGTGTACTCGCCCTTCTGCGCCACCAGCACCTTGCCGCCGCAGTCGAGTTTGGTTCCCGGGGCGAGCGCTTTCCACGGCGTCTTGGGATCGCCGACCGGGCGCCACAGCCATTTGCCATCGTAGTTGGCGATCTGGCAGGCTGAGCGCGTGCGCGCGCCAGCGAGGGCGAGCTGCGCACCGGGGCCGCCGACGGTGACCTGACGCAGCACCTGGACGTAGGCCATCTCTGGGCGGTTTTCCGGGCGGGTGATGATCACCGCGTCGAACCCGTGGCCGTGTTCGATGCCGCAGAGCGCGGAACCGGAGGCAGGCGGCGCACCGTCGAGTGCGGGTTGCGGATCAGCGCGCCGTGGCACGGGGCGTAAACGCAGCACCACGATGTTGGCGACCACCAGCACGTTCTCGGCGTCGTTTTCCAAGGCCACGGATTGACCAGGTTTGACCGACACGCCGTCGAGCATGGTGCCGTTGGGGCTGCCCTGGTCGTCGACCACGCAGCGGTTCTCCACCGCGTCATAGCGCAGGACCAGGTGGTTGCGGCTGATGCGTTGCAGGTTGTCTTTGTGCGTGGCCACCGGGTAGTAGCGCAGGCACAGGTCCACCGGCGCTTCACGCAGTTTGCCCATGATGAGCTTGGGCCGAGCGAACAACACCACGCCGCTGGGATCGCTGGCGTCGGTCGGCAGCAGGCTCAACCAGTCGCCAGCAATCGCGAGATCGATGCCGCCATCGACGCGCTCCGGCAGCTTCGGCGTGCTGTAGCGCGGTGGGCCTCCACCCACCACGGCGGTGGCGAGCGTCTGTGTACGGACGCCGTCGGCTCCGCTGGCTCCGCCACCAACCGGCATGGCACGCGTGGCCATGGTCGCGTGTGGCACGGCGGACGGATCATCGAGCGCCAAGAGGTTGGCGGCGATGGTCATGATGTCGCCGGTGGACATCGGCACCGTCGGCGCTGCATCCAGCAGATCGGTGGTGATAGTGGCGTCGTTGCTGGTACCACCACCACGCAGGTCGGCGACCATGGTTTTCTGATCGGCGTTGCCACTGAGGTTGGTTGCCACCGTTGGCATGTCGCTGGAGGGCGTGAACGCCGCGCCATCGCGTCCGGAGAGATCGCCTTGGCGGGTATCTTCTTCGATCGCGCTCTTGGGCGTCAGGCCCAGTTTGACCAACACGTTGGCGATGGCGGAGCGCAGTTCCTCCGGATCCTTGAAGCGTTTGCCGCGCTCCTTCTGCATGCAGGTGCTGATGATCTGCGCGGTCGATTCGCAGATCACCGGACGCAACTTGCGGATGTCGGGAATCGAGGCCGTGCAATGTTTGTGCAGGACTTCCTGCAATTTACCGTCGAACGGTGCGGTACCGGCCAAGCAGTAGTACAGCACCGCGCCGAGCGCATAGATGTCGCTGCGGATGTCGAGGTTGGGATCGGTGACGATCTGCTCAGGCGACATATAGAGCGGCGAACCGACGATGGCACCCTCCATCGTCAACATCGTGCGGGTGGATTCGGTCGAACGGGCGATGCCGAAGTCCGCGAGCTTCGCCTGCCCTTGTCCATTGACGAAGATGTTCGGTGGTTTGATGTCGCGATGGACCAGGCGGATGCGGTGCGCCTCGGCCAAGCCGTCGGCAGCTTGGTACAAAATCGCCAGCGCGAGGCCTTCCGGCAGCCCGCCACGGCGCTCGACCAAATCCTTCAAGTCGCCGCTATCGACGTACTCCAGCACCATGAACGGCGTCCCGTCTTCAGCCTGCCCGGTGTCGAGGCAGCGCACCACATTCGGGTGGGTGAGCTGCATGGTGATCTTCGCTTCGCGTTCGAAGCGGCGCATGAACTCGGTACCGTGCGACTGATCCATGCCCGGCGGCAGGTTCTTGCGCATGGTCTTGACCACCACGAGCTCGTTCTTCGGCGAACAGGCCAGCCACACCGAACCCATGCCGCCATCGGCTAGATGCCCCAGGGGGATGTAGGGCCCGTACGGGCGGATCTCCTGCGAGGGGATCCGTTCGAGCAATTGATTCGCCAGATGCGCCGACAGTCCGTCGCCGGCCTTCAACCACCGCCGCAGGTCATCGAGGTTGGCGAGGTTCTTCTGCTTGGCGTAGTCCCCTAGTCGCTGCGCCGGTCCGGCAGCCAGCAGGCGGCGCTTGCGCGCGACTTGGACGAGGGCGTCGATGATGACCTCGGAATTCATCGAACTACCTCCTCCTGGTCCACGGGAACAGTGGCAGGTTGTGCAGAGCTTCTGGCCTGGGCAAGCCCGGCAGCTGATCGCCGGGCGTGCTGGTTGAGCGTCTTGTCCTTGGTCGCGTGCAGGGAATGACGTGCATTCGTAACCAGCAGGTGCTCAGGCCATTGATCCAGAATCACGTTGCCGCGAGCGCTATGACCGGTAAACGACCCTCCACTCGCGGCAGATGAACATGGATACCCGAAGCAACTCTCCGATGACTCACTATCTTCTTCAGTGGTTAGCGAATCCGCGGTCGGGTGTTTTCCCCTGCAGCGCACTGATCCTGCTGTTCATCGCCCTGGGACTGCCGGTTGCAGCGATCGAAGTCCAAGTGCCGTCGGCGGCAGTAACCGGCGGCTCATTGAATGTCCCATTCGGTGGCGGCTCGTTATCCAAGGAGCGAGTGCAATCCATCTATCTGGCCAGCGAGATAGGAACGACCGGTAAGATTCGCAGTTTGACAGCGACCTTTACAAGTATTCCGAATTTTACCCTGAACAATTTCACTATCCGGATGAAGAACACCACCTTGGCGAGCTTCGCCACGGCAACGTGGGACAGCGGCTTCACGACGGTATTCAGCGGCACGGTGACGGTCAGCAGTGCGGGGCCGTATACCTTCGTCTTCACGACGCCCTTCAACTACACCGGCGGCAGCAACAATCTGATCGTGGACATGTCATGGCAGAACGGCTCAGTCAACAGCATGGACGGGTCCATTAACTACACCAATACTACCAGCGGCGGCAATCGCTCGCTATGGTACCGTGATTCCGGCGCGGCCGCCGGTGCTCCGACGTCATGGACTGGTGCGACACCAACGCCAAACGGCGCTGTGTGGGTCCCGAACGTCTACTTGGGCATCTCGTCACGTCTGCACGTCAAGACCGTCGCCAGCGGTCGTGGCAATGGCATCGATTGGGATAACGCACTGGGAAACCTGACCACAGCCTTGGGAAATTCGGCCAGCGGCGACGAGATCTGGGTCGCGATGGGTACCTATAAGCCGAGCGCCGGCTCACGGTCCAACAGTTTTGTCATGAAGAACGGCGTCCATCTGTTTGGCGGTTACGCCGGCACCGGGCCGGAGCCCGACCAGCGGCGGATGAGCAACCAGACCATCCTCAGTGGCGATATCGGGCCGATCGTGTCGCCGTCCGCCAACTGGCAGACCGACAACAGTTACCATGTGGTCACCGGGGCATCGAATGCCACGCTCGACGGGTTCATCATCCGAGATGGATTCGCCAATGGAGCCTATGGCGGTATCGACTCCGGTGGTGGTGGGTTGATCTGTAATCTGGCTTCGCCGACGGTCAGGAACTGCGTGTTCACCGCCAACGATGCGACCTACGTAGGTGGCGCGATCTACATCGTGATCAGCGGCTCCGCTTCTGCGACGATCGATAACTGTGTTTTTGTAGGGAACGGCAGTGTGAACTGTGATTACGGTGGTGCGATCATGGATGGCGGCGGGTTGTCGACGACGGTCCGCAACTGCTCATTCAGCGGTAACAATGCCGATAACGGTGGCACACTGGAGCTCTTCAATGGCGGCACCATCTCGCTGATCGATTGTGTGTTGTGGGGCAATGACAGCCAAGGCGAAGAGATCTACAACAACGGGAAACACCTGGAGTTGACCAATTGCACGGTGAAGGGTGGCTCTGGCCAGTTCGCCTCTCCCACCGGAAGTTATGGCGACGGTGGCGGCAATGATGCGAATGATCCGTTGTACTTTGCTCCGTCTGATCCGGACGGTCCCGACAACCTCTTCGGAACCGGCGATGACGGCCTGACGCTGATGTCGCACAGTCCCGCCGTCGATAACGGCATTAGTGGCGGACTGTCGACGGATGTGGCCGGCCGCTGGCGTCCATCCGGCGGCCTCCCTGATCGTGGTGCGTATGAGCTCCCGGTGGTCTACGTCAGTGCCTTGGCCCTGGGAGTGGGTGACGGCACCGGTTGGGGCAATGCCTACACCCAGCTGAGTGATGCGATGGCGGCGGCGACGACCGGGCCGGTGGAGTTCTGGGTGCGGGCAGGGACCTACAAACCGACCTCGGGCACCGATCGCACGCAAGCGTTTGCGCTGCGAACGGGCATGGGTCTTTATGGCGGATTTGGTGGACTGGAAACCACCCGCGCCCAACGCGACTGGCGGATGCGTCTGTGCACACTCAGCGGCGACATCGGGACCATCGGCGTGCCCGGTGACAACAGTTACCATGTGGTCACGGCGGTGATAGGTGCCTGTGTCATCGATGGTTTTCTCATTCGCGATGGCGTGGCGAACCAAGCGTACCCCAATAATTTTGGTGGTGGATTGTACTCCACCGTGCCGATGGCAGTCCGCCGTTGCCTGTTCTTTGCCAACGCAGCGACCTTTGGTGCCGGGTGGTTCGCTGAAGGGGGGAGCGCGACGGCGGAGCAATGCCTGTTCCTGAGCAACACGGCAAGCCAACACGGTGGTGGCGCTTTTTTCCAATCCCTCACGGCGGGTTCGGTCAGGGACACGGTCTTCTGGCGGAATTCCGGCAGCAGCGGAGCGAATGGTGGCGGCGGCCTGTTCGTCGAATCCAGCGCTGGCGTGACGGTAAGCAACAGCAGCGTGGTCGAGAACACCGTCGCCGTCGGCGGCGGTGGCATCCAGTGCCTGAACAGCGCGGTGACCATGCGCAACCTCATCCTGTGGGGCAACACCACGGGTGGCTCGCCCAATCAGATCGCCAACACCGGAACTGGGTCCAGCAACCTGATCGAATGTTTGGTGCAGGGCGGCCTGCCGGGTGGAAGCACTGATGGCGGTGGATTACAAGTCGTCGATCCGTTGTTCCTCGACAGCGCTTCGCCCCTTGGCGTCGACAATATCCCGGGTTCCGGAGATGACGGCCTGACCCTGCGCCTGGACAGTCCCGCTATCGGCCAGGGAACTTCTATCGGAGTAGCGTCGGTCGATCTCGCGGGCAATCAGCGGCAGATCGGCGCGGTCGATTTGGGAGCCTATGAGCGGCTCAACGTGGTCTTCGTCGATCGCGATGCCGTCGGCCTTGGCACCGGAAATTCTTGGGCCAATGCCCGGCCCTCGCTTGCCTCGGCCCTGACCTTGGCGGTGAGCGGACGTGATGAGATTTGGATCGCCGAAGGAACCTACCGTCCGACAACGACCGCTGACCGAACCGTATCGTTCACTCTGGCGCCGCGTGTCGCTCTGTATGGTGGTTTTGCTGGGACCGAGAATCGGCTCACCCAACGGTCGTTGGCCACCCGCCGGGTCGTGTTGTCCGGCGACATCGATCAGGATGGCTCGCTGGCAAACAACAGCGCGCATGTGCTGGTGGGAGCTGATGCCGCGCTGGTCGACGGGGTCACGATCACCGGGGGAAATGCCGACGGTACCCAGCCGGTGATCCGGAGTAATGGAGGCGCCGGGTTTTTGGATGAACAGACCAGTACGACCCTGGTGAACTGCATCTTTCTGCGCAACGAATCGACTTTCATCGGCGGTGGTCTTCTCTCTTACGAAAACTCGATGACTCAAATCCGCGGATGTCTGTTCGCTGAGAACCGTTCGGATTACGGCGGCGCATTCTTCATCTGGGAGGCGAGTGTAGGACTTGCTAACGTCACCTGTTCCGGCAACTCAGCGAGCAGTATTGGAGGTAGCACCTATCTTTTGCGCTGCCAAGCGACGATCAGCAACGCGATCTTGTGGGGAGATTCGCTTCCCGCCCTATATAATAACAACTCATCGGTGTGGATTGCTGGCAGTGATGTCCAGGGCTCCGGCGGCAGTGGTGGTTCATGGGATTTCAGTCTGGGTTCAGACCAGGGCGGCAACCTCGACGCTGACCCGAACTTCCGCAAGGAAGGCAATCCCACCGGAAGTGACGGGATTGTCGGCACAGATGACGACGGTTTGCGACTGCTGGCTGGCAGCCCGTGTGTCGACAGTGGCGTGCGTGGCGGCGGGCCGATTGCAGATCTGCTCGGTTCGGCTCGCCCGTCTGGAGCGGCGATCGACCAGGGTGCGTATGAAGGCCAGGTGGTCGAAGTGGCTTTCCAACTGTCCACGTCGAGCGGTCTGGAATCGCTCACCTCGCCGTCCCTCGTCGTACGACTGTCACAGGCCAGCGATCTGCCGGTGACGGTCACCTATGCTCGCGCTGCTGGTGTGACGGGCGGAACGGCGACCCTCACGTCGGATTTCACGCTGGGCTTGCTCACGCTCACCTTTACGCCGGGTGAGGTCACCAAGTCGCTCAACCTGAATGTCGTCAATGACGCGGTGGAAGAAGCAAACGAGACCATCGGCTTCGTCTTGCTGAGCGCCACCAATGCGCGCATCGACGGCACCACCCTGCACACCTACACCATCCTTAACAACGACAGCGCAGGCATCACCACGTCGCCGACCGTGTTGTCGATCAACGAATCCGGCGCGCCGACGTCCGCGACCTTTTCGCTATCGTTGACCTCGACTCCAGCAGACGGTGCCTCGGTAAGCGTGACGGTGACCAGCAGTTCGCCGTCCGAGGCGGTGTTGAGTTTTGGCGCAGTGACTCTGCAATCCTCCGTTACCGTGGTGTTTTCGAGCGGGAATTACGGCTCCAAAACCGTCACCGTGACGAGCGTCGATGACTTCATCGATGACGGCAACTTTTCCCTCACGGCTACGACAGCTCCAGCGGTCAGCGCAGATCCTTTCTATAGCGGCAAGGATGCGGCGGATGTCCAGGTCACCGTGGTCGACAATGATGACGTCGGCCTGGTCCTGAGCAAAACCACCGTGGCCGTGAGCGAAGCGACGCCGGGGGTGACCGACTCGTTCACCGTCAAGCTGCGCAGCCAACCCACCAGTACGGTGACGGTGCTGGTGACCAGTTCCAACAACGCGGATGCCACCGTGTCGACCGGCAGCCTGACCTTCGGCACCAACCGATTCGGTGCTAACGGCTGGGATGAAACCCAGACCGTCACGGTCACTGCGGTGAACGATCAGGTGGACGAACCAGGAACCAACAGCGTCGCGTTTGCGGTCAACCTCGACGCGAACAGCGGCGTCGATCTGAAGTATGATGCGGTTTCTGCCAGCGTTTCCGGCACGCTGACTGACAATGATACGGCAGATTTCGTTGTCACACCGCTGGCAAGTGCGGGAACACAGACCCCGGTTGAGAATGGCGGCACGGTGGTCTACAGCGTGGTCTTGGCCAGCAAGCCGACGGCGCCAGTCACCATCGGTACGATCGCAGGCCTCATCCGTTCGAGCGATACCGGCGAAGGCACGGTGTCCACCACGACGCTCACCTTCGGCATCAACAGCGGTCTGGGCGGATGGGACTCCGCCCAGACCATCACCGTCACCGCGGTCGATGATTTCGTCAAAGAAACAAACCCGGACTACAACCTGATCATCCCCAGCGCTTCCAGTAGCGATCCCAAGTATCAGGGTCTGTTCAGTACAACGCGACCACTGCGGAATACCGATGATGACAATGTGGGCGTCATCTTTACGCCCGCGAGCGGTTTGGTGACCACAGAAGTCGGCGGAACCGCGAGCTTTACCGTGCGCCTAAAGAGCCAGCCGGTAGGGGCCAACACGGTCTCGTTCACTTTGGTGGCACTCCAGGCAGGGGGGTCCCATCAGGGCGAGCTGTCGCTTGATGGCACCACATTCGCGGGTGCCGGCGGATCCATGTCGTTGACCTTCAACACCTCCACGACGCCGCCGTCAGGCACCGCCTCTGCTGTTACTGCCGGATGGAACCAGTCGGTCACGGTAACGATCCGTGGTCTCAACGATACGCTCAACACCACCAGTCAGGCCTATTTCATCCAACGGTCAGCGAGTACGAGCAGCGATCCCGCTTATGTCCTGGCGCAGGACTCCACTGCGGTGGCAGTCAACAATCAGAGCCAAGACGCCGCTGGCGTCACCGTCAATCCGACGGCCTTGAGCGTCACTGAAGCAGCGGGAGCCACCCGCAGCGCGACCTTCACGGTGAAACTCGCCAAGCAGCCGACCCAGCCGGTGGGCATCACCCTGTCGCAAGCAACCAATCCCGCCCAGGTGTCGTTGTCGACCACCAGCCTGTCGTTCTCAATCACGACCGACGCGGTGGGGGGATGGAATCTGCCGCAGACGGTCACGGTCACGGCGGTGGATGACGGGATCGATGACGGCGACTTGATCTCCAACTTGGCTTTTGCCGTGTCGTCTAGCGATGGCACCTACAACGGCCTCGCGGTTCCGGTGTTGCCGGTCACCAGCTTCGACAACGACACGCGCGGTTTCGCGGTCACCCCGACCACGGGCCTGACCACCACCGAGGCTGGTGGTCAGGCGATCTTCATCGTGTCGCTGACTAGTCAGCCGACCGCGGGAACGGTGACCCTCAATTTGACCTCGTCGGATACTGGTGAAGGCCGAATCCGCCTGGGGACCAGCGGCATTCCAGGAACGGGCAACCTGCCACTCACCTTCGATGCGCTGGACTGGAACATTCCCAAGGTGGTGTCGGTGGTGGGCCAGGATGATGCGCTTGATGACGGTACGATTGCCTACCAAGTCACCTTCAACTCAGGCAGCGGTAGTGGGGACTATACAACCCTGCCGGCGCTGCCGGGGCCGGTGTCGGTGGTCAATCAGGATGACGACACGGCCCGTGTGCTGCTGAGCCGGACGAGCATGAACCTGGACGAAGATCCGGCGATGGCGGGCGTCCACCAGGACACCTACACCATCGTGCTTGGATCCGAGCCGACCGGCAATGTCACGGTGGCGATCGATCCTGGCACCAAGGCGACGGCCGATGTGCCCAGCGTGTTGTTTACCAGCGGCAACTGGTTCACTCCGGTGACAGTCACCATCACGGCGGTGGATGACGTGGTGGCCGAAGGCACCCACGACGCAGTCGTCGTGCACAGCGTCACCAGTTCCGACTCGGTCTACCAGGGTATCGCGGTGAACGATGTGACAGCCACCATCACCGATGACGATACGGCCTTTGTGACTCCCAGCGCCACACCGGCGACATTGACCACCGTCGAAACCGTCGGTGGGACACCCGATGAAATTCGTTACGTCCTGAACACCCAGCCGCGTGGCAATGTCACCATTTTGCTCACCAGCACCGACCCAACGGAAGCGGTGCCGGTGCCTGACCGGCTGACCTTCACCGCGACGGATTACAACGATGCGGCCGCCCACGTGGTCACCGTGCGCGGAGTCGACGACGACGTCGCTGATGGCAATGGGAATTTCAGGATCGTTGCCACGGCGATCAGTGCTGACGGCGCGTACAACGGCCTGACGATCACTGACGTCGACGGTATAAATCAAGACGATGACGTTGTGGGTGTGGTGTTCACGGCAACCACGCTCGGGACCCCGCTGTTCACCAGCGAGGCGGGGACCGCGACCACGTTCACCGTTCGCTTGGCCTCTGAGCCATTGGCCGATGTCACGGTGCCGATCGCGTCGACCAACACCGACGAAGGGAAGGTCGCCGTCGTCCAACCACTCAACCTAGTGTTCACCCCGTCGAACTGGGACACCGACCAGATCGTGACGGTCACCGGCGAACGCGACTTCGTCGACGAGGCAACGTCGACCACCGCGTACACGGTCACGGCAGGGCCAACCTCCGGACCCGGTTCCGGCTATACCGGAGCGGTGCTGTACAACGGTGTAGCGGCGGCCAACGGCGTCATCCATCTGGCGAACACCGATATCGATCAGGCTGGCGTGCTGATCACTCCGACCACCGGTCTGGTCACCAGCGAAAGTGGTGCGACCGCCAGCTACACGGTGGTGCTTACCAGCAAACCGGCGCACGCGGTGCGCGTCACTATCAATCCCGGTTCGCCAGCACAGTTGGCCGCCGTGGCTGCGCTGGATTTCACCACCACCACGTGGTCAACGCCCCAGACGGTCACCGTGTCGGCGGTGAACGATGACATCGCTGAGGGCACTGCGGGAATCCCGCACACTGGGACATTGACCCATGGTATCACCTTCCCTGGCAGCACGGACACGACGTATGCGGCATTGGGAACGATCAGCAGCGTCACCGCGCTTATCACCGATGACGACACTCCAGGGATTGTCCTGAATCAGATCGATCCGGCAGCCACCGATGAGGACCCGCTCGATCCACAGGCGATCAGTACGTTTTCGATTAACCTGCTGAGCGAGCCGACCTCGATGGTGCGTATCACGGTGACGTCGTCAGATCCTACCGAGATCCTGCTGTCGACCGATGGCATTCGGGCCAATGCGACCACTAGCGTCACGCTCGACATCCTGGCCGCCAATTGGGATTCGATCACCCCACCGGTGATCACCGCCTTTGGCGTCAACGATGACATCGATGACGGCAATCAGGTGGTGAATGTGACCGTAGCGGTGGTCGCTGCCGACACTGCGGATGCTCGTTACGATGTCGTTTCGGCGGTGGTCTATCAGATCACCAACCACGACAAGGACACCGCGGGTGTGACCATAGTCGAGCCGACCCATGGACTGAATTTCCCAGCGGTGCCCGCGGACTTGTCGGAAAACGTCCTCGCTACCACCTATTCCTACACGCTGGTGCTCGACTCGGAGCCGACCGGCAACGTCACCATCAATTTGTCAGAAACCGGGCAGGTGCTGATCGACACGGATTCCGTGACGGCCGGGAATCAGACCTCGGTGGTGTTCACCCCGACCAAGGACCAGGTGGCCAGTGGCAACACCGCCGGTTGGAATGTTCCCCTGACGGTCACGGTCACGGCGGTCGACGACCTCGGTGCGGAGACCTCACCACACTCAACCAGCGTCGTCCATGTCGCCAGTGGTGGCGGCTACACCGGCGTGACGGTCGCCAGCGTGGCCCTCTCGATCGCGGACAACGACTCATCAACACCGCCGGTAGTCACCCTGCCCGGCACGAATCCATTCGCTTACGATGAAACCGGTCATCTGGCTCGCATATTTGATAGCGGTGCGACGGTTGGTGACGTCGATTCGCCGAGTTTCCAAACCGGAAATGTCACGGTCACCATCACGGCAGGAAACGTCCCAGCAGAAGATGAACTCGGGGTCGCCAGCGAAGGCACAGCTGCCGGTCAGATCGGGGTC
>JANPLC010000455.1:0-15946 GCA_031426335.1 Planctomycetota bacterium
GAAGGTGTGGCCAACCCGCTGGTTTCGACGCTGTTCCCGCAGAACCGCACCCACTACTTGAACATCCTGCACGCCAGCTGGCCGGCGGGCATGATCATCGGTGGTCTCATCGGTTGGACGCTCGGTGAAAGCGGCGTCAGCTGGAAGATCCAGCTCAGCCTCTACCTGATCCCGACCATCATCTACGGCATTCTGTTCCTCGGCCAGAAGTTCCCCAAGTCGGAAGCGGCTTTGAAGGGCGTGCCCTTTGGCGAAATGTTCAAAGACATCGGCCTGTTGGGCGCGGCAGTGGCCTGCTACCTGCTGGTGCTGTTCTTCAATGGCGCCCTGGGTCTGCCGACTGCTGTGTCCTACGGCATGGGCATCGTCCTGCTGGTGGTCGTAGGCGTGCTGACCAAGTTCTCGCTGGGTTCATTCCTCCTGTTCACGCTGTTCATCGCCCATGCCTTGGTCGGCTCGGTCGAACTCGGTACGGACGGCTGGATCCAGAACATCACCGGCAACATCCTCACCTCTGAAGAAGGCAAGCAGCTGTTCATCTTCACCTCGCTGGTGATGTTCGGTCTGCGCTTCTGTGCCCACTGGATCGAGACCACCCTCAAGCTCTCGCCCATCGGCCTGTTGTTCGTCTGCTCGTTGCTGGCGGTTATCGGCCTGAACATGGCGGCCAACATTACCACCTTCGCCGGTGCCATGTTCGCACTGGGCATCTATGCCGTCGGCAAAACGTTCTTCTGGCCGACCATGCTCGCGGTGGTGGGTGACCGCTTCCCGCGCAGTGGTGCGATCGCGATGTCGCTCATGGGCGGCATCGGCATGATGTCGGTCGGTATGATCGGTGGACCTGGTCTCGGCTACGCCAAGGACCGTTTCTCCGGTGAAGCGCTGCAAGCTACTTCGGCCGAGGTCTACGCCGCCAACAAGGCGGAAAAGCCCAGCACGTTCCTCTTCCTCGAACCGTCCCATGGCATCGACGGCACCAAGTTGGCTGCCGCTCAGAAGGCCGTCAGCGCCTACGCCGCGGAACAGAAGAAGATCGCTGCGGGTGAGAAGATCGAGTCGCCGCTGGCTGAACCGTCCGCTGCCGACAAGGCCGTTGCTGCCGCCAGCATCGCGGGTGATCGCAAAACCCTAGTGGCCGACTCATTCATCCCAGCGGGCATGGCACTCATCTACCTGCTGATCTTCCTCTACTTCAAGACCATCGGCGGTTACAAGCCGGTGCGAATCGAAGAAGGGCAGGCCAAGGTCTAAGCTGGTTGTTCGGGATCCGTAACGCGAGTGATCGCGTTACGGGTGATCCGAACTACGAGATGAAACAAGAAACCCCCGGCAATCGCCGGGGGTTTCTTGTTGGAACAGGCAACCAGACGCGCGTCGGGCAATCCTGGCGCGCTATTGTTGGTTTTACTTCTTCTTGGCGGCTTTCTTGGCCTTGGCCTTCCCTTTGGTGGCCAGCTTTTGGGCCTTCGATTTCGCCTTCGGCGCAGCCTTCTTCTTCGCCGCTCCCCAACGCTTGGCCACTTCGCGTTTCATGAACTTCAGGCCATCGCCGGCGAGTTGTTCTTCGCTGACGAACATCTTGCGCCAGATCTTGGTCGCGGCGGCGAGCGCGGGCAGCGCCAAGCCGAACGCTTCGATGGTCAGCCAGCCGTCGTACTTGATCTTCTTCAGCGCGTCGAAGGTCTCCTGCCAGTTCACTTGGCCTTTGCCTGGCGTGCTGCGGTCGTTCTCGCTGATGTGCACGTGGGCCATCACATCGGCGCAAGATTTCAGCGCTTCGGTGATGCTCTTCTCTTCGATGTTCGCATGGAAGGTGTCGTACATCATTTTGCACGCGGGGTGGTTGACCTCGCGGGCGAAACGTGCGGCGTCGGCCGAGCAGTTGAGCAGGTAGATTTCGAAGCGGTTGAGGAACTCCGGTACTAGCACGATGCCGAGATCACCGGCGTATTGCGCCACCGGTTTCATGCTCTCGACGCCCCAGTTCCATTCTTCCTTGGTCGGGCCCTTGCCGGTGAAGTGGCCAAGTGCGGCGTAGTACGGACCGGCGAGGTGCGTTGCACCAGCGGCCTTGCAGCAGTCGAGGACCTTCTTGGTCAAAGCGATGCCCTTGGCGCGCACGGCGGGGTCCGGGCTGATGGGATTGTCGTCGACGCCACGCACGGTCACCGCGGTGCGTTCCAGGCCGAGTGCATCCAGCTTGCGTCCGAGCGCTTCCCAACGCGCGATGTCGAGATTGAACACCGGCAGTTCGACGCCGTCGAAGCCGAGCTGCTTCATTTTTTCGAGCACCGGGAAAAACGATTCTTGCGTGGGGTCGTCGGTCCAGAGCAGCAGATTGATGCCGAATTTCATGGGGTCCTCGCGGGATGGCCGCGCGCTGCTGCTCTAGTCGAGCTTAGCCGGGCGCGGCGGTTGATGTGATGTCGTAGTGAAATGGAGCGGGCGGCGAGGCTGTGCGCGCGGAGGGGGCGCGCAAGGTCAGCGCCACGGCAGACACGCAGGTCGCGTGGTGTGTGTCTCAATGCAGGACGGTAGTGCGTCCTGCAGGGACGCTGTGGAAATAGCCCGGCACTTCAGTGCCGGGAATTGGGCATGATGGAGACATAGTCCCGGAGGGACGGCTGAAACGTCGATCGATTTCAGCCATCCCCCTGGGACTGATGTGATTCCAGCCGCTTTTCCCGGCACTGAAGTGCCGGGCTATTTCCATGCCTCCCCTGGCGGGGCGGCAGCAACCACAGCGCTGAATGTGTCTCAGCACAAAACCGTGAAACGCCGGTGGACGACGGCACATCCAACCACCGTGGATGGTGTCACTCCCAGGCCGCGTAGCCGTGTATCCCAGGTGGTGTCACGCGTGCGGAATCCGGATATGTAGGTCGGACCATCGCGTCACCAGTCGGCTTCAGGAGCGTTGCCCAGGGGAAGTACGCTGGGGGACCAAGAGTGCCAACACTGCTCAACGATGGCCGTACTGTTGAGGTACCGGCTGATTACCCGCTCAGGAGTTCCGTGCTTATGTCGTCCATGCTCTCGCTCATCCGTCGCCGTCTGCTCACGCTCGCCTTGGCGGTTGTCGCTGCGCCGTTCTGCGCCGCGCTTGGTCACGCCGAGGACGACGGCTTCAAGCCGTTGTTCAACGGCAAGGACTTCGCTGGTTGGTCTGGTGATCCGCAATTCTGGCGCATCGAAGACGGTGCCATCGTCGGTCAGACCACGGCGGAAAAGCCGACGGGCGGCAACACCTTCTGCATCTGGAAAGGTGGCGAGCTCGACGACTTCGAAGTGAAGGCGACGTTCAAGATCATCGGTGGCAACTCCGGCATCCAGTATCGTTCGAAAGACCTGGGCAACTGGGTGGTCGCTGGCTACCAAGCCGACTTCGAAGCCGGCGACGGCTGGGGCGGTACCAACTACGAAGAACGTGGTCGCGGAGTGTTGGCCAAACGCGGCCAGAAAACCGAGATTGGCGCCGATGGCAAAGTCACCGAGACCGGTTCGGTTGGCGATCCGGCGGAGATCCAAGCCGCAATCAAAAAAGAAGACTGGAACGAGTACCGCATCGTCGCGCAGGGCAATCGCCTTCAGCAGTACATCAACGGTAAGCTCACCGCCGACGTCACCGATAACCACGCCGACAAACGCGCGCTGTCCGGCATCCTGGCGCTGCAACTGCACGCCGGTCCGCCGATGCAGGTGTCGTTCAAGGACATCACACTCAAGCGCCTGAAGCTGTCCGACAACCGGAGAAAAATCGTGCTGATCGCCGGACCCAACAGTCACGGCCCCGGCGAACATGAGTTCGAAGCCGGCACCTACGCGCTGCGTCGCTGTTTGGACAAAGTCCCAACGGTGGTCGCGACTCACTACTTCAAAGGCTGGCCGCAGAATGATCCGACCGCGTTCGACAACGCCGATGCGGTGATCATCTACTGCGATGGCGGCGGCGGGCATCAAGTGCTCAAGGATAACCGCCTAGCGACCGTGCAGGCGTTGGCGAAGAAGGGCGTGGGCATTGGCTTCATGCACTACGGCGTCGAAGTGCCGAAGGACAAAGGCGGCGATGCGTTCCTCGAACTCATCGGCGGCCACTACCAGCACGAGTTCTCATGCAATCCGATGTGGGAGCCCGACTACCAGAAGTTCCCCGACCATCCCGTCGCGCGCGGCGTCAAACCGTTCAGCACACGTGACGAGTGGTACTTCAACATGCGCTTCCGCGAGGACCAGTCCGGCATCGTACCGATCCTGAAAGCAGCGCCGTCCGACAAGGTGCGCGATGGCCCTTATGTCTGGCCTGCCGGCCCGTACGCGCACATCGTCGCCAACAAAGGCCGCGCCGAGACCATGATGTGGGTGGTCGATAATGCCGGCGCCAATCGCGGCTACGGCTACACCGGCGGTCACTTCCATAAGAACTGGGCCGAGCCCAACACGCGCAAGGTGGTCCTCAACGCGATGTTGTGGATCGCCCGCGCCGAAGTCCCGGCGACCGGCGTCGAAAGCGAACCGAGCGACCTCGAACTCAACGGCATGCTGCGCAACCGCGTGAAACCCGACGGCACGCCGGGTGACGGTGGCGCGGCGTCGATGGATCCGAAGAAGGCCAAGTTCGCCAGCAAGATCGTCAGTGAAGGCATGATCGATATCGACGTCGACATCAGCGGTGCGAAGCAGCTCCATCTGGTGGTCACCGATGGCGGCAACGGTTTCGCCTGCGACTGGGCCGACTGGGTCGATCCGGTGCTCGTCGGGCCGAACGGCGAAATGAAGCTCACCGATCTGAAGTGGGCCAGCGCCACCAGCGGATGGGGCGAGGCGCGCGTCGGCAAGAACGTCGGCGGTGGCGAAATGAAAGTCGTCGGGAATCCGGTGCACGGCATCGGCGTGCATGCCAACTCGACAATCATCTACGACATCGCCGGTAAAGGATTCACCCGCTTCAAGGCCAAGGGCGGCATCGACAACGGAGGCTCCGACCAGAACGGCGGCAGTTCGGTGCAGTTCCTGGTCTTCACTCCCTGAGGGTGTGTTGGACATCGGGATGCTGCCGTTCCATGCGGCACAACCCGGTGTTTGGCATAATTGCCGGCGGGTGGTGCCGAAATCTGCAGAATGCTGATTCGCTGTAACAAGGCACACTGCTCGTGCAGCGCTGGGTCACCGTCGTGGTGCCATTCCGGTAGTCACAAGCGACGCCTTGCGCCCGTTCCGGGGAAGCGCTTTCCATCACAGGAGCCTTTTATGTTCAGACTCATGTACCTGACGCTGGTATGCGGACTGCTGGCGATGTCGTCCGCATTTGGCGCGGACCGCGACATCTTCGATTACGCCGGGCAGCGCACCGCGCCGCCTGATACCAAACGCTTGGTTTTCATCGCCTCACGTGCCGACCATGGCCCTCGCGGTAATCATGAGTTCATGGCCGGTGCGATGTACCTCGCGCGCCGCATCAACGAGGTCTATCCCAAGGCCCACGCGGTGGTGTTCGCCGAAGAGAAATGGCCAGAAAATCTGCTGACCGCAGATGCGGTGATCGTCGGACTGAACCACGGTGGTCGCGCCGCGAGCGATCCCAACATCAAGGCCGCTATGGCGCGTGGTGCCGGCTTCATGGCCATCCACTTCGGAGTCGAAGTGAACAAAGGCGAGCAGGGTGACAACTACTTGGCGTGGGCGGGCGGTTACTTCGAGACCTATTGGTCGGTGAACCCGTGGTGGACCGCCGACATCAAGACTATCGGCGAGCATCCGACTACGCGCGGCGTGAAACCCTTCGCCATCCGCGACGAGTGGTACTACCACATGCGCTT
Source organism: Planctomycetota bacterium (assembly GCA_031426335.1). Taxonomy (GTDB): domain Bacteria; phylum Planctomycetota; class UBA11346; order UBA11346; family UBA11346; genus BOG-1363. The sequence goes on from JANPLC010000455.1 coordinate 5,820, forward strand.
CGTCGACGGCATGCAGGGCGTGACGCCGGTGTTGTCCGCCATCGCACCGCGCGACACCGTGCATTTCGATGGCAAGAAGCCGAGTGATCGTGGTGGTAATGCCGACGTGCTGGCGGCAGTTGAAGCGGGCAAGCCTCAGCACCTGGCGTGGGCGTATCAACGTCCGGGTGTTGGTCGCGGTTTCGGCTTCACCGGTTTCCATGTCTATGACAACCTACGCAACGACAGCTTCCGCACAGTGCTGTTGAACGGCGCCGCGTGGGTCGCCGGACTAGAAATCCCACGCGACGGCATTGCGTCGACCACACCGAGCCAAGAAGAGCTGGTGACGCTGATGACCGAAGCACATCGCTGAGACAAAACCGGTTTCTGTGTCCGCACTCGGCACGGACATCCATATCCCAGCGTCGTGTCAACTCCACGCGGCCACGTCGGTACCTTTAGCGAGTCCGTACATTGGCGAAACATATCGCTCACCAGCGACGTCCATCCCCAGGAACACCCATGCGCGCCACCCCCATCCTGTCCTCCTGCCTGCTGACCCTGGCTCTGTGCCCGATGCTGCAGCTCACTGCGGCGGAGGACGGCAAGCCGCTGTTCGCTAGCAAGGTCATTACCGAGAACTCGGTCGACATCGACATCGACATTTCCGGTGCCAAGGAACTGTGGTTGGTGGTCACCGATGGCGGCGACGGTTTCGGTGCTGACTGGGCCGACTGGGTTGATCCGGTGTTGGTGGGACCAAATGGCGAAACCAAAATGGTCGACCTCAAGCCGACCACCGCCAAAACGGGGTGGGGGGAAATCGGCAGCAACAAGAACGCCGGCGGCGGCGCGATGAAAATCGCCGGCAAGCCGGTCACCGGCCTGGGTGTGCATGCACCCTCATCGATGGTCTATGACATTGCCGGCAAGGGCTTCACGCGCTTCAAGGCTAAGGCTGGCGTCGACAACGGCGGTACCGACCAGGGCGGTACGTCGGTGTCCTTCATGATCTTCACCAGCAAACCAGCGGCGAAGTACCTCGCGCCCTCGGCTGGCGGCGGCGGCGGCAAGGAACCTACGGAAGCCCTGGCGGCGCTCGAAGTCGCTCCTGGCTTGGTTGCCACCACCTGGGCGTCGGAACCACTGTTCTCGAATCCGACCAACATTGACGTCGACGCCAAAGGACGTGTGTGGGTGTGCGAAGGCGTGAATTACCGTCGTTGGAATGCCAACAAGAGCGAGGGCGATCGCATTGTGGTGCTGGAGGACAAGGACCTCGATGGCGTTGCTGAGACCTCGACGGTCTTCTACCAAGGCACCGATGTGAATGCGGCACTCGGCATCTGCGTGCTTGGCAATCGCGTGTTCGTCTCCAGTTCGCCCAACGTCTTGGTCTTCACCGATACCGATGGCGATCTGAAATCCGATAAGAAGGAAGTGCTGTTCAGCGGCATCTCTGGCCATCAACACGACCATGCCATGCACACCTTCCAGGCCGGTCCGGACGGCAAGCTGTACTTCAACTTCGGCAACGAAGGCAAACAACTGAAGGACAAGGATGGCAAGCCCCTCGTCGATTTGGCCGGCAATGAGATCAACGACAAGGGCAAGCCCTACCGTCAGGGCATGGTCTTCCGCTGCGATCCCGATGGCACGAACATCGAGACACTCGGCCACAACTTCCGCAACAACTACGAGGTCACCGTCGACTCGTTCGGCGCCATGTGGCAGTCGGACAACGACGATGACGGCAACAAAGGCGTGCGCATCAACTACGTGATGGACTACGGTAACTACGGGTACCAGGACGAGTTCACCGGTGCGGGCTGGGGCCAGAAACGCACTAACATCGAGGCGGAAATCCCGCGTCGCCACTGGCACCTGAATGATCCCGGCGTGGTGCCGACCATGCTGATCACTGGCTCGGGTTCACCGACTGGCATCACGGTTTACGAGGGTGATTTGCTGCCGGAACCGTTCCGCAATCAGGTCATCCACACCGACGCCGGTCCGAACGTCTGCCGTGCGTATCCCACCACGCCGGATGGCGCGGGGTACAGCGCGACGATGCTCAACGTCATCAAAGGAACCCACTCGTGGTTCCGTCCCTCTGACGTGGCCGTGATGCCGGATGGTTCATTGATGGTGGCCGACTGGTACGACCCAGGCGTCGGCGGTCACAACATGGGGGACAATACTTCCGGCGAGACCAAGGGCCGGCTCTACCGCGTTGCGCCTCCTGGGCACAAGTCGGTGGTGCCGAAAATCGATGTGAGTTCGGTCGCTGGGGCGGTAGAAGCATTAAAATCGCCGAACTATGCCGCGCGTTTCCTCGCCGTGACGAAATTGAAAGAGTCGGGCGCTGACGCTGCGGGCGAACTCACCAAGCTGTGGCAATCGCCCAACCCACGCCTGCGCGCGCGTGCGCTGTGGATCCTCGGTCAGATCAAAGGCCAGGAAGCCAAGTGGATCGACATGGCACTCAAGGATGCCAATGCCGACATCAAGAGCGTTGGTCTGCGCTTGGCGCGTGAACTGAAGGTCGACCTGGCTCCGCTGGTGCAATCGCTGGCGAAGGATCCCTCGCCGCAGGTGCGCCGCGAATGTGCGATCGCGCTGCGTTTCCAAAAGACCCCCGCTGCTGCCGCGTTGTGGGCAGAGCTGGCCACGCAACATGATGGCAAGGACCGCTGGTATCTTGAAGCGCTCGGCATCGGCGCGGCGCTGAATGAAGACGCGTGTTTCGATGCGTGGTCGGCGAAGGTCGGTGACGGCTGGAATACTCCGGCTGGTCGCGATATCGTTTGGCGTTCGCGTTCGGCGAAAGCATTGCCGTTCCTGGTGAAGATCATCAAAGACGCCAAGACGCCAGAAGCCGAGCAGGCCCGCTACATGCGCGCCTTCGACTTCCACAGCGGTGCGGCCAAGGATGCGGCGCTCAAGAGCTTGCTGGAATGAGCGGGAGGGGGTTGTCCCCTGGGGGCGCGGACTTCAGTCTGCGCATCGTGGATCGTCTGTCCTACCCGTGCGCAGACTGAAATCCGCACCCTCAGGGGGCCGCCGCCCGTTCAACGGTTTCGTGTTTCTCGTCCACGTTTTTCCCGGAATCACGATGCCGTCCATCATGTCCGTCATGCCGCGTTGGTTCATCGCCGGGCTGCTACTCGCCAATGTCTCCTTCGCCGAAGATGCGCCCGTCGACGACGCGAAGCTGCGTAAAGCCAAGCTCTACGCTGACGTGGTGATGCGCCTCACCGACACCGATCTGAGCACCGATGCCAAAACCAAGGGCATGGTCGAGAAGGCGCTCACGGCCAACGAAGGTCTGCCCGCGTATGTTGAGATCATCGCGGCGTTCGGCTTGAAGGACTACGATGACCAACTCATCACCATCGCGGCGGCGCATCCGGATGACGCCACCGGCGCGTCAGCGCTGCGCGTGGTACTGGCCAACAACAACCTCGACGCGGTGAATCGTGGTTTGGCCTCGCCGAATGGCGCAGCTTTGGCGCGAGCGCTCGGCAATGCCAACGATCAGAAAGCCGTCGCTCTGCTGGTGCCGATCGTCAGCGACAAGACCCGTGATCTGCCACTGCGTCAGGACAGCGTGCGTGCGCTGGGGAAGATCGAGCAGGGGGCCAAGGCGTTGCTCGACTTGGTGGTCGCCGGCCAAGCCAAGGACCTCAAGGTGCTGATGGGCGGGGTGCTGAGCAACGCGCCGTGGGATCCCATCCGCGAAGCCGCGGCGAAACACTTCCCGCCGCCCCAGAGCAAAGACAACCAGGTGCTGCCGAGCAACGCCGAGCTGGCCAAACGCAGCGGCGACGCGGCCAATGGCGACAAAGTGTTCAACACCATCTGCGCCATGTGCCACGTGGTGAACGGCAAGGGCATCGACTTCGGCCCAGGGCTGGGCGAGGTGGGCAGCAAACTGGGCAAGGACGCCCTCTACGAGGCGATCCTCTTCCCCAGCAACGGCATCGAACACAACTACGCGACCACCAGCCTGACCCTGAAGGACGGCAACAGCGCCCTGGGCATCCAGGTCAGCGAAACCGAGGACGAGGTCGCCCTCAAGGCCATTGGCGGCATCGTAGCCAAGTACAAGAAGGGCGACATCGCCCAAAAGGCGACGCTGAAGACCTCGTCCATGCCCGCCGGCCTGCAGGCGGCGATGACCCAGCAGGAATTGGTCGACCTGGTCGAATATCTGTCCTCGTTGAAGAAAAAATGAGGTGCTTGGGGTCCCGGCAGTCCGGAGATCGGCTAGCCGGAGGTCCTGTGGACAACGGGCAGGGTGATCTTGGCTCCGGCCAAAGGGCTGAAATTTCCGCGTTTTGAGCACCTTCGGCGAGTAACCGAGGAGGTTAATCGCACAAAAAATTCCGCACCTCAGACCGCCGAACTTCCGGACCGCGGCAATTCCTTGACACCCAGGGTCACCCCTCTAGCCTCCCCGTCCCTTTCAGGGAGGCGCGGGGAATTCGCCGACTCCGCGCCGTTTTACGCTTAGGTTTTGCCACCTTAGCTCAGCTGGTAGAGCAACTGTTTTGTAAACAGTAGGTCGCCGGTTCGAGTCCGGCCGGTGGCTCCGCTCTTTTGCTATTCCGCTCGTTAGCTCGCTCTTTGCCATTCTAAAACTGTGGACTTCATCTGATCAACACCGGGCGCCCGGGTAGATACCGAAGTGGCCAAACGGGGCAGACTGTAAATCTGCTGGCTCACGCCTTCGAAGGTTCGAATCCTTCTCTGCCCACCATCCGTGCGCTTCCGCGTACCGCTTTCCTTACCAGGAAGCAGCACACGCGGGTGTAGCTCAATGGTAGAGCGACAGCCTTCCAAGCTGACGACGAGGGTTCGATTCCCTTCACCCGCTCCATTTCAGATGAATTCCACTGTGCACCATCCGGTGCTGCCTTAGCTCAGCTGGTAGAGCGCGTCCTTGGTAAGGACGAGGTCTTGGGTTCAAATCCCAAAGGTAGCTCCACTTTCAACACAACGGGCTTTGTCCGTTGTCCACTTCCAAATCGGCCGCCACCGCGGTCGTCAGTCCCAGGAGCCCGTCATGGCCAAGGAAAAGTTCATCCGCAACAAGCCGCACGTTAACGTCGGCACCATTGGTCACATCGACCATGGCAAGTCCACCCTGACCGCTGCGCTCGTGCACGTCTGCTCGTTGATTGATCCGAAGGCGACCCCGCCCCGGACCTACGCCGAGATCACCAAGGGCGGTACCGTCCGTGACTCGAACAAGACTGTGACCATCGCGGCTTCGCACGTGGAATACAGCAGCGACAAGCGCCACTACGCGCACGTCGACTGCCCAGGCCACGCCGACTTCGTCAAGAACATGATCACCGGTGCCGCGCAGATGGACGGCGCGATCTTGGTCGTGTCCGCTGGCGACGGCCCCATGCCCCAGACCAAAGAGCACGTGCTGCTCGCCCGTCAGGTCGGCGTGAACCACATGGTGGTGTTCCTCAACAAGGTCGACCTCGTTGACGATCCGGATCTCATCGAACTGGTCGAAGAAGAAATTCGCGACCTGCTCAACAAGTACGGCTTCCCGGGCAAAACCACCCCGATCATCCGCGGTCGTTCCAACGCCGCGCTGGCCGCTACCGACGCCAAGGGCGCCGATGCCAAGCCGATCATCGATCTGCTCAAGGCCCTGGATGACTTCATCCCCGAGCCGACCCGCGAGGCCGACAAGCCCTTCCTCATGCCGGTCGAAGACGTGTTCTCGATCGAAGGCCGTGGCACCGTGGCCACCGGTCGTGTCGAGCGCGGCGCGCTGAAGCTCGGCGAACCCCTCGAAATCGTCGGCCTGCGCGACGAGCCCCTGGCCACCGTGGCCACCGGCATCGAGATGTTCCGCAAGGAGATGGATTCGACCATCGCCGGCGACAACGCGGGCATCCTGCTGCGTGGTATTGCCAAGGAAGCCATCGAACGCGGTATGGTGCTGTGCAAGCCCAAGACCGTAAACGTCCACACCAAATTCGAGGCCGAGGTGTACATCCTCAAGGCCGAAGAAGGCGGCCGTAAGACTCCGTTCGTCAAGGGCTACCGCCCGCAGTTCTACTTCCGTACGACCGACGTCACCGGCACCATCGAGTTGCCGGCCGACAAGGAAATCGTTATGCCGGGTGACAACATCCGTCTGACCGTGACCTTGATCAACAAGATCGCCATGGAAGAGAAGCTCCGCTTCGCCATTCGCGAAGGCGGCCATACGGTCGGTTCGGGCGTCGTCTCGAAAATCCTGCTGTAAGATATCCGGCCGACGTCCATCCGGGCGTCGGCCTGTTTCGTCTCAAGTTTCAGATCGCTGGCGAGCTTCGGGCTACGGTCCGGTCGAAAGACCAACCGGGGTTCGAAGCTCTCAGCTTCCCAAGCGAAGTCGCAGAACCCGTCCGCGGCGCCTCTCAACTGCACGATGAAAGCATGTAAGGAAAGCAAATGGCTAAGGAAAAACGCGAACACGTAGTGATGGTTTGCCAGGAATCCGGCGACCTGAATTACTACACCAGCCGGGCGAAGACCTCCGAGAAGCTGGAGCTCAAGAAATACAATCCGCGTTTGCGTAAGCACACGCTGCATAAAGAGAAGAAGCGCAAGTAAGCCAGATAGCTACGAGCTTCAAGCGGCGAGCTGCGAGTTGATCAAACTCGCAGCGCAAAACCTGAAGCTCGAAGCTATCACCCATACGGGGGTAGCTCAGCTGGTAGAGCAGCGGATTCCAAATCCGCCGGTCGGGGGTTCAAATCCCTCCTCCCGTGCCACACCAAACGCTCGGAACTTCTTCACATGTACAAATGGCCTCAAGGGCGGATCGTCCGCATCATCTGCCTGCTGCTGACCGCACTGGTGACCTTCGACCTGGCCTACAATGGCGCCTACGGCCCGCTCACGGCGGGTGAGGGAACCAAGCAGCTCGTAGTCGGCGTGGTGTTCTGCGTACTGGCATTCTCCGCATTGGTCTCCGGTCTGGTCGCCGCAGGCTTCCATCCCAGGGCTGTCGACTTCCTCATCGAGGTCGAACAGGAAATGGTGCGCGTTGAATGGCCGCCGCTGAACGTGCTGGTTCGCAGCACCCTGATCATCGCGGTCGCCATCGCGGTGATGGCGGTGATGATCCTGGGTGTCGACCTCGTCAATTTTGAATTCCTCGAACTCGTTCGCTGGCTGGGAGGCAAGCTCTGATGTCGAAACGTTGGTATGTCATCAAGGCGGTTTCAGGCCGTGAAAGCTCGATCAAGGAATTGATCCACGCTCAGCTCAAGGGCCGCAAGCTCGATGTGCACGTCGGCGAGATGCTTATCCCGGCCGAGCGCATTACTGAAGTGAAGCGCGGCAAGAAGGTCTCGACCGAGCGCAAGCTCTACCCCGGCTACATCTACATCGAGATGGAGCTCAACAACGACGTGCTTGAGACCGTCAAGGATGTCGACGGTGTCACCGGCTTCCTGGGTGCGGATCCACGCAATCCGGATCCGCTGACCACCAAAGAGGCGGAGCAGATCATCAAGGTCGCCACCGCCCAATCGCCGGAAGAGCAGCGCCAGGCCCTGGTGCAGATCCCCTTCCAACTGGAAGATCGGGTCAAGGTCAAGGAAGGCACCTTCGCCGGCATGGAAGGTGTCGTCGCCGAGATCAACCCGCAGAAGGGCGAGGTCCGCGTGATGATCACCGTCTTCGGTCGTCAGACGCCCGTGTGGTTGGAAGTCTGGCAAGCGGAAGCGGTCGTCTGACGACGACGACGGAGGGGATAGGGGCGAGGGGCTAGGGTCGTGATACGACGTTGGCCCTCAGTCCAGAAGGTCGCCGTCGTATGGGGACCCTAGTCCCTTTTCTTCGCCCCAACTTCCCTCTTCCAATTTTAAACACGGGCACATACTCCTCGCCCCGCTTTTCACCCCACCTCCGTTTCGAGCTCAGTCATGGCCAAAGCCAAAGAAATCATCGGCGAAATCAAATTGGTCATCGCTGGCGGCAGTGCGACTCCGGCACCGCCTGTCGGCCCGGCGCTCGGCGCCAAGGGCGTGAACATCGGCGCGTTCGTCAAGCAGTTCAATGACGCGACGGCGAAGATGAAGGGCGAGACCATCCCCGTCATCATCACCGTCTTCAAGGACAAGACCTTTACCTTCGTCCTGAAGCAGCCCCCGGTCAGCGCCCAGATCAAGAAGGCTGCTGGCGTGGAAAGTGGCTCGAAGACCCCGAACGCGATGGACGGCGGCAAGATCACCAAGGCCCAGGTCGAAGAGATCGCCAAGAAGAAGATCGCGGAAATGACCGCGGCTTCTTTGCCTGCCGCGATGAAGACCGTCGCCGGCACCGCCCGCTCGATGGGCATCGTGGTTACGGACTAAGCGCCGCCGACCAATCTCAGTTTTGCATTCACACCCGTGGGAGATCAGCCTCCGAGCTGATCGCCTGGACCACGAAAGGATACGCATGACGAATCGCAGCAAGCGCTACCGCGCGCTCATCAAAGACGCGGGTATCGACCTCAAGCAAGCCCAGCCGGTGAATTCCGCTGTGGGCGTGGTGAAGAAGTTGGCCAAGGCCAAGTTCAATGAGACGGTCGAATTGGCCGTCCATCTGAACCTCGACACCAAAAAAGCCGACCAGCAGTTCCGCGGCAATTTCAGCCTGCCGCACGGAACCGGTCGCGATGTCCGCGTGATCGTGTTCGTTGATGACGGCGACAAGATCCAGGCCGCCACTGCGGCAGGTGCGGTCAAGGCCGGCGGCGAAGACGTGGTCAACGAAGTCCTCAATGGCTTCATGGACTTCGACATCGCCATCGCCACCCCCAAGATGATGCGCCTCGTCGGTAAGCTCGGTAAGGTGCTTGGGCCGCGCGGTCTGATGCCCTCGCCGAAAGCCGGCAGCGTCACCGATGACGTCACCAAGGCCGTCAATGAGTTCAAGGGCGGCAAGATCGAGTACCGCGCTGATGCCGCTGGCAACGTCCAGGTGCGCGTCGGTACGGCCAAGTTCGAAGAAAAGCAGCTCGCTGAGAACATCAGCGCGTTTCTCAGTCACGTCGCCGAGCACCGTCCGTCGTCGGTGAAGGGCGAGTTCGTCAAGAACATCGTCGTGTCCTCGACCATGGGGCCCGGTATCAAAGTCGCCTTCTCGGCGAAGGAGGCCTGATCCATGCCGAATTTCATCAACAAGATGATGCTCGCCGAGATCAAGACGCTGGTCGACGCCAGCCCGTCATTGATCGTCCTCGACCCGGCCAAGCTCAACAGCGCTCAGACCCTCAAGTTGCGCGCCGACCTGCGTGCTGCCGGCGCCAAGCTCAAGGTGGCGAAGGTCGCCATCTTCGAGCGCTGCGTGCCGGAATCAGCCAAGGCCATGCTCAGCAACAAGTCGACCATCGCCCTGGTGTTGGCCAAGGACATGCTCACTGCTGCCAAGGTCGTCACGGAGCTGGCCAAAGAAGACAAGATCACCCTCAGGGGTGGCGTGATGGATGGCAAAGTCATCGACACTGCCAGCATCAAGCGTCTCGCCGAACTGCCTGACCAGCTCACGCTGCGCGGCATGTTGGTGAACATCCTGGCTGCGCCGCTCACCGGCATGGCCCGTGTCATCGCCGAAATCCACAAGAAGAAGGCGGGCGACGCGCCCGCTGCCTGATTCGTCTTTCTTTCACTCCAATCAACCGGCTGCGCACCATGCGCGCCACTTAGCACTCTGATAAGGAATATCCCATGACTGAAGTCGCCAACAGCAAGCTCGCCGGCATCATCGACGCCGTGAAGGGCCTGTCCGTCATCGAACTCGCCGACCTGGTGAAGGCTCTGGAGAAGGAATTCGGCGTTAGCGCCGCCGCCGTCGCCGTCCAGGGTGGTGGAGCTGCCCCGGCTGCCGCCGTCGAAGCGCCGACCTCGTTCACTGTCACCATGGTCGAGATCCCGGCCGACAAGAAGATCCAGGGCATCAAGCTCATCCGCGAAATCCTCGGCCTCGGCCTCGCCGACGCGAAGGGCTTCGTCGAGAGCCTGCCCAAGGTCGTCAAAGATGGCCTGGAGAAGCCGGCTGCCGACGAGCTGTCGAAGAAGCTCCAGGACGCTGGCGCCAAGGTCAAAGTCGAAGGCGCCTAAGACTTTGTGGCGGTGGGT
>JANPLC010000456.1:0-2355 GCA_031426335.1 Planctomycetota bacterium
CTGCTCGGCCACCAGCTCGGCGCCGTCAAACCAGCGCACTTCCGCGCCGTTGAAAGCTGGGTCCGTCACGGCGAGCCGCGTTACCTGCGTTGGGCGGCCCGCATCGCCGGGACCTGGCGCGGCGTCGGCCCGCTCACGCCGCCGGTGTTCCAGATCCACGGCAGCCATGATCGGCTGATGCCGGTCGCCCAGAGCGGCGCCGACACCATCATCGTAGGCGCTGGCCACCTGCTGCCCATCACGCATCCGGTGGAGTTCACCGCGTGGATGGAACGTTCGTTGGCTACATTCGGCTGACTCACTGGACCAAACTGCCATGCCACTCAAGAAATCGACCGCCCGTAAACGTCTCTCCCATCTCGATGCCGACAACCGCGTACGCATGGTCGACGTCGGAGATAAGGCCGTGACCGAACGCTCAGCGAGTGCCCGTGCCATCGTCACCCTGCCACGTTCCTGCCTCACCGTGCTCAAGGCCGGTGGTGCAACGCGCAAAGGCAACGTCTTCGAGGTCGCCCGCCTCGCCGGCATCATGGCGGCGAAACGCACCAGCGACCTCATCCCGCTGTGCCATCAGATCCCCTTGTCGGGCGTGTCGGTGGAGTTGGTGCTGAAGGGCAAACGTCTGGTGATCACCACCTCCGCCCGCTGCTCTGGCCAGACCGGGGTGGAGATGGAAGCCCTCACCGCCGCATCGGTCGCCGCGTTGACGGTCTATGACATGCTCAAGGCCGTCAGTCATGACCTCGTCATCGGGCCGATCGAGTTGCTGACCAAGGATGGCGGTCGTAGTGGACGCATTGACCGCCGCCGCACCGCACGCTGAACTCCACCAACATGCTGACCTACGCCGATGCCCTCGCCCGTCTTGCTGCTCTTGAGCTGAAGCCGACCACTGAGCGTCTGCCACTCGCCGAGGCTGCCGGGCGCGTCGTCGCCGAAGATATCCACCTCGCTGGCGACCAGCCGCCGTTCGACCGCGCGACCATGGATGGTTACGCGCTATGTCTGAAGCCCGAGACCTCGGCCTATGCGGTGAAAGGCGTGGTTTATGCTGGGTCCAGCTATCCCGGCACGCTGCAACCCGGCGAAGCGGTGCGCATCATGACCGGCGCACCAGCACCTGCCGGTACCACCGTGGTGCCACATGAACTCAGCGATCGTGGCGAACAGATCGTCATCATCACCGACCCCAAGGCGCGCGCACCTGGTCGCAACATCGCCTGGCGTGGTGAAGACGGCAAAGCTGGCGCAGTGTTGGTGAGTGCCGGTACGCGACTGACACCGCTCGTGCTATCAGTCGCGGCGATGGCCGGTGCCACCACCGTCAGCGTCGCCCGGGCACCACGCCTCGCGCTGGTGACCACCGGCGACGAGGTCGGCGGCAGTGGACCTGCGGGCATCATCGATTCCAATGGCCCGTTCCTCACCGGCTTCGCCGCCGCACTCGGCCTGTCGGCGTTCCGCGCCCATGCCGGTGATCAGGCGGGCATGCTGCGCATGACGTTGTCCTCAGCGATGGATCGCGCCGAGGTCATCGTCACCACCGGCGGCGTCAGTGCCGGCGACAAGGATCTGATTCCTGCCGTCGCCGCTGAACTGGGTTTCAAAACGGTCTTCCATCACGTCGCCATCCAACCGGGAAAACCCGTATTGGTCATGCAACGCGATGACCGTTTCCTCGTTGGCCTTCCCGGCAATCCGGTGAGCGTGGTCGCTACCGCGCATCTCATCTTGCTACCGTTACTGCATCGTCTGCTCGGCGAACCCGCACCGAAATGGTTGGAACTACCCGTCACCGCACCCGCCATCAATCGCGGACAACGCCATCAATTCCTCCCTGCCGGCTTCACCCAGGGCGGGATCGCACCAATCGCGTGGAACGGCAGCGGCGACCTCATCGCGGCCGCGGCCGGTGATGGCCTCATCGATCTTCCCGTCGGCGCGGCCTACCATCCCGGCCACCTCGCGCGGTTCCTCCCCTACGTCGGCTGGCAAACCGGCCACGTCGGCCAATTACCGGAACGCCCCGTCAAACGGTGATGCTGAGGCCCGTAGGGCCGCACCGATGCCAGCCCGGGGTGAAACCCCGGGTGTGGCGGTGTGGCGATTCATATTTTTTCTCCCAAGCCCTGTAGGGGCGGCGGAACCGTCATCAGCTCCGTCGCCCCTATGGGGCTGATGTAAATTTTATCCATCGTTCCCGGGGTTTCACCCCAATGGCGTTGCTTTAAGACCTCACTGTGGGGCGCATCCTCCATCGGCCCAGCGGTCCGCGGCATGTATAGGGGAATCGCCGTCCCGGTCGCTTGCGCACGCGTTGTCTTGCCAACGCCGCAATAGCTCTTCGCCACG
>JANPLC010000457.1:0-1671 GCA_031426335.1 Planctomycetota bacterium
CGGCATCGGCTGCCTGCTGACCGGCATCGAGTTGTTCCCAGGCAACATCCAGGGCGGCTCCGACACCCCGGCCGGCTGGTCGAAGGGCATCTCCATCGACCAGGAGATCGCCAAGTTCCTCCAGGCCGATCCGGCCACGCGCACACGTTTCGGCTCGCTCGAATTCGGTGTGCAGGTGCCGGAACGCGCCGACACCTGGACGCGCATGTCCTACGCCGGCGCCAATCAGCCGCTCGCACCGATCAGCGATCCGTACCAGATGCTCAACAAGCTCTACGGCCAACGGAAGGACCAGGAGGCGCTGCGCAGCATCCTCGACGACGTGCACGCGGACTTGAAGAAGGTCTCGTCGGGCATCAGCGCCGAGGACCGCCGCCTGCTGGAGCAACACGCCGAGTTCGTGCGCGGCACGGAAAAGCAGCTCGCTCAGACCGCCGAACTCGAAGCCAAGAACGGCGCCAACCGCCAAGCCCCGACGCTGCCCGGCGGCGTACGCAACGACAACGAGCGCATGCCCCAGCTCAGCCGCATGCAGATCGATCTGCTGATGGACAGCTTCCAGGCCGACTTCGCCCGCGTCGCCACGCTGCAGTACACCCAATCGGTCGGTGGCGCGAAGATGAGCTGGCTCGGCATCAACGAAGGCCACCACCACCTCTCGCACGAACCGGACGAGAAGCAGGACGTGCAGGACCAGCTGACCAAGATCAACAAGTGGTACGCCGAAGAACTCGCCTACCTGGTCAAACGCCTGCAGGACACGCCGGAACCCGGCAGCAAGGGCAGCATGCTCGACAATACGCTGGTTATCTGGACCAACGAACTCGGCAAAGGCAACAGCCACACCCGCGACGACATCCCGTTCATCTGCCTCGGCGGTGGCCTCGATTGGAAGATGGGCCGTTCACTGAAGTACAAGAAGGTGCCGCACAATCGGTTGTTGATGGCGTTTGCGCACGGCTTCGGCCATCGTCTCGACCAGTTTGGAAATCCGGAAATGTGCAAGGACGGGGTTCTCGACAACCTGACCTGAACGGTCGGCGACGGGCCTGGAATCATGCAACCCGCGACCGTGGTCGCGGGCTGCGGTGTTTAACGGCGAACGATGCACCAGACGATGCGGTCTTCATTGCATACCAGGGTTCTGAACACGCTGCTATCCGCAGCCGAACTATTTCACGTGCGAATCCACCGCGAGATCGGACCACCTTACCCAACGCCTATCTTCCTCGAGGAACAGCCAGTAACGTCCGGCCTCCTCGCGAGCGAGCGTCGCTACCAGTTGCCAATCCTCGCGGTCGTATTGATCCATGCGGACTTCGATGATCGGTCCCTGGTGACCGTTCACCATGATGATCTCGGATTTGATCCGAAGTCGATCCTGGCCATTAAACTCAAGGTGACCTTTCCTGGAAATCCGCTGACCCGCCGCCTCATGGCGCCACCAACAACTGATAGTGCCATCCTCGATACCCACCACTTCTTGGCCGAGAAATCTGAGGTCGTAATAGGGGCAACGCCCGGGCAACGCCCCAATGGCGTTGCTTTAAGACCTCACTGTGGGGCGCATCCTCCATCGGCCCAGCGGTCCGCGGCATGTATAGGGGAATCGCCGTCCCGGTCGCTTGCGCACGCGTTGTCTTGCCAACGCCGCAATAGCTCTTCGCCACG
>JANPLC010000458.1:0-15326 GCA_031426335.1 Planctomycetota bacterium
GCATCGATTCCCAAGAGATCGCCTCGCCTTCCAACGTCTATCGACGTAAAGGAATGCGGCCGGGGGCGGCCGCGCTCAATGGCGTTTAGCTATGCGCTGCTGTCGCCGCCCCGTAGGGGAGGCTTGGTAATAGCCCGGCACATCAGTGCCGGGAACAGATGCCGAATGAGCACGAGTCCTGGAGGGACGACTGAAATTGCCGACGGTTCAGCCGTCCCTCCGGGACTAGGATCATTTGGGGACGCGATTCCCGGCACTGAAGTGCCGGGCTATTACCACAGCGTCCCTGCGGGACGCCGCTTAGCTAAACGCCATTGCGGCCGCGCTCCCAGCGGTTTTCCCTAGTGGTTTCGCGTCGTTCGCCGACTTATGGGTAATGGGCAGGGGTCTTCCCCCTGGGACCGCGCGCCGCTGGCGCGCTCTGATTCAGACGGCTGGCTGTCGCCGACCGACGTACGGCGCAGCCTTGCCATCAATCGCCCAATCACGCGTGGTGATCTCGATCGTCAGGGGCAAGGCACCGAACAACCCGCGCACGACCGTGGCGAGATCCGCCTCGTGCGGCGGATCATCTGCCGGCAGCGGCAGCACGGTGAGCCTGAGTTGGCCATCCGGGAGCTGCTCCAGGCGATGGCGCAACAGGTGGAACCGCCGCAGCTCACGCGAAATGTCGACGGTGGCGACGCGGCCCCCATCTGCGGCAAACAACGCGACGGGCGCGCGTCCTTCCAGGGCGATGAGGCGCGGTCGCACATCGCCGCAGGCGCAGGCATCACGGCGTAACGCCGCCCAGTCGCCGGTGCGGTAACGGAACAACACCAGGTTGGGATTGCGGCCACCGCTGACGGTGATCTCACCACGCTGACCATCGGCGCAGGGGTTGCCGTGTTCATCGAGGATTTCGACGTGGACATCCGGCGGTAGCAGGTGGTGGTCGCCGTGGCGACAGCGGTAGGCCAGCGGGCCGCACTCGTTGAGTGAATACACATCGATCGCGGGACAGCCGAAAACCGCGCTCAGCCGCTCGGCCAACGCCAGCGGCAGCGACATCGCGGTGGACAACAGTCCCTGCGGTCGCAGCCCCGCCTCGCCATGGACGAGCAGCGCGGTGAACGCATCCGGATCACCGGTGTAGAGCACGCTGTCGTGATCGGCTAAAAAGTGTCGCGCACTGTCCGGTGTCGGCCAATCATTCGCGGTGAGATTTATTTTGGCGTGCAGTCCCTGATCCCACAGCGCGCAAACCGTGGCGTAGCGGATCGTGCGTTGTTGTGCACAGACCAAGATGCAGGCGGCGCGTTCATCCACGAACCGCGGGGTCACCGCCCACGCTGACAACGCCGCGGCGTACAACGGCTCATACGCCGCACAGGCCACAGGATGATGCGGAATGATCAGCGGATGACCAGTAGTGCCCGAGGTCGCGTGGCAGATCAGGCGTTCCCAGTCGACTTCGTCCGGCAACCAGGCGCCGGGTTCTGCGGAAAGATCCGCTCGACTGGTGGTCGGCAACTCGTGCCAACGCGCTTCCAGGTCGACGCCCGGCGTCAGGCGCCGACGCAAGGCTGCCGTCCTGGGGATGGTCATCGACAACTGCTGCAGCACCGCTGCGGGAATCCGGCGTTCGTTGGCGGAAACAGGTTGCGCGAGTGCTGCGCTGAACGCGTGCAAGGTCGGAAGGTCCTCCGCCTGGACCCGGTTGCCGCAGTGGTAATCCCACGGCGGCGCGTGTGGGTGCTCCGCCATGGCGCGCAAACGCGCGGCGGCGGCCGGAGTGATGAGCGGGCAACGTGCGCGTAGTTCAGCAGGAACGGTGTCGCTCATTCGCGTGACACCTTCGACGCGGCTTCGGCTTCGGCCTTCCGCCGCAAACGTTCAGCGCGTTGTAGGACTTCTTGGCGCTCCATGGCCATGCGCACCAGGTGCTGGCGTTCGATCGAATCGACCTGCCGCAGACGTTCCTCGGCGTCGGCTGGGCTTTCGCCATCCACACCACGCCCAAGTGCACGCAGGCAGCGACGTACGAGTTCCTCGCGGCGTTCTTCCTCCGCATCCAGGCGCGCGACGCGCACCAGAGCGGACAGCGCCGGCAATTCCTGCAGCATCAGCCGCTCCAGGCCTTTGATCACGTCCGCGCGTTGGCGCAGAGCCGGGTGCCAGCACACATGGCAGGCGGCCATGATCCACGCCTGGAGTTCACGGGTAGCGGCCGGATCACCGGGAACCTGAGTTTTGAGCAGCACCAGCCGTGAGCCGCGCGTGCCGGTCAGGGTTTCCATCAGATCGGCGACGACTGCGGGGACGAATGCTTGCCACTCGGCAATGGCCGTTGGTGTGCTCGGCAGACGCATGGGCGCTGGCAGCGTCGCGCTCCAGGCCAGCAGCGCGGGCAACGGCAGGTCAGCATTCATCGCCGGCTCCTGCTCACGGTCGGGATCGCGGTCGGATAGGCCTCGCGCACGAAGGCGCGCGCGAAGGCAATCAACTCCTCCCAATCCGTCACCGCGTGGATGTGCCAGCCCAGTTTCGCCAACGGGTCCTTCTGATTCCAGTGCTCGAGGTTCGGCAGATTGAGCACCAGCGTTCCACCAGCGCGTGCGCGCATCAGCGCCATGGTGACGATGTCCGCTCCAGCTGTTCCGTGCTCGTCCTTCAGCAGCATGGTGTCGACGCCGTCGTCGCTGATCACCACCACATGCACGGGCGTATCGCTGGGGCGACGTTTGGCGTAGGTGTCGCGCAGTACATGCAGCGGGAACGCGGTCGAACCGCTGAGGTAGCCGCACACCACCGCGAGCAATCCCGTTTCATCACGCAGGAAACCGTTGGTGGTGGTAAACTGTCGTGGCCCTGACCACAGCGTCGCTTGGACGCGTGCGCCAGCGCGCAGCGCGCTGAGGGTCAAGATGGTGCCGGCCAGGGCCAAGTGGCTGACGCTCTGGGATGGATCGGGCATTGAGCCCGAGCAGTCGATGTAGATATCGAGGTCGATCGGACCACTCAGCGGTTCGCGTCCAGGCGCCAACCCTTCGACCCGTTGCACCGTGGTGATGCCGGGAATCAGGATGCCATGCCGGCTGAGCGATCCGACGATGTCCAACGCGTCGATGTCATTGCCTAGCTCCCACGGCGCATCACCTTCGGGATGTGGATCGCTGAGTGGCGCGGCGGGCGTGCGCGGAAACGGAATTAGGTGTGGCATCGCGCGCTCGCGGTACCAGCGCGCGACCAGCGCATTGCGATCAAGGTTGAGCCCCAACGCGCGCAAGGTCTCGCCGAACAGGAACGGGTCGCGTTGTTGTCCCGCACCGCCGACCTTGCTGGCGGAATCCGATTTGGGCGCTGCGCGTGGTTCCGTCGGCGTGATGCCGTTGGCTTCGTCGAAGGCCGCGTCGAGATCGTCGTCACCGTCCTCATCGCCGATCGTGGTCAGGCCATCCAGGCGATCGCCAGCGCTGGCGGAACGATGCAGATCACGCAGCACCATCAGAGGCGAAGACGCGCTGCGTCGCCGGTTGAGCAGGTAGGGATGGATCACCGCGGCAAAGCGGCGTACTCCGGCCAGCCAGCGCACCGCGTAGTGCCGGACGATGCGCGAGATCAGGAAGGCATCCGAATCCAGTTCGTCATCGCTGTCAGCCACCAGATCGCCGCGCGGCAGTCGCCAGAGTTCCTCGTAGGTACGCAGGTAGAGCATCCACAACCGATCACCCTCGCGGCCCATGCGGCGGTAGATCTCGGCCATGCGCAAGCCAGCGGTGCGTTGCAAGCGGTCGTTGATCAACAAGTCGGCGTAGAGGTTCGCCGCCAAGTGCCAGTCCTCCGCGTCGAGTCCGCTCAGGCTGGAGCGCAGCGCAGCGATCATGCGCGCCTGATTGATCAGGTTCCCAGGGACGCTGACGTGATGGCCGATTTCATGGGCAAGAATCTCGACCGCGAAATCTTCCAGGTGGTAGAAGCGGATCTTCTCCAGATTCACCAGCACCTGCTGATCACGGAAGCGGATCAGCGCGATGGAATCGCTGGCCTGTTCCGTTGCGGCCTGCTCGGCGTCGCACAGCAACGGATCCGACAACTGCGTGTAATGCGACCACGTCGCCAACGCCTGTGGCCACGCCGCGCGCCACTGGGCCGAGAGTTCCGCATCCGTGCTCATCCCGCCTCCAAGTCGAAGACGCTGAGGCGAAAGCTGTTCATGCGTGAGCAGATCAATACGTGCGGGCGGTCGAGTGACGGCAGCACGATCCACGAACTCGCCTCATCGAGGAGGTGCTTGAAGGACGGGCGGATTTGAGGATGGCTGACCCGTGCTGCACCAACCGTTGCTGGTTGGCAATGCCAGCCGAAGGCATCGCTGTGGAGGCGAAGCGTGGCGTTGCCACAACGCAGGTGCAGGCAATGTCCGTGCGAAGAATCGAGGATCACGGGCATCCCGATGAATGGTCCACCGAGTCCCAGGTAATCGCCGATGCGGGTCAACAACGCTCCAGGCTGCCGTGCCTGCCCAGGCTGCCGCCAGCCATGGTTGTTCAACTCGGCGAGACTATCCGCGACCGCGTTGGTATCGATGGCGAGCGCGACGGCGACGACGGCCGCTGGCAATTTTTCAGCAATGGCGAGCGCCCGGTCGCGCAGGCGCGCTTCGCCTGACCGCCACGCCAACACCACGCCAGCATTCAGCAACTGGTCAACCGGGCAGCACGCCGCCAAGCGTGGAAGCGCAGTGACAAAGGGCAGACCGTTGGCACCGAGGTTCCCGGCCGCATTGCTGAATGCCGCTAGCAGGGTCGGTCGCTGGGAAAACACCGCGCTCAATTGTGGCAGCGCGAGCAGCAGCGCGCCCTGCACATCGTCGGCCGCCAGCTGCGGTAATGGCAGGCGTCCACGCCCCGCCAACAGCAGCACCAGTTCGAAGGTCGCGAGCAGCACGTCGTCGCTGGCATCTTGCGCACACAGGTCCGGCAACAGCCGATCGAACCACGCCGTCAGCAGCGCCGGATCCGTGCGCAGGCCACGGTGACGCGCCAAGCGCACGCGCAGGTTCAGTGCGTCGCGCTGGCTGCGCAGCCATTCTGCCGCTCGTCCGCTGATCACGCGCCACGCTTCCACTGCCACCAGCGCAGGTAGTTGGAGTAGCGTTGGTGGTAGTACTTGAGCTTGAGCACATCCGCCGCGACGTGGGCGTAGAGTTTGGTGTTCTGTGCCAGCTTGCCGAGCAGGAGCTCGATGCGATCCAACTCTGCGCGCACCGCCTTGTCATCCAATCCGTCGAGTCCGCGGGCAAAAGCCGCATCGACCTCCGCCAAGGGATCGTTGCGATCGAGATCCAGGCGATCGTATTCCGCACACGAATCGATGAACGCCTGTCGCAACCAAGCGATGCGATCAATGCGCAGGACATCCCGGCCTTCTTGGTCAAAGAACGCCGAGGTCGGGTTCTGCACCAGCTTTTCATGCAGGACCCAGGGCAGGATCTGGCGCAGGTCATCGAGTCCGACTTCTTGGCGACCACGGAACCACGCCATCGATTTGGCGAAGGTCAGCGCGGTCATCAAGGCGCGCACCGACAAGCCGTTTTCGGTTTGGCTACACAGACACTTGGCCTTGTCGCGTCCGCAGTCCGTGGCGCATACCGCCGACAACGTGCGCCCGGCAAGCTTGATGGTGTCCTTGGTTTTGTACTCGATCTCAGTCGCCGCGAGGTCGCAGAAACCGAACTGGCTGGCAAAGAACTCGAAGCGCCGCCGCACCGGCAGGGGGATGCTCACCGCCAGGATCTGGCGGTAGGCCTCATCCAGTTCCGCTTCGCTGAAGATCAACTCCTTCGGCATCAACTTTTCCGGCTGGATACGATCCTCGATCCGCGTCAGCAGGTCGCCCAGGAACCGTGGATTGAAATCGAGCGCCTTGACCGTTACGTCAACGCGGTCCTTCAGCGCTTCGATCACCTGGTAAGTGCCGCCGCCCAGATCGTCATTGGCGGTCAGGAACCACGCGCTCTCCGGCGATTCCACCACCTGCCCCATGACCTCGGCGTAGCCGTCACCGAGCAGCGTCAGTAGCGCCGACTGCGTGCGCGTCGGAATGCGATTGTACTCATCGACGATCTTCACCCGCATGCGGATCCACTCACGCCACGCGATGCGGATATCGCCCTGATCATCGGCGGTCACCAGTGATTTCGGCAACGGCGAACCAAGCAGATCAGAGACCGTCATCTGCGGCTGACCATGTTGGATCGCCCGGTGCAGCGTCGGCAGATCGTAACCGGCGAGCAGGCCCATCAGCACCGCCGTGGCAGTTTTTCCGCGTCCAGGCCCACCCACCAGCAATGCCCGTTTGCGTGCAACAAAGGTCAGCAACGGCAGCAAAGCGAATGACGAATACGACTGGTCGGTTGGCAGCCGCACGGTGGTGCCGACGCCGCCGAAGTAGAACGAGCGTGGCGCGCCGTCATCGAAGTGCAGATCATAGAACGGGGTGATGATGGCGTGGTTGACGATCCAGAAATACGCCTGGCGCAGTTTGTCATCGAGCGCGGTGGTTGTTCCGCCGTCGCCAACCTGTGAGCCCGCTGGCCCCTGATACAGATCCTGCACATCGAACGCGGCCTCCCGCGGCGGCCCACTACGTGGCAGCGTCGGGGACGCACTCACATGCCGGAGGGTGTCGATGGATTTGGCCATGGGAGTTCAACCTTCATGACGACGGAAAGCGACGCGGTGCTGATCGTTGATGCTGGGATGGCGTTGGGCCGGCGCAACGTGGGGCGTCAGGGGTGGTGGATGATCCGCAGGCGGACAGCACCGTCAGCACCACCACTTACGGCGTCGATGCCTGCCAATGCATCAAACAGGCATCGGCGTAGCGTTCGGCCAGCGCCATCACCTCGTCATGACGCGCCAAGGCAGCGACCCATTCCGTGGGGATCGCGTTGAAGCCGTAGTGCAAACCAGCCATACCACCGGCGACCGCACCCGTGGTATCGGCATCGCCGCCGAGGTTCACCGCCGCCAACACCGTGCTGCGGAAGTCGTCGTGATTGGACACGCACCAGAGAGCGGCCTCCAAGGTCGAGACCACGTAGCCATCGCTCTGGATGGACACACGTGGCAGATCCATCACCGAGCCGTCGAGCAGGCGCTTCAAGTGCGGACGTTCCTCGTCAGGCAAGTAACGGCGAAGACGATCACTCGCTTGTCGTGCGCCAGTACGCACGAGACGGCCGGATAGGATCGCATCACACCACAAAGCATGCCAAGCACAGCACAGTCGTGAACGAATATGGGCGTGGGTCAGCGCACTGGCTTGTCCGGCCTCATCCACCAAGCGTTCGGTCGCCTCACCAAAAAGCCAACAAGACGCGGGCATAAAACGCATCAGTGAACCGTTGCCGTTGTCGCGCTCGTCGGCCTGACCACAGGTCATGTGGTCTCCACCGATGCGGAAGAGCATCAGAGCATTGCGTGTGGCATTGCCGATATCGAACACCGCTCCATGCGGCGTCCATTGGTTGTGGTCCAGCCAGCCAAGGAATCCCCGCAGCATGGCTGGCAGATCCCAGCCGTTTTGGCAAAGGACGTCGGCCGCAGCCAAGGTCATGGAGCTGTCATCACTCCATGTCCCTGCAGGTTGATTCCACGTGCCGAAGGCACGCATGTCGATGACGGGGTCGCGATCTCGCATCGCTCTGCCGGTGAACTCGACCGGCACACCCAAGGCATCGCCAACCAGTGTGCCGATCAGGCCACCAATTAGCTGTTCGCGGAGCCGATCGCGGTTCATGCATCCTCCCTGCCCAGATAGTTAGGTGGCACATGTTCCGCCAGCCACACGCCGTTTTCAGAACGGCGGAAGACGTGCCCGTCGGCCTGCATCCGCGCGGCGTCGACGCGCAGCACCACCGGTTTGCCGTGACGTCCACCGACGCTGACGGCGGTTTTGGTCTCGGCGGAGAGGTGGACATGGTGGCGTTGCTGCGGACGCAGGCCGTCGTGCAGGATGCTGGCGATGAAGCGCTCGGTCGTACCGTGATACAGCACGTCCGGCGGGACCATCACGGGCAACTGCAGATCCACCGGGATCGAGTGCCCCTGGTTGGCGCGGATGCGCGAGTGGTCGTCGTTGAAGGCGAAGCGTTGCTTGTCGCTGGTGGTGACGACCACCTGCAACTCCTGCCGCGTCATGCCGTGGTGGCTGCGCTGCGCGGCGGCCAGCAGTTCATCCACCGTGGTCCAGCCAGCGCTGTCGAGTGTCAGACCAGCACTGCGGGGATCGTGGCGCAGCACGTAGCTCAACCATTTGCTGAGGTCAGTGGTACGGTCGCGTTTGCTCATGGCGATGGTCCCAGATCGAGTGGTTCACGGTGTTCAAGCCAGTCACGGGGAAACGCCGGCGCCTGGTTCCAGCATCCCAACATTCCGCCGATGATGGCGCAGGTGGTGTCTCGATCGCCTTCGGCGGTGACCGCCGACCACAGGGCTTCGACGTAGTCACCGGGATGTCGCGTGACCAACCACAGACACAGCGGAATGGTGTCGGAGCAGACCACGTTGCTGCCGTTGCCGAGCGCGACGGCGGCGGTGCGGATGGTGTAGGCGACCGGCAATTCGCGTGCACGAGCGATGTGATCCCAGGTCGCGCCTGGTGGGGTGAGGTCGAGGATGGTGGTGTAAAAGTCCGACACGGAGAACACTGGCATGCGCCAGATGAGCGCGCTCGCCACGGCGACGGCGATAGCGCCAGCGATGCCGTCGGCGTGGGCGTGCGTGACCTCTGCCGAGAGGTGGGCCTCACGGACTACTCTTTCCAGATCGTCAGCGAACCACGCGCCGAGCACACCCACACGCATCGCCGAGCCGTTGCCCATCGAGCCTTCACCGCCATAGGCCGCTTTGGCCAGCATGCGCCAGGGGATGCCGTCATGGATGCCACGCAGTACACCGCGCACGGTTCCGCCGTAACCCTTCCACGGATCGCGGTGGTAACGCGCAGCGAAGATTGCGGCCAGTTCATCCTGTCGGACCTCGCCGAAACGGACCAGGCAGTCGTACAAGCCAAGTGCCATTTCGGTGTCATCGGTGTAACGCCACGGCGCGGGCGGAAGCGCACGCTGCTCCAGACCGGCGGCGACCTCGCGGGTGAAGAAGCGCTCGCCGAAGGCATCACCGATCGACAGGCCGTCGAGCGCGATTCGGGCGCGTTGCCGCCGGGCTTCAGGATCAGCGGATAGCACGGTCATGATCCCTGCAGTTGTCCCAACCACCACAGCCCGGCTTGGACTTTGTGATCGATCAGGTAACCAGCTTTTGCCCGTTCACTCAGCCAGGTGACCACCTGGGTGCGTGGAATCGTGTGCACGGTGATGCCTTCTCCGGGAACACCGCCACCAGCGCTGGTGCGGTAGAGGTCACGGGCCAGGAGCTGCGTCACGATTTCATTGGTCAAGCCTGCTGATGACGGACCGCGGTTGACAACCCGCAGGTCGCGTGCGCTCCAGCCGGTCTCTTCGTCGAGTTCCCGATTGGCGGCGACCAGGATGTCCTCGTTGGAATCGTCGTCTCCGACCAGGCCGGCAGGGAATTCGATGACGGTGCAGCCGACCGGGATGCGGTACTGTTCGACGAACAGGATCTCATCGGCAGGGGTCACGGCGATGATCGCCACGATCGCCGTGGCGTTCGGTCGGCGGACGTATTCCCAGCGGCCCTCCTTGACCAGTTCGAGGTGGCGGCCGGTGTAAAGGATGTCAGTCATGGCGTGCTCCAGAAAATTCAGTGATGAGGCGTTGCTGCGCGGCGACCGACGGTGCATCCGCCAACGGCCCGAGCAGACGATCGATGGCGGCGACGGCGGTGTGAAAACGCATGTCCCAATCGCCACGGATCTCGACGAAGGGACGGTCATGGGCGATGAGCGCCGCGCGGCAGCGCTCGCGGAATTCTTCGCGCCGGTGCGGCATGTCGCGTTGGCCGTCGTGCACCCAGGGCACATCGATGTCGCAGAGCAGGTAGAGGTCGTGTTGGCGATTGCGGGCGAGTGCACGGATCCATTCGGCGCAGCCACCCAGGTAAACCTCACTCCAGATGGTGGTGGTGATGGTGTCGGTGTCGCAGACCAGCACGCGGTTCGCCTGCAGCGCGAGGGCGTCCTCGCTCGCCGCCTGACCGATAGCGATGCGCGGAAAGTCATCGGGCTCGCACACCCCATTCGCCGGATCCAGGTGGCCACGTGCCCACTCCGGCACCCACACCGTGTGGTAGTGCGCCGCCAGTCGCTCAGCGAGCATGGTTTTCCCCGTCGATTCTGGACCGAACACCACCACGCGACGGCAGTACCACGGCCGCACCACGTCGGGCAGGTGCGCCCAGTGTGCATACGGATCAGCGCGCATGGCGGTGGCCGAGATCGGCACGCCCTGACGACCACGATCGGCCACCAGATGTTTCGCGCCGACACGTCGCGCTAGTTCCGGTCCGTAGGTCTCGCTGGTGACCACCAGACCGATCGGCTCGGGCACCGCACGTCGGATCACCGGCAGCCACAACTCCCAAAACTGTGGATGCTCCTCGGGCGCATCCGGCAAATCGTCGGGCACGTGAATCACGTCACAGTCCGGCAACATCGCCCGCATCCACGCGAAGCGGCATGCGCCTGGGATTGGTTGTCCAGGTTTGCTGCACACCAAAACACTCAGGCGTTTGCAGCAACGTCGCGCGAACTCGGCTAGGTAGCGATGTCCCTGCGTCGGCGGCATGAACTTGCCGAGGATCATCCCGCGTTCGACCAGTGGCAGGTCGCTCATGGCGTCACCGCCGTCACCGCTGGCGCCGCCTGACTGGCGCGCCACGTCTTCAACCATGCCCACAGGCCGCAGCAGCACAGGATCAGGAACACGCCATAGAGCGCCGCCGTCAGATAGAGTCCCTTGTAAGCGAACAACGGGATCGAGATCAGATCGACCGCGATCCACACCAGCCAGTTCTCCAGCTTCTTGTGCGAAATCATCCACTGCGCGACGAGGCTGAGCACGGTCGGCACGGTGTCCCACCACGGCACCGTCGAGGTCGTCCAGTGCGTGAGCGCCAGACCGATGGGTACGATGCCGATGATGCTGAGTCCGCCGAGCACCAGCCACTCGCGCGACGAGGTGCGCGTGATCACCACGCCCTGATGTTGCTCACCACCACGCAGCCACTGCCACCAACCGTAGATCTGCAGCACCACGAACACGACCTGGAGTCCGGTTTCGGCGAATAATCCCCACTGATAGAAGAGCACGATGAACAGCAGGACATTGATCAGCCCCGTCGGCCACGCCCACACGCTTTCGCGCACGTAACACGCCACCGACCACAACCCGAAGATCGTCGCGAGGATTTCGAGCGGACACATCGTCAGCCAGGGGAGCGCGTCCCACGGTTGCAGCGGTTGGAGGAGCCAATCCATCATGGGTGTGCTCCGATGCTGACGAGCGCGAGCCGTTGTTTCGCAGCTGCAATCAAGTCAGGCAGCGTGTCGAGCACCGGCACGCCAAAACGTTGGCCAACGGCGAGGACATTGCCGCGACTGTGGAAGCCGACGGCGCAGCCAATCAGCAAACGTCCATGCCGCGCATGCAGTCCGATCTCCATCAGCGAGATGCGCGCCTGCGCCGTCGCCGGCAACCAACAGATGATCACGTCGGCCTGCTCCAGTCCGTCGAGTTCCCACGCCACCTGGCCAGCGAAGTGCGGATTATCGAGGCTCTGGTTCCATGTCGGATCCCAGTTGGCCCGCCGTGGATTCAGGATGGTGCCGGGCAGATCACGACATTCCTCGATCGCTACATCCTGCCACCGCTCCGCGCGATCCTGATCGATCGCACCGGCGAGGAACATCCACGGACGTGGTAGGTCCGGCAGCAGGGCGGATGGTGGAGTGTGCGCGTGCATGAGTTTCCGTTCACGGGCCGTCGGGGGCGAAGAGGTCGGGCGTGATCATGGCAACATCCGTCGGACGACATGCGCCAGCACGACGAGGAAGAACACGGCGTTGCGCACCGGCAGCAGCGGCCAGGCCCAACGTCGCGGCCGCGCACCGCCCAAGGCTGCTCCGGCATGGCGTAGTGCAGAGACCGACACCGGCCAGTCGGTGATGCTCGTCACCCATTCCGCGGGGAAGACCTGCTCACCATCATCGATGCCGTACCAGGCCCCGGCGATCGCCCCGATGGTATCGGTATCTCCACCAGCGCGCCGGATCGCGGCCATGCCCGAGCGCGGATCATGGCGATGGCGCAACCAGCATCCGAGGGCGAACGGCACACTCGTCAGGCTCCAGCCCCAGACGTAATCCGGGCAACCGAGCGCGGTTGCCAACGCATCAGTGTCCTCACTGCTCGCATGCCATTGGCGCACGATCTCCAAGCGCTTCCGCCACTCCGCATCAGCGTGTTCCAGCAACGGCCATAACGGGTCAGCGCTCTCACGCGTGATCCAGGCGGCGACCTCGGCCACCGCCAGAGCTGCTGCTTCGGCCTGCGGATGACGATGGGTCAGGTGACAAGCGGCTTTGCCGAAGTCCTGGCGCGCGGCGGCGTCATCGGCGAACACCGCGCCGATGATGGCAGCGCGCATGCTCGGCCCGTTTCCTCCCGACGAGACACCGGCACGTGCCGGCGACCAGCCGAGCAGCAAGCGGATGATCGCGCGCCCGGTGGCCTTGCCGCAGCCCGCCGGGATACACAGCAGCCACCAGCGCAACCGCCAAGCGAGCCGGCGCGCGAAGCGTGGTGCATCGCTGCGTTCAGCCGCCAGGCAGCGGGCGACCAGGAAGGTGTGATCCGTGTCATCGCTCACCATTCCGCGACCGCAGACCAGCCCCTGTGACAGCCGATCAGCGAAACGCCGGGCGATGCGCTGACGCGACAAGCCCTCCGCCGGCAACAACAGGCTGTCGCCGACGGCAGTGCCGATGAGGCAGCCGATGTAGCGTTCGGTGGGGGTCATAAGCGTTACGTCAAGCTGTGCGTGATGTGTACGCCTGCTGCCCGCATGGCTGCGAGTGCTGCCGGGATATGATCCGGTGCCATGCCGACTCCACGGCAAGCATCTTCGATAAGCACGGTGCGGAAGCCCAACTGCGCCGCATCAATTGCCGTGGCCTTGACGCAGTAGTCGGTGGCGAGGCCGCAGATCAGCACCTCGGTTACGCCCTTGGCCTTCAGCCAATCGCCGAGGCCGGTGGCCTTGCGCTTACCGTTGTCGA
Source organism: Planctomycetota bacterium (assembly GCA_031426335.1). GTDB lineage: Bacteria > Planctomycetota > UBA11346 > UBA11346 > UBA11346 > BOG-1363. The sequence continues at coordinate 13,249 of JANPLC010000458.1, forward strand.
AGAAGCCCGAGTAGCTGTCGATGGTGGGATCGGTGCCCTTGGGAAAGACGCGGGTGATGCGTTTGGTGTCGAGCCCTAGATGGAACTGCGCACCGCCGGTCCACTGCACGCAGTGATCGGGCCACATGACTTGGGGGAGACCGGCAAGGTCACCCATGTCGAACACCTTCCGTCCGGGATGATTGCTGGCGAAGCTGCCGTGATTCGCGGGATGCCAATCCTGCGTCGCGACCACCACGTCGACGATATCCATCAGTCGGTTGGCGATCGGCACGACGGCATCGCCATCAGCAACGGCGAGCGCGCCACCGGGGCAGAAGTCGTTCTGGATGTCCACTAGGATGAGTGCTTTCATGGCGATTCTCCTGCGCAGAGGGGATCAGGGATGATTGGTCACTTCTGAGAAGGCGGATTCGAACGCAGCGAGGGAGGCGCGGCGTTTCGAGTGGTCGATGATGGCGAAGGTCACGCTGACAAGGCCACGGCGCCACGGCTGATCGGGATGCAAGGCTTCGCGGAACAGACGCGCGACGATATCTGGTTGATTGCCGAACGCGCCACAGCCCCACGCGCCGAGCACCAGATGCCGGACCTGCTTGGTGATGGCCAAGGCCAGGATCCAGCGGATGCGGCGCTGGAAGGTCGGGATGACGCCTAGCAGATCGCTTTCGGTGCGCATCGCTCCGGCATTGGGTGCCGGCATGGTGATGATGTCCGCCAAGTACGGCTCCGGCAGCAAGGAACCTTCATCATCCGCGAAGAACGGGACCCGCGGTGACCAGATCGCGTGATCGGTGTACAGCAGCGACTCCTGCTTGCGGTTCTGGTCGTAGTAGGTCCAGGTCTGCTCCAGGGTCGGAACCAGACCGCTCGACCGGGCGAGCGTCTCCTCCTGGGCCAGTGCTCCGTTGCGGTAACCACCACCTGGATTACGTGCGGAAGCGAAGTTGAGGGCGGCGACGTTGGGCAGGCGTTCGGTCACCGCCAAGCGGTTGAGCGCCGCCATGGTGCTTTCGTTCGTCACGCACAGCGCAGCCAACGGCGCGTCGGGGCGGCAGAGTCCACGGGCGTACTGATCGATGGCATCCCATCCACCCGGAGCGATCAGAGCGGCCCCTGCGCAGCAAACAGCCAGGTGATCCGTCAGCTCGACGCGGCGGTTGTCGACCGTGTAGTGACCGGCAGCGCAGATCGCATCGGCGCGCGCAGCCAGTTCTCGCAGCAGGTTTGGATCAGGGCGTGTCATGGTTTAGATCTCGAAGTGGAAGCCGTCTTTCACGAGTTGCCGATACTTGCGTTCATCGAAGCGGTAAAGCCGCGCCGCGCGATGCGCGACGTCCTGCTCGACCTCGTCGAGTTCCTGCAGGATGTCGAGCGACAGGACCTTCTTGCGGAAGTTGCGCTTATCGAGGTCGCGTTCGAGGATGATCTCGTACATGCGCTGCAACTGCGTCAGCGAGAACTTTGGCGGCAGCAGTTCGAAACCGATCGGCTGGTAACGCACCTTGCCCTGCAGGCGTTTGAGCGCGGCGGTCAGGATATCGTCGTGGTCGAAGCAGAGTTTGGGCAGATCGTCGACCGCGAACCAAGCGGCGTTGCGTGCGTCGGTGGCGGCCTGGACCTTGTGGTCGAGCAGCTTCACCAGCGCGTAGTACGCCACCGTCACCACGCGTTCACGCGGATCACGGCCGGGATTGCCGAAGGTGTAGAGCTGCTCCAGGAAGACCTTGGTCAGACCGGTCTCTTCGCCCAGTTCTCGCAGGGCGCTCTCCTCGAGCGTCTCGTCCATCTTCACAAAACCACCGGGCAGCGCCCACCGTCCGGCGAAGGGCTCGATGTCGCGTTGGATCAGCAGGACCTTCAGATCCTGGTCATCCAGGCCGAACACGACGCAGTCGACGGTAACGGCTGGCCGGGCGTATTGGTAGGTGAAGGGCATGGCGGAAAGTTAGTGTCCCGTAGACACTAAGTCAAGATGGCCTTCCCCTGGGGGCGTGGGCGGCCCGCCCGCGCGAGTGGGATGGCACAGACATCCGAATAGCCCACGACCTTGAAACGATTGCCCCTGCGCGGGCGAG
>JANPLC010000459.1:0-15294 GCA_031426335.1 Planctomycetota bacterium
CGGCGACCGCCATCGCTGCGCTCGCGGTCGCTGGTCGCCACGGCATTTTGGTTAAGGGCACAGCCTTCCTCGAAGAGCTCGCCGAAGTCGACGCGCTCATCCTCGACAAGACCGGTACAGTCACACTTGGTCGTCTGTCGCTCACCGGCACGTCGCCGGCAGAGGGGGTCGATGCGGCGGATCTCACGCGCATCGCTGGCAGCCTGGGCGCGGCGAGCAGTCATCCGGTCAGCCGCGCCGTCAGCGGCGCCGTGGCCAACGACGAACGCCACATGCTCAGCGCGGTGAAAGAAATCGGCGGCAAGGGCCTGACCGGCACGCTGCCCGATGGCCGCGTGGTGGTGATGGGCCGTGCGAGTTTCCTCAGCGAATCTGGTGTGGTCGTTCCCGCCGCGCCGATGCACGACGGCCCGTTGGTCGGCGTCGGTGTCGCTGGCCGTTTCCACGGCTGGCTGCTGCTCGCCGACGAACCGCGTCCGGAAGCCGCGCGTGCGTTGGCCGATTTGCGTGCTCTCGGCCTGACGCGTCAGGTGATGGTCACCGGTGATCGCCGTGCAGTCGCCGAGTCCATGGCCGCGCGCCTCGGCATCGATGTGGTCGAAGCCGAAGTGCTGCCGCAGCAGAAACTCGACCGCGTGCTGGCGGAGATCAAAGCCGGTCGCCATCCGTTGGTGGTTGGCGACGGCGTCAACGACGCGCTCGCACTCAAGGCCGGAGCCGTCGGCGTCGCCATCGGTGGCCTGACCGCTGACGGTCGCGGCGGTGGTACTGATGTAGCGATGGCATCGAGTGATCTGGTGTTGATGTCGAGCGATCTGCGCCGCCTCGGCACCTGCATCCGTTTGAGCCGCCTGTGCCGCCGCACGATCAACATCAACGTGGTGATCGGCCTCGGCTGGACGGTGGTCATCATCGCTGGCGCCGCGCTCGGTTGGTACGGCCCGGTGGCGTCCGTGCTGCTGCACAACCTCGGCACCCTGGCGGTGATGGTAAATGCCGGACGTTTGCTGCGGTTTGATGAAACCGGGCGGTGATTTGTTCTGGTTCGACTCTGCGGCTAGTTGTCTTGCCTTACATTGGCCATCCCACGCTTGCCTCGTGCAGGTAGTGCCATCACCATGCCCGCCCGTCCGTCAGCCGCAGGAGCGCGTATGTCATTTTTGTCTCGAGTTCCCCATCGTGTCGCTCTGGTTGCGACGTTGATCGTCAGTGCGGGCGTCGCGGTTGCCGCCGACGCCTACCCGGTGATCGCTGTGCCGGCGCCTGATCGCGTGGTGGTGATGACCAAAACTTTCCCGGTGGTGCTCGGGTTGGCGCATGTCGCAGTGCCCGATGACGACGCCGGTCGCGCCAAGGCGCAGGCCAAGCTCACTGAGCTGATGAAGGGCAAGAAGTGCTCGATCCTCTACACCGATGCCTTCGGCACCGATGAAATGGGTGCGGCCAAGGTCCAGTTCGTCATCAATGGCGAGAACATTAACGCCGCGCTGGTCGAGGCTGGCCTCGCGCGTTACCAGAACGGTGCCAAGCCGGATCCAGCGTTGGAGAAGGCGGTCAAGGATGCCGAGGCCAAAGCGCGCAAAGGCAAGTCCGGCCTGTGGGCGAAGGGTGACGAGGCCAAGCCGGCAGAAAAGCCGTCGCAGGTGGCGACCAACAAGAAGGGCCCGTTCTGCTCGGAGCTCGACACACCGTTCTACTTCGCCAGCGACAGCGCCGAAGCGTCCAAGCTCAACCCGCAGCGCGTGATCTATTATCCGGACGAAGCCACCGCGCAGCGCGCCGGCAAAAAGACCAAAGCCAAGGTCGAGCAAGCGGCGATCACCAGCGATGGCAGCGAAGCCGCCGCCGACATGATTTTCGCCAAGGGGCAGGACGCCTACAACATCGCGCTGGGCAAAGGCAATTCGCCCGAGCGCGACAAGCACTACGAAGAGGCCTACCAGTACCTGACCAAGGCGATGCAGGACTACACCGCCCTGGCCGAGAAGAAGCCCAACGACGAGGCACTGGGCGAGAAGCTGCGCAAGTGCATGCAGCTGCGCTACGGCACGGTGAAACAGCGCCGCTTCTAGTTTCACTTGGAGGGCGCCCGCCCCCCCAAGAACGCGCCTTCGGCGCTGCCCTCTTCCTTTCTCAGACTTCCGGACCTCCGGACCTCCGGACTTCCGGACCCATCTCCAAGGTGATCCCCATGACTCTCCGCCTCCCGCTCCTGTTCCTCGCCGTTCTTGCCATCGCACTCACCGGCTGCACCGGTGGAGATCGCGCCGCGGCGCCCGCTGGTGCCAACGATGTGCTCGCCGCAGTGACCGCCGCCAAAACCGTGCGCGTCGGCGTGCTGGCCAACAACCCGCCGTTCAGCTACCAGGTCGGTGGGCACTGGACCGGCTTCGACATCGAGATCGCGGAAGGCGTCGCCAACCACCTCGGCGTCGACAAGATCGTCTACGTGCCGGTCACGCTCGACCAACGCAGCCCGTCGATCGTCAACGGCACCGTCGACATGGTGGTCGCCAGCATGACCATCACGCGATACCGCGAGAGCAAGTCGTCCAACAAGGTAGACTTCAGCCTCCCGTATTTCCAGGACGGCCAGGCGCTGTTGGTTCCCGCTGCCTCACCGATCAAGAGCTACCTCGACCTCAACGGCAAAAAAGTCGGCGCGGTCAAAGGCAGCACGGCCTCGTACTACATGACCCAGATCAATCCCGACGCGGTGGTGGAAAAGTACGCCGACAATGCCGCCCTGGGCAAGGCGCTCAAAGCCGGCGAGATCGACGCCGCCACCAACGACTACCTGGTATTGTCCGGCATGATCGCCAGCTCGGAAGATCCCGCCGCGTGGCGCATCGCCGGCGACCGCATGACCAGCGAACCCTACGGCATCGCCGTACCGCAGAACCAGTCGGCCTGGCGCAACGCCATCAACCACGCCCTGCTCGCCCTGTGGGAATCGCAAGACTGGCACGCCAGCGCCGACACCTGGTTCGGCCCGACGAGCAAATACGCCAGCCCGATCAATTTCGTGATGCCGGTGTATCCCAAGTAATCGACCGGTTATCACCGGCGCATTTCACCGCAGCCCCGGCCCAAAGCCCGGGCTGCGGTGTTTTCGGTGATTGGATTCGGGGGCCGCGCGTGTGGCCCGTTCAAGAGCCGCCAACGGCGGCGACGCCCCGCCAGCCCGGCGCGGAAGCGCCGGGAAACGGACAGAGAATAGAAGGTGAGCCGCCAACGGCGGCGACGCCCGGATCGGCGGCGCGTGAGCCCGCCGTCACCAACGTCATCCTCGCACCACCGCGCCATCACCAACCCAACGCCGTCTGCTGTTACCGTCTATCCCCACACATACCGTTCATCCCACGTCACTCCATTTCGCTGAAGGAACTCGCGGTACTCCTCCTGGAACGTGCGCACGCGGTGATGTTCCTCCTGGCCTTCGATGTACGCCACCGTCGCCTCCTTGTGCGATGGGCTGATGGCGAAGGCGCCATATCCGTCCTGCCATGCGAACGAACGATCCTTGAGGTACTCGTCGTTCACCCATTTCGACGACGTGCTTTTCAGGGTCCGCAGGCATCCGCTGATCGGTTGATCGCTTGGCAATGACATCAACAGATGCACATGATCGGATTCACCGCCGACGATCACCGTCGGGAATCCGCGGTTCTTGGCGATGCTGGATAATATCGCATGCAAGGCCGTGCGCCATTCCGGGGCGATGAGGGGTGCTCTGTTTTTGGTGCTGAAGACCACATGCAGGAGGCAATTAACGTGGGTGTGGGCCATGGTGGCCAGTGAGGATGTCGAATGGGATTTGATCGTCCATGGGGCGACCGGGTCGGTGCTGAAGCACCGACCACCGGGCGTCGCCGCCGTTGGCGGCTTGCATAGAAATTCACCGCCGTTTTCCCGGCGCTTCCGCACCGGGCTGGCGGGGCGTCGCCGCCGTTGGCGGCTCTCGAACACCGCCACTTGCTCGGCAATCGGCAACGCGCGTACGGATCACATCACAAACTGCGCGGCCACGACCAGCGTAGCCATGCCAGTGCTTCAGGTGCTCGGCGGGGTCTCGGCTGGTTGGCGTCCCGCCGCCAACAACAACACACTCGGCAGCGAAATCAGTGTCAGCACCGTCGCGCTGCACAAGCCGCCCATCACTGCCACCGCGAGCGGCGCACGCAGTTCGACCGCTTCGCCCCAGCCGATGGCGAGTGGCATCAGGCCGAGCACCGACGTGCACGTCGTCATCAGGATCGGCCGCAGGCGTTCACGGCCGGCGGCTTCGATGGCGGCTGCTGGTCCCATGCCTTGCGCTCGCCGCAGATTCGCCGTGGTCACCAGCACGATCGCATTCGATACCGCGACACCGACGAGCACCACCAAGCCGATGCCGCTCATCACGTCGAGGCCGTGGCCGAGCAGGTGCAACGCGGGGAACGCGCCCGCCGCTGCCATCGGCACCGAGAGGATCACCAGCAGCGGCTGGCTGATGCTTTCGAACTGGATGGCCATCAGCACCACGACGAGGAACACTGACAACGCCAGCATGCCGCTCATCGCCGCCAAGCTGCGGCCGGTGATGGCCTCACGGCCGTCGCCCATCAGGCGGTAGCCGGCGGGCAACGGCGCGGCGCGTTGCACGTCGGCCAATACTTCAGCCTGGGTGCGTCCCGGTGGCAGGGCGATGGCGGTGATGCTGGCGATGCGCATGCCGGCGCGGTGCAGAATCAGGCCACCGCGCAGGCTGCGCACGATGCTGGCAACCGAGCCCAGTGGCACCGGCTTGTCGGCGGTGCCCAGGTTGAGCGACGCGAGATCGGTCGCCGCTTTTCCCCACAGCGGTCCATGGACGCGGATCGGCAAGGTGCGATCGCCGCCGCCGTGCGGGCCAGTCTGTGGGATGAAGCCGGTGATCAGTTTCACATCCGCCGCGGCGGCGACGGCGCTGGCGATGGCGTCGGCGCCGATGCCAGCGGCGAGCAGGCGCTCAGGATCGGGCACGATCAGCAGTTCCTCCGCCGCGGCGGTGGCCGAGGTCACTACGCCCCGACATCCTGCGGAGCGTAGGCGCGCGGTGTAGTCCAGCCCGATGCGCCGCAACGTCTCGGCGTCGGGGCCACGGATGGCCAAGTCGATGGCGTTGGTCGACCCCAGTCCCAGGTCGACCAGTGGTGGCGTGCGCGCCGCGGCGCTCACCGCACCGGCAGTCAACGCGCGGCGTTCCAGCTCGGCAAGGAACTGGCCTTCGGCTGCCTGATCGTCGGCGTGGCGCGCGACGGTCACCACCAGCTGCACCTCGTGGTCGCCGCGTTTGTTCAGTCCGGCGGTGTACGCACTGTCCTCGCCCGCCAGCGCCACGGCGTCGAGGTCGCCGCGCCACGTGCGCAGGTCGCGCAGGAAGCGCGCCGCCCACGCGCTGCTTTGCACCACTGACTGGCCACGTGGCAGCTCGACATCGAGGGTGAAGCGCGAGGACAGGCTCGGCGGCATCAGGCGCACCGGTAGCAGCGGGATGAAGGCCAAGCCGAGGGCGAAGGCGCCGGCGAACAGCCCCAGGCCGATCGCGGGACGCCGCAGCACGGCATTGATGGTGTAGCCGTAGAGCCGTTCGGTCAGGTGGAGGCCGCCGCTGGCCAGGCGATCGATCGGCAGGATCAGCAGTTTCGCCGGCCAGCGCAGGATCATGAACACCAACCAGAAAGCCGCGATGAGCAGGCGGATGGAGGTGGTGAACAACCACCGCAAGCAGGTGACGACCAACCACACGAGCGCGAGTGGCCAGAAGAACCAGCGTCGTCCGAAACCGCCGCCGCTCACCGGTGGCCACGCCCAGGAGCCGAAACCGGCGCGGCGGCTGAACGCCGGCAACGCCAGCAAAGTCGGCACCAGCGCCAGACCGACTGCCAGACTGACCACGTGGCTGGCCGATACGGTGAACGCCTGGTCGTAGAACAGTCGGCCGAGAATACCCGGCAGGAACGCCAACGGCACGAACACCGCGATGCTGGTCAGGCACGACGCTACCAACGCGCCAGAGACTTCACCCACACCGACGGCAATAGCGCGCAAACGGACCTGCTGATCGGGCGATGCGCCACCCAAGCGATCGGCGGCTTCCAGCACCACGATGGCGGTGTCGACCAGCATGCCGATGCCGAGCGCGAGTCCGCCCAGGCTCATGAGGTTGAGGCCGACACCCGCCATCGACATCAGCAGGAAGGTGCCGACCACCGACAACGGAATCGCCAGGAACACCACCAGCGACGGACGGAACGCGCGCAGGAACACCAGCAACACTAGCCACGCGAGGATCGCGCCTTCGACGGCGGCGGATTGGACCTCAGAAATCGCGGTGCGCACCGCGGTGGCGCGATCAGTCAGGAGTGACAACGATCCACCGGCATAGGTCCACCGGGTGGCAAGCGGATCGGCGGGCTGGCTGTCGTCGACGCGGATGGTCTGGCCGATCTGCGCCAAGCGTTGACGCACGCCATCAGATGCCGCCACCAGACCGGCATCGGCTTGCGCGAGCACCTCCAGCAACAGCGCACCGCCGTTCGCGGTGCCGGCGTCCTCGCCCGGCAGAGCGACCACCAGTTCGGTCGCATCGGTGAGGATGCGCTCAACCGTGGCGACATCGTTGATGGTGATGCCAGGTGCAAGGATCACCCGGCCGATGTCCTCCGGGCGATTGGCGGAACCGCGCAGGCTGACGCCCTGGGTGCCGCTGACATCCATCACCATGCCCATGGTGCGGCTGCTGGTGGCGCTGGTGATCGCCTGTTCGATACGCTCGATGGTGAGCTTCGCCGCCGCCATCCGCGCGGGATCGGGACGGATGCGCAGCTCCTGATCGCGCAGACCACGCAGACGCACCGAGGCGACCGCTGGCAGGCTTTCGAGCTGCGGCACCAACGCGTCGTGCGCGGCGATCGAGAGGTTCTCCAGCGGCGGCCCGCCTGGGATCGGCTCCAGCACCAGTCGCATCATCGGCTCAGCTGCTGGATCGTAGCGCAGGATGCGCGGGCGTTCGACGCCCTCGGGCAAGCGCAGTCCGGCAAGCAGTTCGTTGAGGTGATTGACCAGATTATCCAACACCACGTTGGCGTGCAGGTGCAGGCGCACCTCGACCGCGCCGGTGACCGCGCGGCCTTCGAGCTGGGCGAGCCCAGGCAAGGTGACCAGCGCGTCCTCCAGCGGCTGCAGGATGCGTTCTTCCAACTGCGAGGCCGGGACCTTCGGCTGATCGACGCGCACCGTCAGCACCGGCAGCTCCACCGGCGGCAACAACGACACCGGCAACTGCCGCACGGCCATCAGGCCCAGCAGCGCCATCGCCAAGGTGAAGGCGCACACGCCGATGGGACGGCGGATGAGAGCGGCGATCATTGGGATTGCCCCGGTCCGGAAGTCCGGAAGTCCGGAAGTCCGGAGGTCTTGGAATTGGATTGCCCCGGTCCGGAAGTCCGGAAGTCCGGAAGTCCGGAAGTCTCGTGGGCGATGGTTGGCTGGCTTCGCCTCACGTTGTCATGGCGGTGACGTGCAGATTCGCGGAACGCTTCGAGCGGGAAGACTTCCGGACTTCCGGACTTCCGGACTTCCGGACTGATCTGGTCCTTCACTTCGTCTGCTCCTGCGTCGTCGTCTTCTCCTTCGCCTCGTCCTTTTTGCTCTCGTCCTTCTTCTCCGGCGCCATCACGATCTTCACTCCATCACTCATGCCGGCGAGGCCTTCGACGATCACCTGGTCGCCGGGATTGACGCCCTTGGTGACGATCAGGGTGGTCTCGTCGCTCGCACCGGTTTCGATCCACGCACGGCGGGCGACCAGGGTTCCCTCGCGGGTGTCGGCGATCCAGCAGTAGGTGCGATTCTCCTCATAGAACACCTTGTCGCGCGGTAGCACCACCGGGCTGGTGGTTTCCTTCAGCACCAGTTTGGCGGTGGCGAAACCACCTGGGCGCCAGGTGACCGGCGGAGTGGTGGTGTCGATCACCACTTGGCCAGTGCCTTTCTCGGTGTCGATCGCCGCGGGGATGCTGGCGACCGTGCCGGTGGCGCTGGTGTCGTCGCTCAGCGCGCGCACCTCCACCGCTTGGCCGATCTGCAGGCGACGCAGGGTAGTCTCGGGCAGTTCCAGGCGGATGCGGTAGCGGCTGTGGTCGAGCAGTTCGGCAAACTTGGTGCCCTCAGTAACGGCCGCGCCGACCACTCCTTCGATCTTCACCAGCACGCCCGCAAACGGCGCGATCAGGCGGCGTTTCGCTTGGCGGTTGGTCAACATTTCCAGTTCACGGTTGGCGTCAGCGAGTGCATCGCTGGCAGTTTCGAGGTCGCTGGCACTGACCGTCACCGGCGCGTTGATGCGCAGGTATTCCAAACGGTCGAGCGCGCGTTTGGCGCGGTCGCGTTGGATGGTGGCCTTAATCACCTCGTCGGGTTCGCCGAGCGGCGGATCCAGCAGCAACACCAGATCCCCGGCTTTCACCGGCTGGTCGGGCAACGCTGGCAGCTGGCGGATGATGCCGGCCACCGGCGTGCTGAGGATTTCCTGCCGCCAGACTTCCAGGCGGCCCTGCACCGACAGTGACTCCACCACCGTGCCACCAGCCGCGGGTAGGACCCGCACCGGGATGGAGATCTCCTGCGCTTGTGCCAGGTGTTTGCGCTCGGCCTCTTTTTCGGCCTCGTCGGAACCGCCGCAGGCGTTGAGCAGCAGAGCGATACCCACCGCGAGCGGCATGGTCCAAGGCATACGGGAAACGTGGCGGGCATTGATCATGGCAATAAATCCAAGAGGCGGTTTTCATGCAGGCGCAGCAGCAGGTCGGCCCGCAGCACATCGAGGTTGGCTTGGTAGAGCGCCAGCACCGCGTCGCTGACGCGTTGCTGCGCGTCGACCAGATCGCGGGTGGTGACCTTGCCGGCTTCGACTTGAGCGGTCGCCAGCACCAGTTCGTCGCGCTGCGCGGTCACCAGGCGTTCTTGTTCACTGACCCGCGCCAGGGCGTCGTCGAAGCCGTCGCGTAGTTCCAGGCCGCGGGCATGCCAGTCGCGTTCGTTGATGCGGGCGCGCAGGCGGGTCTGGTCGAAGGCGAGTTGCGCCTGATGGTGGGCGACGCGGTTGGCTTCGGTGCCGAACGTATGGCTATAGCTCAGGCCGACACGCAGATCGAAGGTCTCGCGGTTGTCGAACTCCGACCAGGAACCACCCAGGTTGCCGTCGGAGCCGTATTTGCTCAGTGCGGTGTCGACGCTGAGGTCATCGTAGGCGTTGTTGCGCGCCGCGGCCACTTGGCGGGCGGCGGACGCCAAGCTGCGCAGCGTCGTGCGGCCCTGGCGGCTAGTGGCGAAGCTGGGTTGCGCTGGCACCACCGGCGTGGGGACATTGAGCAAGGCCGCGCGATCCGGCAGTTCCAGGCCCGGCCAGTAGAGTTTGAATTGCCGCAGATCGGCGGCGTATTGCCGTTCGGCCTTGGACAATTGGATCTCCTGGTCGGCGACGCCGCGGCGCAGACTGAGCACGTCGAGTTCGCGGCTCAGTCCGATGCGCAGGCGTTCTTCGAACTGGCGCAGGTTCTCGCTCGCCGCCCGCACGTTCTCACGCAACTGCTTGAGCGAAGCCTCCGACTGCGCCAGCGCCAGCCAGCGGCTGGCGAGGTCGGAGAGCTGGCCTTCGAGCACGCTGTCGAACTGGTCCCGGGCATCCTGCTCCGCATCGGCGGCGTCGATGATGCCGCTGAGGTTGACCGAGCGACTGCTGCCGCGCAGTAACGCTTGTGACACCGCGACCGACACCGAACTGCTGTAGAATTCATCCGAGATCACCCCAGAGCCGTCATTGCGCGACGCGCTGCTGCCAGAACTGAGCGACACCGAGGTGCCGGTGGCGAAACCCTTCGACAGGCCGAGCGACAGCGAGCCGCTCTGCGAGCGGATGATCCCGGGCCCATCGACCACGCTGTTGGACTGGGTGCGCGATTGGCCGTAACTCGGCGACAGGCTCAGACTCGGGTTCCATTGCGCTTCTGCGACGCGGCTCGACAGCTGGGCGCTGTTGCGGTTGATATCGGCATCGACCACTTCTGGGCTGTTGCGTGCCGCATCGCGGCTGGACAGCAGCAACGGCGTCAACCACGTAACCGGTGGTGCTGCCGGCGTGGACGTGGGCGTGGCCGCGTCGCCAGCAAACGCTACGCGGCTGAGCGTCAGCAGCAGGAACATGCCCGCGCGCACGCCATGCGGTGACTGAGGGAAGGGATGGTGCCTGGTCATGGGGCTCTGCCTCCGCGCAGCAGCGTTCGGGTTCCGGCGCGGCTGATGCCGAGCCATTGATAAACGATCGGTACCACCAGCAGAGTGAACACCGTGGCGGCGGTCAGGCCGATGCTGAGCGACAGGCCGAGTCCAGAGATCGGCGCACCGAAGACGCGACCTGGGCTGAAGGCCATCGGTACCGCCGCGGCGATGGTAGTCAGACTGGTGAGCAGCACCGGCGTGAACCGGCGTCTGCTGGCGGCGGCCATGCCCAGCAGCGCGCGCCGCGATAGGTGGCCATCCACGCGCATCAGGCGGTGCATCGGCACGGTGACGCCCAACCGGTCGACCAGCACCACGCCGTGGTTGATGACGATGCCCACCAACAGGAACAAGCCGAGCACCACCATCGGATCGAGTGGCATGCCGGCGACTTTGAACACCCCCATGACGCTGACGATGCCGGCCGGGACCGTGGTCATCACCGTCAGCGGCGCGAGCAGCGACTCATAGAGGATGCACATCAGCAGGTAGATGATCGCCGCCGCCGAAAACAGCGCGAGCCACAGGCTGCGCATGCCGTCATCGCGGCTAGTGTCGTTCTGCCGCAGCTGCACCGCGACGTTGGCCGGGAGGTTGGCCCGTTGCAGTAAGGCGGGGAAGTTGGCGAGGATGCGTTTGCGCTCGCTGCGGCGGATGGTGACGTCCAACTGGCCGTTGGTCAGGCCGTTGGTGCGCGAAATCTGCTGGTCGCGTGGTGCCACCGCGGGCTGCACCAGGTGCAGCAGGGGAGCGTTGACTGCCGGTGCGACGTTGTCGGCGGAGCCCGTCGCGGTGGGGTTCCTGGTGGCGTTGGCCGGGCGAGCGGTGTTGCCGTTGGCGGATTTTGCCGCGGTGGCGGACTTGGGTGGGGAGGGTGCCGCTGCCGCCATGCTGCGCGCCGGTGCCGGGCCGCTGGCCTGATACACCACGGTTTCCAGCAGGCCGGCCAGGGTGCGATCACTGGTGGTGTTGCGACCAAAGCCCAACCACCACCCCCCGGGCATCCGGACCGCACGCTCGCCGCCGGTGAAACGGACAATTTGTTGCGCCACCTGCTCAGCGCGCCAGCCCTGTTCCTCGGCCGCCCGGGTGAGGCTGAGCGTGAGGTTGCCGCGGTCGGGACGTTCCTCGCCATCACGATTGCCATAACGAATGTTGCGTTGGTTGTTCGGGTGGTCCTTCGCCAGACCGCCTTCGGCGATCAGCACCTCGTTCAAGCGTCGGCGCGCTTCGATCACCGCACGTTGATCCGGTGATGAGAGAGTGAAAGACAACCAGTCGAGGGACAATTGTTCGGCCAGCTGTTCTTCCTCCTTCGCCTTGGCCTCAGCCTCGGCCTTCTTCTTTTCCGCTGCCTTGGCCTCAGCCTCGGCGCGGTCGTTGGCAGTGGTCGCCGTGCTGGCGACTTTTTTCTCGGCTGTTTTTTCTGCTTCGGCCTTGGCCATTTCCTCGGCTTTGCGCTTCTCCTCGGCGGCCTTGAACTCGGCCTCCTCCTTCTTGCGCTCGACCTCGTTGGCGGCGAAGCGCGCGAGTTCGAGGTGGTCATCGAGTACCAACGTCGGGTGGGGCGGCAGCAGGCGCACGGCCTCGCGGCGGATCTCGTCACTGCTGCGCCCGAGTGGATCGACCGGTACCAAGTAGAGCTGCAGGCCGCCACTGCCGCGATAGGTGTGGCCGAGCACGCAGGTGATCCCCAGCCGTTCACGGTGCGGTTCCAGCAGGGCACTCCAGCGCGCGAGCATATCCGACATCTGGTCAAGGTCGGCGCTGCTGCCGGTGCCGCTGCTGTTGCTGCTGCTGCGTGCTTGCAGGTCGACGACCCGCTCTTCGCTGAATTGGCGATCCTCCGGAGTGGGCAGCAGCAGCAGCGCGAGCAGACCGATACCCACCAGCGCGCCGGCAAGGCTCAGGCCCAGCACCGGACGCAGCAGGATGCGCGCGAGCAGGCGGCCATACCAGCGTTCGGTCGCGATCAGCCAGGCCCCATGGCTGCCACCGCGACCGCCCGTGGTGCGCAATCCCCGCGGATAGATGCGGGCGAACAGCAGCGGCACCAGCACCAGTGCGACCAGCAGGCTGGCGATCAGGCTCCAGACGATCGGCGCCCCCAGGGCGAGCATCAGCACGCGTCCGCTGTCCTCATCGGTGACCATCACCGGCAGGAACATCGCCATGGTGGTGAGGGTGCTGACGATGATCGCCATCGCCACGGCGTTGGCCGCCCGGCGCAGCACCAGTTTGCGCTCCGCCGGATTGGCTTCCTCACGCGCCCGCAGCAGTGATTCGGCGATGACGATGGCGTTGTCGACCACCATGCCGGAGGCGAGCAGGAAGCCGATGAGCGACAGCAGGCTGAGTTCGGTGCCGCTCACCGCCATCGCCACCGCCGCCATTAGCAGCGACAACGGCAGCGCGCTGCACACCAGGATCGCCACGCGCCAGCGCCGCAGGAACAGCACCAGAAAGGCGAACGAGAACCCGACGCACCAGCCGGCGGCGACCAGGATCTCATGGGCGATCTCGTCGAAGGCTTGGTGCGAGTTCTCTACCAAGTGACTGGCCATGCCGTGGGCCGCGCAGGTACTGGCGATCAGCCTGCCGACCTCGTGCGAGGCACGGTAGACATTGGCGTCAGCGGTGGCGAACACCGTCAGCATCTCGCCCGAGCGACCATCGACCAGGATGCGGAAATCGTCGCGCAGCGGATCCCGTTGCTCGAGCGTGGCGATGTCGCTCAAGCTGATGTGGCCATCCACGCGCAGCGCCGCCAGGGTTCCCGGCGTCATGGGTTGCGGCAGGACGCGCACATGACGTTCGGTGGTGCCGCTGCCTTCCACGGCCGGCAGCGGATAGGACTGGGGCGTGGTGGCCAGACCGTTCACCACCTGCGCCGCACGATCACTGTCCAGGCGCAGCGCGGCCAAGCGGTCGGTATCAAAGGCGACGCGCACCGAGCGGTTGCCGTACCGCATGACGTCTGCCCGCGCGACCCCTGGGATGGTCTGCACCGCCGGGATCAACTCGCGTTCGATGAAATCGCGGAAGGCTTCATCGCTCAGGGCGCCGCGATTGATCGCCGCGACCAGCAGGGGCATGGAGTCGGGCGACCAGCTGCGCACCGACGGCTCACGCATGCCCTGGGGAAAGCGGTAATGATGCGAGGAAAATGCCTGGGTCATCTGGGTTGCCAGTTGCTGACCGGTGAAACCGCGGGCGGGTTCCACCTGGAGCGAGGCGTGGCCGCCGCCGGTGTAGCTGCGCACCTGATCGGCGGCGGCCAAGCTGCGCACGATCTCCTCGGCCGGCCGGGTGAGGCGATCGAGCGTCTCGTTGGTCGACATGCCGGAGACGCTCATCGAGACATAGACCCCACCACCACTGAACTGACCACCAGTAAAGAGGCGGATGCGCATCCCAGGAATGGCGAGCGCACCCAGCACCAGGATCGTCACCAGGACGGCGAACACGCCGATGGGGCGATCTGCAAGATGGCGGCGTGGTGGGGACATTCAGCGTGCGGGAGGGAGACTCGTAGGTTCGGGGTGCGTTATCCCGGTTCCACAGATGTATGCCCCCAAGTGTGATACGGGAACCGGGAAACCAGGACCCACCGGGTCATCTTTCTGCCGACTGAGTCAGTGCCGCGCGCCACCCTGGGGGAGCTAGCGACCAACCAGCGCTTCCGGAGGCCGCGATCATGTGTCCGAGGCCGTGTTGCTTTCCAGTAAAGTTGCCCTGCACATTCTTCTGAGATTCAGCTAGCCTGCCGTTCGGCAACACTTTCAACGAGTGTCTTCGCCAGCGGTAGGCACCACCATCGCCTTCGCTTCCCGTATCACCTCGCGAGCGTCGCCCATGAACATCCGCTGGTTCCTGACTGTTCTGCTCACCCTCGCCATGACCTCGCTGGTCCACGCCAGCGAGGCGCCGTTGCCGGCCGAAGCGCCGGTGCCGGCCAAGGTCGAGTTCAACCGCGACGTGCGGCCGATCCTCTCCGACAACTGCTTCTACTGCCACGGGCCGGACAAGAGTCACCGCAAAGAAGACCTGCGGCTCGATATCCGCGACGAGGCGCTGAAGGCCAAGGCCTTCGTGCCTGGCAAGCCGGCGGAGAGCGAACTGGTGAAGCGCATCCTGACCAAGGATCCCGACGACCTGATGCCGCCGGAGGACTCGCACAAGAAACTCACCAAGCGGCAGAAGGACATCCTGGAGAAGTGGGTCGCGCAGGGCGCGGAGTACCAGCTCCACTGGTCGTACGAGAAACCGGTGAAGGCAGCGGTGCCGGCCAACACCAACGCCATCGATGTGCTGGTGCAGAAGCAGCTCGCCGAGGTTGGACTGAAGCCATCGGCGGAAGCCGATCGCCGCACGCTCATCCGCCGGCTGTCGAGCGATCTCATCGGCCTGCCACCGACGCCGGAGCAGGTCGCCGCCTTCGTCGCCGACAAGTCGCCCGACGCCTACGATAAGCTGGTCGACCGTCTGCTCGCCGATCCGCATTACGGCGAACGTATGGCGATCGGCTGGCTCGATGTGGTGCGCTTCGCCGACACCATCGGTTACCACAGCGACAACCCGCGCAACTTCTGGCCCTACCGCGAGTGGGTTATCAACGATTTCAATACCAACAAGCGCTTCGACCGCTTCACCCTCGAACAGATCGCCGGCGATCTGTTGCCGGACGCCAATCAGGAAACCCGTGTCGGTTCAGCCTTCAACCGTCTGCTGTTGTCGACCGAGGAAGGTGGCGCGCAGGCCAAGGACTACGAGTCGCGGATGCTCACCGATCGCGTCCGCGCCGTCGGTGCCGCGTGGATGGGCCAGACCACCGGCTGCGCCAACTGTCACGACCACAAGTTCGATCCCTTCACCCAGCGCGACTTCTTCGCCCTCGGCGCGTTCTTCGCCGATATCAAGGAGGCCATCCTCGGTCGGCGTGAAGACGGCATGCTGGTGCTGAACGACAGCGACCAGAAGCGCCACGACGAG
>JANPLC010000460.1:0-32789 GCA_031426335.1 Planctomycetota bacterium
CTGCTCGTCATCGACGACGATGAGGTCGACCGCCAGAACATCCGCCGCATGGTCGAACGCAGCGACCTGAAGTGCGAAGTCACCATGCGCGATGATGCGCCTGGAGGGCTCCAGGCGCTCATGGCCGGTGGTTTCGACATCGTGCTGCTGGATTACATGCTGCCGCGGGGCAATGGCCTGGAGATCCTCAAGAAGATCCAGAGCGAGAACATCGACACGCCCGTGGTGATCCTTTCTGGCCAAGCTGACCAGCGGGTTGCCGTCGATCTCATGCGCCACGGTGCCGCCGACTACCTGATCAAGGACGGCCTGCGCGACGAACGTTTGGCCATCACGGTGCGCAACGTGGTCGCGGCCCACCGCGCTGAAGTCAGCGCCAAACGTCACGCCGAGTCGTTGTCGAAAATCGCCAGCGGTACCGCGGCGGTAGTCGGCGCGGATTTCTTCCACGCGTTGACCCGGCAGCTCGCAGCGGCGTTCCACGTGCGGCATGCCTTTCTCGCCGAGCTGGGCGACACCCAGGAGTGTTCCTGTTTGGCGTTGTGGTCCGATGATGGCTTCCTGTGGCCGCGGCGTTTCCGTGCTGATGCGCCGCCGGTCACCGCCATGTTGGCGGCACGCGACTGTGTGGTGCTCAAAGACGTGTCGGTCACCTTCGCTGAAGGGCTCGGCAGTTTGACCGGTGGCATGGCTGGCCTCGCGGTCCGCGACCAGAGCGGCCGCGCGATCGGTCTGCTCGCCCTGGTCCACGACCGCCAGTTGGCGCTCGACGTCGGACAACAGGATCTGCTGGCGATCTGCGCCGCCCGGGCAGCGGCGGAAATCAGCCGGCTGCGCGCCGAACAGGCCTTGGCGGAACGCCTGCGGGTGGAAAAGGCCCTCGCGCGCTGCGCCTGCACCCTGTTGGCGGACAGCGATTCAGCGCAGTCCCTGCCGGTGGCGCTGCGCAACCTGCTGGAAACCACCGCCGGCGGCACCATCGCGCTCTACGAATTGACGGGCGTTGGTCCCACGCTGGCGCTGCGTCTGGTGGCCAGCGCACGGCGGGATGAAGCACAACCGTTAGGTCCCGCCGCCCACACCCCGATCCATCCGGCGCTCAGCCGTTGGCATCAGGATCTGCTGCATGGCCTGATGGTCGCCGGTCCAGTGCGTCTGCTGCCGGCGGATGAACAGCCGGTGCTCTACCAACAAGGCGTGCGCTCGGTGCTGGTCATCCCGCTGCGCGTGCGCGACACCACCTTCGGCCTACTGAGGGTTGATCATCACACCGATGAACACCTGTGGACGCGTGAAGAGGCCGCCCTGGTGCGCAGCGGCGCAGAGCTGATCGCAGCGTACCTGGAACGGCGGCGTGCCATCGTCGGCGCGGCGGGGTAGTCCCAATCGTCGGGTGGTGGAAAATTGCGCTCCTTCGCCCACACCGCTGAACACGCACCGGCGCACCGCACACCGTGGACATCCGGACCAGGGACGCGGCCACGCTGCTCGTCCTGGCCCGTACCACCGTGGCAGGAGCACCGGCATGAGCGATCAGCGTCGACCGTCGCGGCGCCTCCCCCAGGTCAGGGATAGCCGTGGAGTGGCGGAGGCCTCTGCTGAGCGCGTGACGAATGCCGGGATCCGTCTGCTGATCGTCGATGACCACGCCGTCGTGCGTGAAGGCCTGGAAGCAATGCTCGCTGCCGATCCTGGCATCACCCACATCACCACCGCGGCGAATGGTGCCGACGCCATCCGCCTCTGCACGGCAGAGACGCCCGACGTGGTGCTACTCGACCTGCGCATGCCCGGCGGTGACGGCCTGAGCGTACTCGACACCATTCGCGCTCGTTGGCCGACGGTGCGGGTGTTGTTGCTCTCCGCCAACGCCAGCACCACGGAAGTGCTGCGCGCGCGCCACGCCGGCGCCGCCGGCCACCTGAGCAAGTCCACCGATCGCGCGGCGTTGCTCGCTGCTATCCAGCTGTCCGCCGCTGGTGGCACCTGCTTCACCGACGACGGTGCCCGCGTGGTCGACGATCACGGTCTCAGCGCGCGCGAACTAGAAGTGCTCAGCCACCTGGGACGTGGTCTGTCGAACGATGACCTGGGACGTGTGCTCGGCGTCAGCGCCGAGACCATCAAGAGCCACCTCAAATCGGTGTTCGCCAAACTCGGCGTCACCGGGCGGACAGAGGCGGTGGCGCGGGCGTTTGAATTAGGCTTGGTCAACCGCTGAGTTTCTGGTTCCTTGAGTGACCAAAGGATTCGCCATGCGCCACGCGCTCCTGCTGTTCTTCGCCCTCAGCCTCCCCGCCGAGGAATGGATCGTCGCACCGGATGGCAACGATCAGTGGTCCGGAAAACAGCTCACCCCGAACGCGACCAAGACCGACGGCCCCTTCGCCACGCTCGCTCGGGCACAAGTGGCCGTGCGCGCGGCCAGCACCACCGACCTGCGCATCGTCACCGTACGTGGCGGACGCTACGAACTGACGGCACCGTTGGTCTTCATTCCGGAAGATTCCGGAACCGCTCAACACCCGGTGACGTGGCGCGGCGCACACGGCGAGACCCCGGTCATCAGTGGCGGCGTGCGCCTGAGCGGTTTTCAGCGTGACGCCAACGCTCGTTGGACCCTCACCATTCCGGCCGTGAAAAATGGCGAGTGGACCTTCCGCCAGTTGTGGGTGAACGGTGAACGCCGTTACCGCCCGCGCCTGCCCAAGGACGGCTATCACTTCATCGATGCGGAGCTGCCAGCGAGCGACGCCGCCCAAGGCAAGGGCTTCGATCGCTTCCGTTACCGTGCGGGCGATCTGGATCCGGCGTGGCGCAATCAACGCGACATCGAAGTGTTGACCTTTCATCAGTGGGCGATGTCGCGCTTTCGCATTCAGTCGATCGATCCAGCGGCGCGTACCGTGCAATTCACCGGCCGCACCATCGCCAACGCGGACTGGAGCGGACTCAAGACCGGCTGGCGCTACTTGGTGGAAAACGTCGCCGAAGCCTTCGGTTCGCCTGGCGAGTGGTACCTCGATCCGCAGAGCGGCGTGCTGACCTATATCCCAATGCCGGGCGAAGACCTAGCCACCGCCGAGATCATCGCGCCGCGCACCGAACAACTGCTGCGCATCGACGGCGATCCGGCGAAAGGCCGCTTTGTCGAGCACCTGACGCTCAGCGACCTGACCTTCGCGCACACGCAGTGGACGCTGAAGCCCGAGGGCTACAGCTTCTACCAGGCGGAGATGGTCATCCCCGCCACGGTGGTCGCGACCGGACTGCGTGATTCCCATATCGCAGGCTGTGCGATCATCCACACCGGCGGTTACGGCATGGAATTGGGCGCCGGCTGCAAACGCAACACCATCACGTCCTGCCTGTTTACCGACTTGTCCGCCGGTGGCATCAAGATTGGTGACGGTGGTGTAAATAAAGACGAGGCACAGGTCACCAGTCACATCAACGTGAACCATTGCCTGATTACCAACGGTGGTCGTGTCCATCCCGCCGGCATCGGCGTGTGGATCGGCCAGTCGCACGACAACAGCGTGACGAACTGCGAAATCGCCGATTTTTATTACTCGGCCCTGTCACTAGGCTGGACGTGGGGCTACGGCCCGAGCCATGGCCATCACAACACCGTCGCGTGGTGCCACCTGCACCACCTCGGCCAGGGTGTGCTCAGCGATATGGGCGGCATCTACAACCTGGGGGTGTCACCTGGGACGACGTTCCACGGCAACCACATCCACGACGTTGAATCGTTCAGCTACGGCGGCTGGGGACTCTACACCGATGAGGGTTCCAGCGGCGTGACGATGACCAACAACCTCGTCCATCACACCACGTCGAGCGGCTTCCATCAGCACTACGGCAAAGACAATGTGCTCAGGAACAACATCTTCGCCTACGGCCAGGAAGCGCAGGTGATGCGCACGCGCGACGAGAACCACCTCTCGTTCACCCTGGAAGGCAACATCCTGCTCGCCCGTGGCACACCGCTGCTGGGCAGCAACTGGAATGGCGACCTGAGCAAATTCGCGCTCAACCGCAACGTCTACTGGGATGAAGACGGCAGCGTCGACTTCGCGGGAAAATCCCTGAAAGAATGGCAACTCCAGAAGGAGATCGACGCCGACTCGGTAGTCGCTGATCCGCAGTTCACTGATCCGGCGCGCGGCGATTTTTCACTCAAGCCGGGCTCGCCCGCGTTGAAGCTGGGATTCGAACCGCTCGACCCGACCAAGGCCGGCGTGCGCGCAAGCTCGACCACCGGCGTGCTGAAAAAATGGCGTGGCGATATGACGGGCTCGCTCTCCAAGCGTGCCTTCCCACCCAAGCCGTTGCCACCGCCGCCGTCAGCGATTCTGGATACCTTTGAGGAAACGCCGGTCGGTCAGAAAGCCGTCGGTGCGGTGACCTCCGTCGATCCCGCCGTCTCCGCCGCGACCATCCTCGTCGTCGCCGGCAGCGCCGCGACCGGCACCCACAGCCTGCGCTTCATCGATGCCCCAGGCCAGCGCAACGGCTTCGATCCGCATCTCTATTACGAACCGCGCTTCGCCGCCGGAATGATCGAGGGCCGCTTTGCGCTGCGCGTCGAACCCAACGCGGTGCTGATCCACGAATGGCGCACACCCGGCCATCCTTATCACACCGGTCCATCGCTGCGCGTCGACGGCGATGGCCGCGTCACCGCCGCCGGCAAGGAACTGCTGCGCATTCCAACCGACCGCTGGGTGTCGTTCGCCATTACCACCGGCCTGGGGCCCGAGGCGAACGGCACCTGGACCCTGGCCGTCACTTTGCCCGACGCCATGCAAGCGCAGGTCTTCGCCAGTCTACCGTGCAGCCGCGACTTCCGCGCGCTCGGCTGGTACGGCTTTGTCAGCGACGCCACGCAAGTGGCCAGCTTCTCCATCGACGACCTCTCGGTGGGGCCCGAGCGCTGACGTGCGGAAAGGAAAGACTGGATCGAACCGGAGAAACGGAGGAACTGAGGCGAGAGGAACCACTAGAAAGGCGCCCGCCTGGTAGTCCTGCGTTGCGCCTGTTCAACTCTGCCGTCCAGGTCGTTGTCGATTGCTGGGACGTTGCTCGCGGCATCTCTGGACACCCTCGCTAGCGGACCACGATGCGCCGCCATGCGCATCGCCCTGGCTCAGCTCAACCTGCTTATCGGTGATCTTGACGCGACGGGCGCGGCGATCCGCGCGGCGGCGAACAAAGCGATGTTCGAAGGTGCTGACTTGTTGGTGCTGCCGGAACTGGCCGCCTGCGGTGGTTATCCACCGCGCGATCTGTTGGAGCGTCGCTGGTTCGTCGAGAAACAATGGGCGCTGGTGCAATCGCTCGCACGTGAACTGCCGCTGCCAACGTTGCTCGGTTGCGTCGAACCGCTCGATCCGGGTCCAGGTCCCTCGCTCGCCAATGCCGTGGTCGCCATCGCGCGCGGGCAGATCATCGCCAGTTACCACAAACGCCTGCTGCCGACCTACGACGTGTTCGATGAGCAGCGCTATTTTCGTCCAGGCACCGAACCCTGCATCATCACCATCGCGGGGAAACGTGTTGGGCTGACCATTTGCGAGGACATCTGGAGTTCGGAGTTCACCGGCATCCGCTACGGCAACGACCCGGTGAAGGAACTGACGGGCAAATGTGATCTGATCGTCAACGTCTCGGCCTCGCCCTACCACGCCGGTAAACCGGAACTGCGTAATCGCGTGGTCGCCAACGTCGCCAAGCGCACCAAGGTACCGGTGGCGTACTGCAACCAGGTCGGCGCGCATGACGAACTGCTGTTCGACGGCGACAGTGCGCTGATCGGCCCGGATGGCAGCTACTACGTCGATGCGCCACGGTGGCAGGAATCGGTGCTCATTGGTGACCTCAGTAAACCCGTATTGAAACCGTCGATCCCAGACGCGGCGGAAGATCTCTACGACGGCTTGGTCGCCGGTATCCGTGATTACTGCGCCAAGACGCGTCAGCGCCGGGTCGTGCTCGGCCTCTCCGGCGGCATCGACTCCGCGCTCGTTGCGGCGATGGCGGTAGACGCCCTCGGTCCCGACAAAGTCATCGGCCTGCTGATGCCCGGTCCATATTCCAGTTCCGGCAGCATCACCGATGCGCTCGCGCTGGCGAAGAACCTCGGCATCACGCACCACACCTTGTCGATCAAGGAAAGTTGCAAACACCTGCTCGACGAACTCGCGCCCGCCTTCGTCGGCGGCCTATCGAGCGTGGCGGAGGAAAATCTCCAGTCTCGTCTACGCGGCACGATGGTGATGGCGGTGGCGAACAAACACCACGCCATGGCGCTGACCACCGGCAACAAAAGCGAGATCGCTGTCGGCTACTGCACCATCTATGGCGACATGAACGGCGGGCTCGCGCCGATCGGAGATATCTACAAGGGCACGGTATGGGAATTGGCGCGTCTGCGTAATCGCCGCAGTCCGGTGATTCCCGAAGCGAGCATCACCAAGGTCCCGTCTGCCGAACTGCGCGAGAACCAGACTGATCAGGACAGCCTGCCGCCGTACGATGTGCTCGATCGCATCTTGAAGCGTTACATCGAAGACGGCGCGAGTCCGGAAGAGATCATCAGTGGTGGCGAGGATGAAACGACCGTGCGCCGCATCGCCCGCTTGGTGGAGATCTCTGAATTCAAACGCCGCCAGGGTGCGCCGATCCTGCGCGTGTCGCGCAAGGCTTTCGGCGTTGGTCGGCGCATGCCGATCGCTCGGCACGTCGGTGGCTGACCACTCTGCCTTGGCTAAGGAATTCCTGCCGCGGGGTTAGCGGTCAGAGAGAAATCATCAACCCACGCGCTGCCGGTGCCGGCCTTTTTCCAGAATCCCACTTCAACACTCGTGTTGGTGGCGCCCGTCGTGAAGGTCAGTGACGATTGCATGTAGCCCGCGGTCGAGGTGAACGCACTTTGCCGCTCCTCTCCGCCGTAATTTTCCGCATAGATATACGCAACGTCGTCCACGCCACTGATTCTACCCCAGGCAGTCAGGGTATAGGTGGTGTTGACCTGCAGCCCGCCGATCTGTTGATTGATACCGACATTCGATTCCGTGGCTTGGCCAGCGAATCCGCCGACATGCGCCCCCGTGTTCACGCAAGCAGCAGAGCCCTCGTATCTCCATGGGGCGGGCCCATTTTCGAAACCGAAGTTTGGCAGCAGATTTGGTGATGTCGCCGATGTCGCGTTCTCAAAGATGGCGATGCCCATCACCTGCGGTATCCCTTTGATGACGGTGGCGGCTACATTGATGGTTCCGTCGACCACCGTCACCTCGATCGGCCCAAGTTTATCCCAGCTGTTCGCCGGCAGCAGACCGACGCCGGTGAGGGTCTGACCTTCGACGGTGAGATCGAACTGACGACTGTTAGCCGCACCGTTTTCCGCCACCCACAGCCAGACGCGGTAGAGTCCGTTGGAAACCTTCACGCGGAAGGCCAGACCTTCCTTGGTCGCGCCCAGTGCGGTACCGAGCAGCGCACGCGTCTTGGCGTCGACGGCTGGTTTCGGCACAAACATCGCGGTCGCACGGCGGCCGGCCTGCACCTGCAGCACGCCGTCGTTTCCGCCGGGCACCAACATCTGCGCATTGCCCCAATTGGCATGGTCCCAGTCGTTGTTCCCATTGGGATCGACCACCAGCCGCAGTTCCTTACGCCCCGCCAGCGGCACCGCGACGGGTTTCGCCGTGCCTCGGCGCATGGCGCCACTGTCGAAGGCCTTCTGTCCGTCGACCCACACCTGGAAGATCGCGTCTCCGGGTTCCGACGCGTCGTCGATGCCGACCACGGCCGTGAATCCGGAATACCGCCCATCCAGGGCGTAGATCACCTCGCTGGCGGCATGGGTTCCGAGTCCGTGAGCATAGACCTTGCCATCGATGGATAGCGGCTTGTCGGACCAGTTCTTGTTGCGCTTAACCTCGCCATTGGCGTTGTTGGCGCGAGCCCACGCGATTTCATCCAGCCACGGTCCCGGTTGGTGGCTGCCCGCCGGAGTGGCGCCCTCCGCCTCGGCCTGACGATGACCGAGGAAACGCACGCCGTCGATCTCGGTGGTTTCGCCACCCAGGTTGATCGCGCGCACCACCTTCCAGGTGGGAGCAAGTGTTGGCGGCGGCGCGACGAGCGAGCGCACGGCGCCGATCTCGTCGATATCAATGCTGCCCTCCATGTTCGCGGTGCTGGAAATATCGAACGACACCTCCCAGGCCTTGGCGCGATCGAATTGGTGACCTTGCGGGGCGAGCTCCGCCAATGGCACCACCACCTGATGCCACGCGCCGTCCATCAGACGAGGCTGGCGCGCTACCAACTCGATGTCCACCGTGCGGCGGACCGGTTCGCGTGGGGAACATGATAGACGCATCACCATCTTCCGCGGCGCAGCGCCACCGGTGAAACGCACCCACATGGTTATGGCGGCAAAACCGCGGAGATCGGTGCCGGCATCGTCCGATGCCCATGAATGCCAGTTCCAGCCGACATTCGCGCCGTTGCCGCCGCCAAGGCGCGCACGCAGGCCAGCGCCAAGGCGGCCTTGACCGGGAGCGACCTCGAGTGGCGACTGCCCACCGCTGCCGAACCCCTTGTAGCCGGCTCCGCCCTTCGCCCCCTCACCGTCCCAGATCATCAGATCAGGACGACGCGCGTCTTCGAGAATTGTCACTGGCGCTTGCACCGCCGGTGTCTCGGAGGCCCGCGGCGGAGCACTGGCGACCACTGGTTCGGTTGGCGGCGCCAAGTGTGCCCCTGGAATCGGCCGTTCGAGCGTGCCGTCGGGCAGGCGCCAGCCGACCGCGACGTGATCATCGCCGCCGCCTTCCTTGTGCAGCGCCTCGACATAGTAGCGCCGCCCTTTCACCAGGGCGATGGGCGCCGAACGTTGACTCGGCCTGCCTTCCCATTCCTCGGGCGCAATACTCATCGGCGATGCCGCAATGCGGCGCAGGCGTGAACGCGTATCGTCCTCCGACAACCACAGTTCGCTCTCGTCGTCGCCAGCGACCCAGAAAACATACTCGCCATCAACTGGCGGCACGATGAATCCGCGCACCCGCTGCAGGTAATTGTCGTTCACGTTACGCGGTGTAGCGAAGTTGCGTACCTCGTCTGCGCCTTGCGGTTGATCTGGATAACCCGCAACCGCGTATCCCTGGGTTAACTGATCGCCGCCGATGCCGGTCCACCATTCGCGACGAATGCTACCAGTACCGAAACTCTGCGTAACCGTCACCGGTGCCGGGGCTGACGTCGATAAAACGCCCACAGGACCAAGCGCACGCGCAGTGAAACTGGCAGTACCAACCTCCGGTTTATCCCAGGTCCAGACGAAGGGTTCTTGGCTGAGACTGGCGACGCGCTGGTTGCCGTTCCAGAACTCCACGCTGGTGACGCCGTAGGTGTGCGAGAGCTCGGCGCGCAGATCACACGGTTGCCCGACGTAGGCACGCCCGGTGATGGCCGGACCGCTCAGCGCGATGCGCGGCGGTGGTGGCGGTGGAGCGTTCGTGCGGCCGGGATCCAAGCGCAAGATGCCGCCAGAGGCTGGCGCGCTGCGTTCTGGCGTGCTGGCAGTGGTCGTGGTGGAGGTCGGTGCGGGCGTCCCCGCCGGGACCACGCTCGTGGATGCAGGTGTCGGCTCATGGGGCCGCGGCGCTGCCGCCCGGCTACCGCCACCCAGCGATACCACCACCAATGCGAAGATCCCCACCAGCACCATGCCACCGCCGATGATCCATGGCAGCGGTGACGGCCGCGGCGTATCGGCTTCGAGCGGCACCACCTGGCGATTGCTGGTGGTCATGCGCGGGCGCCGCGCATCGCTCGCAGGCGGACGTAGTCCACTACTCGCGCGCGGGTGGTCCCCCATCATCACGCGACCACTGTCGCCAGCGCCCTGTCCGGCCTGCCGCGTGATCGCCACCGCGTCCTCGCGCGTGAAAGGCGCAAGGGCGGCGCCGAGTGCGAGGTGGACGCGCACCTGACGGGTGAACTGCAGCGCGCGTTCCGGATCGCGTGCCAGGTTGGTCGCCAGCAGCGAACGCGAATCCACATCGATGGTGCCATTGAGCCAGTCTTCGATCAGCGGTGGCACCAGACGATCGTTTGGCCCTGGCGGTTTGGCCAAGCCTTGCCAATCACAGGCCGCGCGGGCGGCCGCGAGTGTGGTCGCCAACTCCGGTTCGCTGATCATCAAGCTGGCGGCGAGCGCGGATGGGCGTTGCCGTTCGCGGTAACGCCGAATGAGCAGCGTCCGCGTGGCTTCGGGCTGGGCGGCGAAACGCGCCGATAGCTCCTGCACCTGAAGTTCGCTGCCGTCATCAAGTGCTTGGCGGCACTGCTCGATAAGCTGGTGGCTAAGGGCATCCTGGACGTCGATTGCCCGCCGGTCGGCCTGCACTAGGTGCGTGGTCACCGGCGCGATCGCCATCTGCATCAGCCACTGTGAAAACGGCGTGTCGGGCAGCCACTCGCCAAGTCGGGTGCGTACCGTCGACCACACCATGGCTTCGACCGGAATCAGCGCCGCGGGCTGGTCCAAGTGCGCCGCCAGCAACACGCGTAGATTCGGCGCGAATTCCTGCACCAAGGCGACGAAGGCCTCGACGTTGCCCGCCGCGGCTTGCTGCACCAACACCTGGACCCGCTCCGCCTGCATCAACTATCGCCTCCACGCATCGGTGATCATGGTGGAATTTGCATCCACACCCCGATTTGGCAGGCGGTGAACGTACAGGCGCCGGGTGACTGACTCAACTGGTGGATCGTCGGAACCTGGGGGCTCAGGCGGTAACCGCCGGTCATTCCGCGACAATCACCACCGTCCGGCCACGGTCGCCCTTGGCCGTGGTTTTACCCTTAGCCGGTCTGCCCGGGACCTTGGCGGAACGTCTGAGCCTGGCCAGGACCTCGCGCAACGCCTCGGTGGCCAGGCTGTCGAGGTCGGTTCCAGGGGTGATACTGATGATCTGCTCCAGGTCGTCGGCCAAGTCGCTTGGTACGGTGACGGTCAACACCACGGTATCGGGACGCTCACCGGCTTTGCGTCGGCCTTTCGACAACATCGCCGACACCGCTTGGTCGCCGACCACTTGGTCGAGGGGATTGGTGCCGATGGTTTCGGGAACGGGTGGTTTCTTGGGCATGGGGCCTCAGCAAAAATGCGGACGGTTGACCGACTGATGACGCAAACTCAGCGCTCCTGCTTTGCCACCTCGGCTGCCAGTGCGCGGTAATCCTCCGCGCCATGGCAGCGGCTGTCATAGACGGTGATCGGTTGAGCGAACGACCACGCCTCGGCCAAGCGGATGTTCTCGCGGATGACGGTCTTGAACACTAGCTTGCCAAACTTCGCGCGCAGCTGCTCGACTACTTCCAAAGTGTGTTTAGCACGCCCATCAACACGGCAGGCGACGATGCCGGTCAGCTCTAAGCCGGGATTGTGACGTTCGCGCACGACCTCGGCGGTCTTGATGATCTGCGCCACGCCGCCCAGGGCCATGACGTGGGCTTCGACTGGAATGAGCATTTCTTCCGCTGCGGCCAGGGCACTGATAGCGAGCAGGCCGAGCGACGGCGGGCAATCCATCAGCAGGTAGTCCCAGCGATCCTTCGGCAGTTTCTTCAGTTTGCGTTTGAGCACGGTCTCACTGCCGGTCTCGCCGGCGAGGACCTTCTCGACTCCGGCCAGCCAGGTTGAGCTCGGGATGATATCGATGCCGAGTGTCGCGGTCGGCTGCACCTGATCGACCAACTCCGCACGATCGGCCAACACGTCGAGCAATCCTTTGCCGCCGTCGGCAATACCGAACCACGCGGTCGCCGAGGCCTGTGGATCCAGGTCGAGCACCAGCACGCGTTTGCCGCGGTCGCCGAGTGCCGCAGCAAGATTCACCGTGGTGGTGGTCTTACCGCTGCCACCTTTCTGATTGATGATCGCCAAGGTCCGCATCGTCGCCTCCGTCCGTGGTGCCCATGATCAACGTCCCAGATGGGCGCTGGTCACCGGGAAGTAGAGGCAGCGGGTGGTTGCCCTCAAGTACGGGGTTGGTGATTCATGACGCAGCGTGGCAATGGGAATGTCTGTCGGAAGGTCCGATGTCCGATGTCCGTCTGGTTGCGATACCACTGATAAAATCAGGTTAAACGACAACCCCGTGGCCAAAGGCCACGGGGCTGGTAATTCCGGACACGTCCGTGTCCGAGACATCGGACATCGGATATCGGACATCGGACGTTACTTAAGCGGCACCGCGTCGATGCCGCCAGCCGCTGGCTCACCGCCAGAGACCTTGATCAGCTCGACCTCGAAGATCAGCAGCGAGTTCGGCGCGATACCCTGGTTGCCCTGTGGGCCGTAGGCGAGGTCCGACGGGATAAAGAGCTTCCACTTGTCGCCTTCCTTCATCAGGGGAATGGCTTCGAGCCAACCCTGGATCAGGCCACCCGGATTGAGCGGGAAATCGGCGGGTTCGCCACGCTGGACCGACGAGTCGAACACCGTGCCATCGAGCATGGTGCCGGTGTAGTGGACCGTCACGGTCTTGCCCATCGCCGCCTGTTTGCCGGCGCCCTTGGCCATGACCTGGTACTGCAATCCGCTGGCGGTGCTGGTGATGCCGGGCTTCTTGCCGTTCTCGTCCAGCCACTTCTTGTTGTCGGCAACACGCGACTCGGCGCGCTTGGCTTCCTTCGCCTGCATGCCGTCTTGGAAGGCCTGCATCACGGCTGGCTCTTCCGCCGCGGGCACCACCGACGGCTTGCCGGCGAGGGCGTCTTCGATCGCCTTGACGATCAACTTGGCGTCGAGATCGCTGGCGAACGGCTTGAGGCGCTTGCCCATGTTCTGGCCGATCAGGTAGCTGGCCTTCTGATCGTTCGTCCAGGCGGCGGATTCGCCCGCGGCCGGAGCGGCGGCCGGAGCCACCACGACGGGAGCTGGTTCGACGGCAAACACACTGGCAACACTGAGGGCGCACAACGTGGCGACGAGGGAGAGACGCTGCATGGGAAAACTCCTGAGCGGCAGGCGGCATTGGCCGGACCCGCACGGGTGATGATGGGATAGTTGAGGGAGGACGGATGCTGGGACACACCCCCGGACGACCAAGGGGAAAAACCGCTCCAGACAGCCGACCGCAGGCTACAGGCGACATCCGACAAACCGCCGACGGCACGCGGTGCGGCAGAACCGGTGGTCTGTAGCCCGTAGTCTGTCGCCTCGATCACTTCTTCCCAAACGCCGCCACCGCCGCTTGTTTGAAGGTCGGCAGGATTTTGCCGCCGTCGGTTCCGGCGTAGCCGTTGTGCTGCGGCAAAAAGATGGTGGCGAGGCCGTTTTTGCGCTCGAACGCCAAGTCGGTGGCGTAGGCACCGCCGTGGCCGTAGCCGTCGCCACTCACCGAGAAGCCGATGCCGTAGCCATTGGGCAGGTCGCCGGTCTGTTTGCTGGTCATCAGGCTCAGTGCCGCGGCAGAGAGGTAGCGCCGGCCATCGAGTTCGCCGCCGTTCAGGATCATGCGCGCGAAACGCCCCAGGTCCTGCGCGGTGGAGAAGTATCCACCACCTGGGCAAGCGAAACGCGTCGACGCATTGAGCGGGTAACTCAGGTAGTTGATCTGGATCTCCTCCAACGCGCTCTTGTCCTTGGTCGGACGGTAGGACTTCGCCAGTCGAGCAAGCTGCGCAGCGTTCGGGAAACTGGTGGTGTCGACCATGCCGAGCGGCACGAACAGACGTTCACGCATGACGTCTTCGTATGCCTTGCCGGTGACCAGTTCGATGATGCGGCCACCGACATTGATACCGCAATTGCTGTACGACCAGCCAGCGCCCGGCTCAAACTTGAGCGGCAGTTTGGCCGATTGTGTCACCGAGTCGGCGATCGACAGGACGTCGATCTTGCCCTTCTCGGCCGGCAGCAGGAACGGCAGACCGCTGGTGTGCGCCATCACGTGCCGCACCAGGATGGGCCGCTCCGCCTTTTTCAGCGTCACCTGATCGCCGGTCTTGACCTCCACCTGCAGGTCCGCGAATTCCGGCAGGTACTTCGACACCGGTGCGTCGAGGTCGAGCTTGCCCTCATCCACCAGCATCATCAGCACGGTGCCGGTGAGCGGTTTCGACATCGACGCAATCCACACCAGCGCGTCGGCTGGCATCGGTTTGTTCGCCGCGATGTCGGCTAGGCCGATCGCTTGGTGACTGAGAACGCCGTCTTTGTTCACCACCAACGTCACCGCGCCAGCGAGCGTGTGGCTCTCAATAAACGGCTTGAGTTTACCGACCAAATCAACCTGTGGCGCGGCCTCTCCCGCGAATGCGGACGGACTGGCGATGACGACCAACGCCGCCAACGACCACGCAAGGCAACGACTCGAAAGACGGATGCTGAGCGACATGAGATCTCCTGATGGTCTTGGTATCTACCGGCCAACACTGTTGGCATTGATGATCTGCTTGGCTAGCCGGTCAGAGAAACTGAACCGGAGAAACGGAAGAGAAGACGAGAGACCGCGGAGGTCTGGAAAATCTCGGCTTTCTCCCGCAGTTGCTCCCCTCCGTTGCTCCGTTTCTCTTGTTCAATTACTGCCAACGAACCCCGCGCCAATCGCTGCGTTGCCGTTCATCAAGGAACGTCCAGGCGACGATGCGGCTGCGTTTCTGGCCGTGCGCCAGATCGATGATGCGGCGTTCACGTACATGCGCGGCCTGCAAGGCGCGCACGATCATCGGCACGCTGCTTTCCTTCGACACCAGCGAGGTGAACCATAGGCACAATCCCGGCGTCTGACGGCTCTCACCGATCATGCGCGTGATGAACCCGATCTCGCCACCTGGGCACCACAGCTCGCCATCCTTGCCACCGAAGTTGAGCACTGGCGTGCCGCCACGCGCCGCCGCGTGTTTGCCGAGTTGATGCCATTTGCGCGTGCTGCCGGCAGCGGCCTCCGCCGCGGAGGCATGGAACGGCGGATTGCACACCGAGATATCGAAGTGTTCGTCCGTCTGCACCACGCCAGCGAACACGGTCTGCGCTGACCGCTGACGGCGCAACGTGATGACCTCGCTGAGTCCCTGATTGGCTTTGATGATGCGCTGAGCTGAGGCGAGGGCGTCCGCATCGCAGTCGGTGCCGACGAAACTCCAGCCATACTCACGGTGGCCGATCAGGGGATAGATCGCGCTGGCGCCGACGCCGATATCGAGCACCGCGATCTGCGGTCCGCGGGGGATCTTCCCACTGTTGCCTTCGGTCAACAAATCGGCGAGGTGATGCACATAATCCGCACGGCCAGGGATCGGTGGACACAGGTACCCGTCAGGAATGTCCCAGCTGGTGATGCCGTAGTGCGTCCGCAGTAACGCCTGATTGAGCGCTTTCACCGCCGCGGCATTGGCAAAGTCGATCGACGGATTGCCGTATTTCGTGGTAATGACGAAACGCGCGAGCGTCGGAGTGTCGGCGACCAGCGCGGCGAAATCGTACTGACCACGATGCCGACTGCGGGGATGCAAGCCATCCTTGGCGTCAGCGCTACCGGCGGCGTTCTGCACGCGCGGCGGGCGCGGTTTCGCCGGCTTTGCTTGGCGCGGTTTTCCCGCCACAGCAGCCGCACGTTTCCCTTTGGGGGGTGCCGTCACTGCGGGGGTCGCCGCGACTGGAGGAGCGACAACCGGTGGTTTGGAGCGACGCATGATGGTCCGGTGTAACGTGCGCCTGCACCTCGCCTAGCAGGTCTACGCCGTACCTATCCGCACGTTTATGCGCGGAAGCCGACGCCACGCGCCAGCAACAAGCCCAGCAGCGGCAGTACCAGGATCAGCAGCAACTGCACGCGTTGCAGCATGATGATCGACTTGGGAACACTGATGGTGGCATCATCCGGCGCTCGGCGATGGCGCAGGAAGAACAACGTCGGCTTGAGCGACAACAGCACGATGAGCACGAAGATCGTGGCTTTGGCATGGAACACCCCGTTCTTCAGGTACAGCGCCGTCCCCTTGCCAAAGCCGTAGCCACAGAACATCAGCACCCCGGTGACCACCACCACCAGCGCACTGATACCATAGATCGCATCGATGCGCGCCAGCTTGCGTGCCTGGCGTCCGTCGATGCTGCGCGCGGTCAGCAGATGCTCGGCCACCAAACTGGCGAACAACACCATGAAGCCGAGGTAGTGGCCGTAACGAATGAGGTAGTCCATGGGTCAGGGAGGTTCGCGCCGCACCCTGGCTGTCCATGGCGAAATCGCCCAGTCGTCACAACCACCGAACGACCGTCATAATCCCTGAAGATAACCCGCGATCTGCTCGCTGCCGTACGGCGCCTCCAAGCGATCCCCCGCAGTGAAGGTCCCGGACTGCAATTCCGTGCGCAGTTCCTTGACGTCGAGGGAACGGTCATCGAGTTTCCAGGACGTGTAGTCGCCGGCTTCTGCCATCGCCTCCAACAGCGCGATAGCATCGGCTAGCTGCTTCCGTTTTACCAGATGCACCACCAAGGAGGCGACCGCCTTGTCCATACCGCGGTCGATGATCGAACGTTCCTCGTCACGGATCTCATCTGCACTTTCCGGCAGGTAGACGCCAACGATCTTTAATCCATTGCTCAAGGTCAGTGGTGGCAACGCGGCCAGCTTTTTCAGCGGCATGAAGACCACCCCCTGCTTGAGATTGGCGATCAGGAAGTTGTCGATCTCCTTTTTTGCCGTCACCACCCCCTCGTCGCGGCGCTTGGTTTCATATTTCGCCATGAACTCCTTGCTCTGGTCTTCCTTCCGCGCCTGGATGATCAACCCGGCGGCCACGATCAGCACGATGCCGCCGACATAGACACCATTGAGCGCAAGACACACCCGCGATGGCACCGAAAAACGCTCCGTGCGTGCATGCAGGATGGCAAGCACGATGCCAGCGAGTCCGCTGACCATCGACACCAAACCGAACACTCCGGCGGCGATCGCCCCTGGTGGCGTGCCAAAGACAAACATCCGTCCACTCATCGTCACCCCCACGATGACCACCGCGATGAGGAGCGTGACAAACGACGTGATCAGACAGATGTAAGCGAGCTTACCCATGGCGTTTCTCCGCGGGCGGAGTGATAGCCCGTGGCATACCGCCTGCAATCCACCACGCGCTCATCTGCGGAATGCCAGGGATGACCACGCTCAACGAAACAAGTACTCAGCCGCCAGCGGCCGGCACAAACACCACCTGATCGAAGACCGCGGTTGAGCGTACGGCGTTGTCATGCGCAGTTACCGGCAAGCCGATCACCGGGGTCGCGCCCAACGGTAAAGTGACGGTTACGCCCACTTGCGTCCAGGCGATGCCATCCGGTGAAGTCCAACCGCTGACCGCAGTCCCGCTCCGGACGATGCGGACCCAATACGGAGCGGTCCGGCCCGCAGCAGTCGCGCTATTGGAGGCACCCCCCGTCGTGGTGCGGTGTTGGAACGCGGCACCATTCGCCGGCGTGATGACCATCATGCCATGCACACTATCGGCGGCGGTGCTGGCCCGCACCATCACTCCAGTTTTGGCCCAGACGTTGGTGTTCCCGAGCGACACCACCCGCGCGATCAGTTCGCCATCCGTTGTGAGTGGACGATGGACGAACTGGAAGGCATCAACGTTGCCCCATATGTCGGCACCACTTCCCAAGATGGTGAAGTCATCGCCATCGCCGGTGGCGGAACCTGCGAGACCCACCGCACCGATATCGGTTGAAGTCCACGGTGCCGGCAAGCCGGCCACTGCCGCAGGCAGACGCCAGAGCGCCGAGGTCGGCACCAGTTGTTTGACGATGCCCGGACCCGACCAGCTGAATTGCAGGCCGGCACCGCCACCGTTCTCAAAGAACTCCACGCGCAGCGGATGATAACCGGCGGCGAGCGCGAGCGTCACCGAACGTTCCTGCATCCCATGCAGACCGTCATTGTCGATCACCATGGCACCGTCGAGGTACACGCGCGAGCCGTCATCAGAACTGACGAATAACGTATACGCTCCGGCAGTATCGATCTTCAACCAGCCGCTGTGGCGGCTGGCAAAGGTATCGATCATGGTACTCGGCAGGCCACTCCACGCCGTCGACACACTGGCGTAGGCGATCTGCACATCAGTGCGGCTCACCTCGGGCACTCGTCCCGTGAGATCCGGGATCACCGACAACGCGGCAGTGGAGTCGAAGAATTCCGCCAACAGGCCGGCCACGTACGGCGGCGACACGAAGTCTTCCTGCCACAACGCCGAGGCGGGCACCAACTGCTTGGCAATGCCCGGTCCCGACCAGCTGAACTGCAGACCCGCACCGCCACCACTCTCGAAGAACTCCACTCGCAGCGGATGGTAGCCGGCGGTGAGCGCCATCGTCGCGGAACGCTCCTGCATGCCGTGCAGGCCATCGTTGTTGATCAGCAGTGCGCCGTCGAGGAACACACGCGAGCCGTCATCCGAATTGATGAACAACGTGTACGAGCCCGCGGCGTCGATCTTGAGCCAACCCGTGTGGCGACTGGCGAACGTATCGGCCATCGTCGTCGGGAGGCCGCTCCAGGCCGTCGACACGCTGGCATAGGCGATCTGCGTGTCGGTGCGCGTCACGTCGGCTTGGCGTCCGCTCAGATCGGGTATTACCGACAAGCCGGTGGTGTAGTCGAAGAACTGCGCGAGCAGACCCGGCTTGAGCGGGACGGGAGCATCCTCCACCGGGGCGACGGTAATGGTGACGGTCACCGGTTGGCTGTCCGCCAGACCGTCATTGGCGACGTAGGTGAAGATGTCGGTGCCGTACCAATCCGCTTCCGGCCGGTAGTCGTGTCCGCCACCGATCACAGTGAGGACGCCATGCCCCGGCTGGGTAACGACACGCACCGTCAACTGGTTGCCATCCACATCGCTGTCATTGGCCAACAGCGTGGCGTTCGGAATCGACACCAGCGTGTCTTCGTTGGTGACGACGGTATCCGGACCTGCCACGGGAGCGACGTTGGTCGCTTCGAGTCGGTATGCCGTCAGACGTGGAGTGTCGCTCGTGCTCGCAACCACCAGATGGTGTTGCCCCAAACTCAAGCGACCACCCACAGGCACGCTCCAACGCGTCGCCAAGGAAGCACGGTCCAGGCAGTACGTGGCTGATTGAGTGGAGACCAGCACCATGTCGTCGCAGACCAACGGTTGGGATACCAACGGTTGGGTGGTGACCGAACCCTGACGCGTGCCGTCCGTGAGGCTGCGCACTTCGATCCCACCACCGCTGACCGCGATGTATGCAAGACCATCGGCGATGGCCGGCAGGCCGATGTAGCGGTTCTCGCCGAATACCCGCCAACGACGGACCAGGGTGGTGGCATCGATGCAGGTCAGCGCTACGGCGGAACGGATCAGCAGCGCACCGTCTCCGGCAACCACCGGATAAGCCTCGGCAAAATCGATCTGCCCGATGTCGAGCTGGACCTTCGCCGTCACCGTACCGGTCAGCGGATCGTGCTGCCGCAGTCGGTGGTGGAGGTGCGTAAAGAGACGTCCTTCGAGCACGGTCGGGGTCCATTCGTCGATCTGTTCCAGTCCGCTGAAGAACAATTGGGCACCATCACTTTGCCGGAAACCATACATCCCGCCGTAGCTGCCACCGTTGATGTAGATCCGACCGTCGGTGACGCAGGGAGCCAGGTACCGTTCCCACTGAGCCCCGAACGGTGCTTGCCAACGCAGAGCGCCCGTCGCCGCATCAAGTGCCCACAGATGGGTGTCCGTGCTGTGATTCCCCCGCTGTAGGTAAATGGTTCCACCATCCACCGTCGGATCGTTGAGGCTGTAGCCGTTGGCGAAGTCGCGCCTCCACAGTTGGGCGCCGCTCGCTAAGTCGACCGTGAGCGCGTGCATGCCCGCCGCGAAATAGGTCGATACACCGCTCGTCAAGCGCCCGTCGGCGATGACTGCCTGCAAGGTCGCGCCAGAGCCGGTCGGAGCGAGGTTCCAGGCCTGAACCGGCACACGTCCATTCACGCTGCCAGCAATGCGTCCTGCATGACCCGGGCCGTTGCCCAGCGTGGTCCATGCGCCCGGCACACCCATGCGACCATCGCTGCCGACCGTCAGCAGGACCACCATCTCACCACTGACGGCACTGCCATCCGAGATGCGATAGGTGAAGCGATCGACACCACGAAAACCGGAAGCCGGCTGGTAGGTAAAGCCGCCGTTGGCTGCGAGAGTCACCACGCCCTGCTGCGCGGCGGTTCCGATCACCGCCGTCAGGGAATCGCCATCGGGATCGCTGTCATTCGCCAGCACCCCTGGTGCGCTGACCGTTAAGCGCGTCTCGGCGGTGACACGCCAGCCCTCGCCACTGCCAAGCGGTGCGCGGTTGGCGATCTGGAAGGCCACGGTGTCCTCGGTCGCAGAACCGGCTACCGGCTGACCTCCCGCATCGACGAGGCGGATGGCGACCGTGTGGCTGCCACGACTGAGCAACGGCAAGGTCATCGTTCCGTCAAAACCGCTTTCGCTGACAAAGGCCCCGCCGTCGATGCTGACCTGCGCTCCCGCGACACCGGCCAGATTGCCCCAGGTCCGGTAACGCAGCGCTGTCGGCTGGGTGCTGATGGCCTGTCCTGCATACGGTGACTCGATGTGCACCGTGGCCACACCATACGGCCACGGAGTCGACGAGAGCCGCACGCTGTTGAGGTGCACGTGCTCGGCGTTCGGCATATTCGGGACATCGATCTGCTGGCCCTGATCGCCCTGATTGAAATCCAACCACACGGCGAAAGCGCGGCTGCTCTCACCCGCATCACGCGCGGCCAACAGCCCGCTGATTTCACTGGCGGGGATGACGACCGGGAAGGTGCAACTGGTCGCTCCAGGCAGCATGGTATCGAGATGCGGTTGCAACGGCACGACCGCGACGGCGCGGTTGCCGATCCACACCGTCATGCTGCGGTAGCGATTCGCGTGCGGCAGCGGATTGACCACACGCACCCAGGCGGTGAACCCGGCAGCGGAATCCGCCACCACGTGCGCGCCGTCATGCAGATTGAGAAAGTGGCCATGCATAACCGGCAGTGGAACCGCAGCCGCATCCGCTGGGGAGATCGCCGGGATCAGCAGGGTCGGAGCATAGTAGTTCGCCCGACCGGCACGGTCGGTGAAGAAGTAGACGATGCGTGCCAGCCTGGGCCGGTCTCCCTGGAAGGGTCGCACATCGACACCATCGACCAGGCTGAGGTCACCCATCGGCGGCACCTGCCGGTGCCAGCGCGCACGCCCCAGAACCGAGGTACCGAGGTGCGATATGATCTGAATCGGTCCGGGCTGGTTGGGGAACTGATCGACGCCATAGACCACTCCGTCATCGAGCAGATCGCCGGCACCGCGCAGGATCGGCCACGTCTCACCTTCGATCGTCGGTCCCTGTACGACCTGGATCGGTGTGGTGGGTGGGCGGAAACGCGGCAGGTACTGATCACCGCTCGCTGCGGGAAGACCATTTGCCATCCGCACGGTGAACGTAGCGAAGGTGAAGTCGGTGGTGTGGCGTTCGTCGTGGTGATTGTGGGGATGCACATGGACGGAGAACAGGTTTTCACCATCGAAGAACCTTTTGGTGTCCACCCGCGTAGTGAGCGTCCAAGGAGAAGTGGGGATCATCTCGTCGTGGTCCATGGCGCTGAGCACCAAGAAATTTCCATAGACCTGAACGTGTTGACCGATGGCGTTGGAGATCGTCACCGTCACATCGACCTCGCCGTCCACCGTTCCGCCTTCCGCCACCGGCACACCATTCCTACTGACGGTGATGACCGCGTTGGGATCCAGGGTCGCATCGACCAGGTCGAGACGCATCAGCGTGGTGCCATCCATCACATAGAGCGCACTTTCCGCGACCGCCACCCGGCCACCGACCGGCAGCGTCTGGCGCATGGCCAGGGTCGTACGATCCAGCAGGTAGGTCCGCCCCGGCTTCGAGAACAGCACCGCGTCATCGCACACCAGCAATGCACTGCCGCTGGCTCCGGCAAGATCGAGAGCGGGGGCACTGGCCAACAGACTGCCATCAGTGATCGACCGTCGCTGGATGATGCCGCTCTGAATAACGAACACGTCATTCGTGGTGATCACCGGCGTGCCGGTGAAACCCGTTGCAGCGACCGTCCACCACGGCGCGAAGGTGGTGGGTTGCACGCAGTGCAACCCGGCAGGCGACGTCACTACCACCCGTTCACCGGAGACCGCCGCGAGATTGTCCTGGTTGAACCACACCCCGCCGCTGGCCAACACTAAGCTGCGTTCCACCACGCCACTGGTGGCGACGTGACGACGTAGCGTGCCGGCCGTGCAGGTGAGCACTCCGCCCTGCGCTGCTGTCGGGGACCAACCGGAGACCTGCGGCAAGGTGGAGTTGAAAAACAGTTGGGCACCGCTGAGAAGATCGAAGCCATACAACCCGCTGTAGCTGCCGCCGCCGCAGAACACGCGACCACCGATCACCAGCGGTGATCCATAGGTGTCCCACTGCGCCGTCACCGGCATCGACCACAGCGTGGCGCCGGAATCAGTCGCCAACGCCATGGTCTGCGAATCCGATGAGTGGTTGAAACGGGTGAAGACCAGCCGGTCACTCGACACCGTCACCGGCGTCATGCTATGAGGCTTGGTCAGGCTACGACGCCAGACCTGGGTGCCGGTGTTGGCATCGAGGCACACCACGGCTCCATCCACCTGGGTGAGGTAGATCCGGCCATCGACCACGGCTGGTGCGGTGGCGGCGGCGGAAAGCGATACGCTCCACCCCACCTGCGCCCGGCGCGTCGCCAGCGAACCACTCAGAACGGCATTGCGCTCGGCGTTGCTGACCTGGGTCGGCCAATCGCTGGAGGGCGCATCGGCGGCGGGAAGCCGGACGGCAACCACGGCCAAGATGACGAGCGCCAGGGCGGCAAACGGGCGGAGATGTGGCATAGGGGCTCCAGGGAAGGCGGCCCAGCGGTGCAAGCAGGGGCGCGCTGCGCTTCCTAACAGGAGGTGCGGAGATGGGTAGCTCGTTTTTCACGCCCTGTGCAGTCCCCCAGGATCGCAGTTCCCGTTTGTCGCGTACACGTGCGGCAAACGCCCCAGGGCTACGCTGGCAGCCAGTCGGAGAAGGCTGATGGTCCTGCACATGAACCTCCCAGTCACCCTCATGATTTTCTCCCTCGCGGCAGTCCTTCCGGCGGCGGATTCCTGGCCGCAAATGCGCGGCCCCACCGCCCAGGGCGTCGCCGACGCCAAAGGCCTGCCGCTGACCTGGAGCGAGACCGAGCATGTCGCGTGGAAGACGCCGATCGCAGGCGAGGGCTGGTCCTCGCCGGTGGTTGATGATGGTGCGGTGTACGTCACCAGTGCGCTCGACGAGGGACGTACGCTGCATGCCTACCGCATCGACCTGAAGAGCGGCAAGATCGTGTGGGATGTGACGGTCTTCACCATCGACGCGGTGCCGAAAAAACACGCGCGCAATTCCCATGCCTCACCGACGCCGGTGGTGCAGGGCGAACGCTTGTTCGTGCATTTCGGCACCATGGGCACGGCCTGTCTGGACATTGCCACCGGCAAGACCGTGTGGGCCAATCGCGAGCTCACGGTCGATCATTCGGTCGGCGCGGGTGGTTCGCCGGTGCTCTACCGCGACAAGCTGCTGCTGACCTGCGATGGCATCGATGCTCAGTACGGGGTCGCGCTTGATGCCAAGACAGGCAAGATCGCCTGGAAGCAGGAGCGCTCCGCCACTGAACGTTTGGCCAAAGTCGCCGCCGATAGCCGCAAGTGTTTCAGTACGCCGCTGATCGTGAACGTCGGCGGTGTCGATCAGGCGATCGTCAACGGCGCAGAACGGCTGTACGCGCAGGACCCCCTTACCGGCAAGGATCTCTGGCACGTGGATTTCACCGGCTATTCCAACGCGACCATGGCGGTAAGCGACGGCAAGATGCTGGTGTTCAATACCGCCTTCAACACCTCCAGCGTGTGGGGCCTGCGGCTGGATGGCGCCAAGGGCGACGTCAGCGCCAGCCACGTCGCCTGGAAGGTGAAGTTCCCGTCACTCTCGCAGTCATCGCCGATCTTGCTCGATGGCCGGGTTTATGTGGTCAACGACAGCGGCATCCTGCTGTGCCTCGACCTCGCCACCGGCAAGGAGATTTATAAAGAACGCATCGGTGCGGACTTCGCCGCGTCACCGGTGTTGGCCGATGGGCGGATGTATTTCTTCGACGCGCGCGGCAAAGCCACCGTGGTCGAGCCCGGCGCAACCTTCAAGGTCCTCGCCACCAATACGCTCGCCGATGGCTGCATGGCCAGTCCGGCGGTGGTGGGCAAGGCGTTGATCGTGCGCACCAAGACCAGCCTTTATCGCATTGAATGAATCCAGCCACGCCCGGTCAGACA
The DNA here is from genome assembly GCA_031426335.1 of Planctomycetota bacterium. Classification (GTDB taxonomy): domain Bacteria; phylum Planctomycetota; class UBA11346; order UBA11346; family UBA11346; genus BOG-1363. The sequence continues at coordinate 24,466 of JANPLC010000460.1, forward strand.
GTGCTAAGCCGTCGTCACCTGCTGACGTTGGCCGGCGCCGCGGTGGGCACGGCGTTGTTGCCGGCCTGCACGTCAACGCGCGCGGAGTCTTCTTCCATGATCGTTGACACCCACGTCCACTGTTTCGCTGCGCCGGATGATGCGCGGTTTCCTTTCCATACCCGTGCCCCCTACCGCCCGACTACAGCGGCGACGCCGGAACAGTTACTCGCGTGTATGGACGGCGCCGGAGTCGCGCACGCGATCATCGTCCATCCGGAACCATATCAGGACGACCACCGGTACTTGGAGCATTGTCTGGCCGTCGGCGCCGGGCGATTCAAGGGCACGTGCCTCTTTTTCGCTGACGATCCGACAGCACCCGCCGCGCTCGCCGCGCTGGCAAAACGTGCGCCGCTGATCGCCGCGCGGATCCATGCGTATGCGCCAGGACGCCTGCCGCCGTTTGGAAAACCAGAACTGCGCTCCTTGTGGCGAGCCGCCGCCGATGCGGGCTTGGCGATGCAGATCCATTTCGAACCGCGATATGCGCCGGGTTTTGAGCCCCTGATCGATGAATTCCGTTCGACCACGGTGATCATCGATCACCTCGGACGGCCGCTGCAGGGAACCCTTGATGAGCACGAGGTGATCGTGCGCTGGGCCGACAAGCCCAACACCGTGGTCAAGTTGTCTGCGCTCAGCGAGGTGACGCAGTATCCGCATCGCGATCTCTCGCCTGCGATTCGCGCGCTCACCGCCTCCTATGGCGCGGAACGCATGGTATGGGGTGGCGCATTCAGCAGCACGTCGACTCCCAGCACGTGCCGTGCGGATCAGGAACGTGCGCGACGATATCTCACTCATCTGAGCCGCACCGAGCAGGATCAAATCATGGGTGCAACGGCAGCGCGGCTGTTCGGTTTCAACGCATGATGCTCACGCGCCTGGTGATCGCCGTGCTGGTCGTGGTCGCGGTGGCGTTCTCAGGCTGTGGTGATCGTCAGGAATCTGCTGCCTCGCCGCCGGCAACCGTGATCGCACCGCCACTGCCGCCGCCCGGTTCACCGATTACCTTCAGTACGGTGTGCGCCGCCTGCCACGGATTGCGCGGCGAAGGAAATCGCGAACTGCGCACTCCTTCGATCGCTGGCCTGCCGGCATGGTACGTGACTGAGCAGTTTGAGAAATTTCGCAGCAATGTCCGGGGCACCAATCCCGCCGATCCCGACGGACAACGCATGCACGCCATCGCACGACTGCTGGATGAAGCACAGATTTCCACGCTGGCCTCCACGGTGGCCGCAATGGAGCGCCATCCCACCCGCAACACGCTTGGTGGTGATGGCGCCCCTGGCCGCGAGACTTTCGAGGAGCGCTGCATGCCGTGCCACCGTTACAACGGCGGCGGCGAGTTGGCGTTCAAGGCCGCGCCGCTAACCGGGCTGCAGGATTGGTACTTGGTTGCGCAATTGCAGAAATTCCGCGCCGGCATCCGCGGCGGATCGCTGACCGATGAGGAAGGCACCAAGATGCACCTGGTCGCCAGCGATCTGAGCGACACCGAGTTCCGTGATGTCGCAGCCTACATTGCGCAGTTGGCGGAGCGTTACCGCGACTGATCTATCGGAGTTAGCGCACCGACATCTGCTCGGTTACGGCTGGCGAGCCTTGAAGATCGGGAAGGAATTCACCTTCGCGCTTGGCGGCAAGGTGATGCTCTCGCCGGTGCGCACGTTCTTGCGCACGATGACGTGGCGTCCGGTGGGTGATTGGATGTAAAGAGGCGTGGGTTCGAAACCCAGGCCAGGGAAATCCAAGCCGTCGACTGGATCACCGACCGCAATGAGCAGCACTCCACCGGTCAGCACCTTGAGCGTGCAGGGCGCGGGTTCCTTGAATCCACGCTGCATGAAATGGAGACCGAGCATCTCGTTCGATACCTCGCTGATGAGGTAGTCGCGGTTGTGGTAGATCGGTTTGTTCGGCGCCAACAGCTCGACCGGATCGCCGGTGCTGAAGGTGATCACCGCCGGACCATCGCTAGCCGAGGTGTCGTTGCCCAACAGGTCGGTGGTGCTCGGCTCCAGCCACGGCTTGATCAACTCGCCGCTCTTGGCTTTTTCGAGCGCGTTCTTCAGCGCCACCGCGTCGTCGAGTTTCCCCGCCTTGGTCGCCTTCTCCATCGCCTTCTGGATCACGGTGATGAGTTTGGCGTTCTCGTCCTGGACCTTCTTGCGGTACTCGGCCTGCGCCTTGCTGAGTGCCGGCTGTACCACCGCGAGCTGGTCCTGGACGATCTTCGGCAGTTCCTCGGCGCCGGTAGCGTGCAACAGCGCCTGCAACCCCGCAACGCACAGCACGGCAAACAAGCGCATGAAGCAACCCTCCCGAGTGGCATGACCGCCACTCTCATAACGGGATCCGCACGGTGGTGTGAGCGTCCGGTGTCCTGCGTGGCCGCCGGTGGCTCAGGCGCTGCTACTTGCTCAAGGCGCGTGCTTGATCGGCGTAGTAGCCGGTGGCGAACTTCTTGAGGAAGCCCTCGACCATCTTGGCAAAGCGTGGGTCCTTGCGGGCTTCGGCTGGGATGGCGGTGAGTTTTTCGAACTCCTTGCCAGCGGCATACCCCGGATCCTTTTTCAGCTCGGCGGCCTGGCCCTGATAGGCCTTGCCCTCGTCGTGACCGGCGTAGCTGATCGCGACGCTGGCGGCGAGTTCGGCCGCGGCGTAGACGTCGCCCGCGGTGCGCAGCTTGGCGATCTCGCTGTCGATCTTGTCCTTCAAAGCGGTGATGACCTCAAGGCTGGCCTTGGCCGACGCGGCGGTGCCGGCGTCCTTGTCGTCAGCGAGCTTCTCCAACACCTTCACGCCCGCGCCAACCTTGCCCATGCTGATGCTTTGTTCCGCACGCGCGACTTTTTCCGCGGTGGCAGGTTTGGCGAAACGAGGTGCAGGGCTGGCGGAGAGGCGCACGTTCTTCAGCGCCGTGGTGATGACGCTCTCTTCCAGGCCCGCTGGGTGTCCGCCCCAAGCGATCTTGCCATCTGGATCGATGACGAAGACCTGCGGGATGCCGGTAACGCCGTAGGCATCACCGATGTCGGCGCCGACACTGATGAGGTACGGCATGTTCTTCGCCTTGATGAAGGCTTCGAGGTTGGTGCTGCTGGCGTCGGTATGACCGATGATCACCAGCCCCTGGTCGGCGTATTTGTTATGCAGCTCGATGAGGTGCGGGATCGACGCCACGCACGGTCCACACCAGGTGGCCCAGAAGTCGAGCACCACCACTTTGCCACGCAGCGAGGCCAGCGTCACCGGCGAACTCATGGTCGCCGGCAGATTGAGGAACTGTTTGCCGCCAAACTCCGGCGCGGGCGAACCCACGGCCGGCTGCGCGGCGGTCAGCACGCCCGCACACAGGACGGACAGGAGCAGGGCGGTGAGGGAACGTGGCAACATGGAACCTCCCAGGGCGGTCATAAGACGAGAGTCGCTGGCCAAGCTAACAGCGGTTTCGCCCGCTGCACGGGGTTGATGCGGACACGCCCATCCCAACCGGATCACGGCGCCGCGACAAACAGCCTGGGGATGAAATCCACCAAGTACTGACGCCACACCGGCCAGGAGTGCCCCCCCTCGGTCAGCAGGTACTCGTGGCGAATGCCCTTGTCCTTCAGCAGAGCGATGAACTCCTCATTGCGCTTCAGGAGGAAGTCGTCCTTGCCGATGGCAATCCACAACAGGCGCAGGCGAGCATTGGTTTGGGCCGCGTCCGCTAGGGCGCCCTCGATCATCGGCGTAGGCGGCGCAGCGGCACTGAAGGCCCCGATCCAGCCAAACCCGTCGAGCGTCAAACCGGTGCCAAGCGCTTGGCCGCCACCCATGCTCAGGCCGGCGATGGCACGTTGCTCCGGCTTTTTCTCCACGCGGTAGAGACGTTCCACCAGCGGCAGGGCATCCTCGACCAGCTCCTTGCGGAAGCCTTCCAGTGACTGCCGCCAACGCTCCGCCGGATCCTCGGAGCGCACGGCGACTGGCGCGTGGCCATTGAGCATCAGCACGACCATCGGCACGGCGCGTTTACTGGCGATAAGATTATCGAAAATGAAGTGCGCCTTGCCATGCGCCATCCAGGTCGCTTGGTTATCGCCCGAGCCGTGTTGCAGCACCAGGAGCGGATATACCGTGGTCGATGATTCGTAACCCGGCGGAGTATAGATCGCCACTTCACGCGGGGCGTTGAACGCCTGCGATTGGTAGACGTGGCTGTGCACGGTGCCATGCGGCACATCCTGAAAATCCCACGGCGCCGCGGGTGAACTGGTCAGGGTCAAAATACTGGTGCGCGGTTCACGCATCGGCTTGATCGCGCTGTTGCCTGGGTCGATCATCGCGACGCCATCCACCGCCAAGCTGTATTCCCAGACGCCCGACGGGATCGGCGCGCTGGTCGCACTCCACACGTCGTGCTCGCCCTTGCTCATCACCAGTGGTTCTTTCGCCCACTGACCATGCACCACAACCTCCTTGGCCTGCGGTGCCTTGATGCGGAAGGTCACGCTGCGATCGGCCTGGATCTGTGGCGACACCACGGGCGGCGGTTTGGGCGCGGCCGGTTTATCTTCACCTGCGATTACGCTGGATGCGGTGATGACCAATGAACAGACCAGCAGCACGATTAAATAACGCAACATGGGCGGTCTCCGGGTCGGCGGACACTCGACCGGCTGCGCGGCAACTCAACCGCTATCCGGCGATCGAAACCCAGGGTATTCACCACGAAGCTACGAAGACCCGAAGAACAACGGGACCCTAGGCCTTCGCAGTCTTTCCCAACAGACGCCCGAAGTCCTCATACGTCTTCGCCAGCCAGACCTTCACGCGCTGACGTTCGAGCAGTCCCAGACCCTGTTCGCCGCCGCGGTGGTTCAGCGCCGCCCAGAAACTGGTGTCGTAGCGATCGATCTTGCGCATCGATGCTTCGTGCAGACGACGCAATTCGACGATGGTCGCACCGTGCGCCAGCGCCATACGCTTGGCCTCAGATTCGTTGAAGGCGCGGAAGTCGGCGCCACGGCCGTGATTGAGCACAACTACGTAGGACACCGACGAGCCGTAGGTGGCAAGCAGACTGCTGAGCAGCGACAGCGAGTCCTTCCCGTCATCCATCACGTGCCAGAAGCGCACGGGAATCTTCTCCTCAGCGAGCAGTTCGAGCAGGCCCGAGTCCTCGATCCAGCGCGACAGCGGCGGCATGGTCTGGGCGGCGAGATCGACTACCACCTGGCGCGTCGGCTCCTCGCTGATGGCTTCGGCGATGCGATCGAGACTGGCGTAGTCATCGATCACCGTCGGCGCGGCATACGCGCCGTAGAACCGGCTGAAGGTCGCATGCGAACGATCGGTATCGAACCCGACGAACGGCACCTGATGGTCGATAAGGTATTGCGCCACCAGGCGCGACACCACCGACTTGCCCACGCCACCTTTTTCGCCACCGATGAAGTTGATCGCCGACATAGTTTGCTCCTGAGGGCGCTGCTGGCCGTTTCAGATACTGGGGGGTGGCGCAAAAGTCGAAAGTGCAGGAAGTGTTTAACGGCGTTACCGGCGCGCTCGCGCGTCTTTCACGCGGACTTCATGCGCTGGGTGGTTCATCCGCGGGATCCACCGGTGGGCGAGGCGGACAGACGGCGTGCAGTATCTCCCTGCGGCTCACGGAACCACGGGCGACGCGGGCGACGGAACTGGCGCGGGCGCTTTGTCTGGCGCCGGTTTCCCTTTCGCCCGTTCGCTTTCCACCTGCTCCCGAATGGTCGGCGCCTGACCACTCTTCAACACCTGGTCCATCGCCGCCGGGACTGGATCATTAATGCCGGTGACCCAACTCTGCAGGAACGCCGCGCGACGTTCTTCCGGCAACAGCGAGAGAATCATGCGATCCCAATCGGCACGCGTGACCACGTCGCCAGAGTTTTCGCGATACCATGTGCGTAACGCGGCGAAGAACGCCTCGTCGCCGACTTCCTCGCGCAGCGCGGCGTACATCAACGGACCACGGCAATAGAGCAGCACGCCGAACTGCATGTCGCTCATACGGTCGCCGGCGCTGTTGAGCGGCGCGAGGTTTTGAGCAATCGCCATCATCGCCGGCAAGCGCGTGCCGACCAGCATCTGCATGGTGTCCTTGGAACGCAGGCGCTCCATCACGTACCACGTGCTCCACTCCGTCAGTGGTTCGTCGAGCCACGGCTCATGATGCGTGTCGTTGCCAACCTGATCGTACCACCACGAATGCAGCACTTCATGGATGGTAGCATGCAGCAGGGAGTTCTCTTGATCAGTAAGCGGATCTTTGCCTCGCCAGTTGAGCTTGGCGAATAGTGGTTCGTGCAGGAAGGTCATGCCACTCGCCTCCATGCCACCGACCTGCAGCGCAAACGTGGCGAAGACGATGTCGTAACTGCGCCGCGGATACGCGCCGAACATCTCGCTGGCGATGGTCAGCGCATCACGTGCGACGCTGGCGCAGAACGCCGCACGCACCGTGTGTTTGCCGATGAAGGCGACGCGCACGTCCGGGCCGCTGGGCGGCGTCAGGCGCATGACCTCGACCGGCTGATCGCTGACCCACGCCACCAAATTGCGCGTGCGTGGTGATAACACCAACCACGTGCCGTCGGCCTGCCGCGCCTCTAGCCCGCTGGCTACCAGCGTCCAACCAGCTGGCAGCGTCAACCGCCAACGGTAGTCGGCCGCACGCACGAACGACGGATCGGAATACGGCACCAACGCGGGAAAATCCCAGCCACCGCGCCGCACAGCCAGTTCCGGCAACCAACTATAGAGGTGATGGCCATGTGCGCTGCGGGTCAGCAAACCGGCGCGGCCGCCTTCTTCCGGAATCGTGGTGGTGAACTCCAGGTCGCAGGTGGTCCAGGCACCTGGGGCCAGCGGCTTCGCCAACGGCAGCAACACGCCACGCCCATCAGCAACCATCTGCGGCTCGACCACGCGGCCTTCGACGCGCGAGGCTGTGATGGTGATGCCGGTGCCGACGTAGGAGCGACTGTTGTTGGCGTGCAGGACGAAGCCGACATCGCTCCACGGTTCGGTGCCATCATTGTTGAATCCCACGCGCATGCTGCCGTGCATGCGACCGTTGGCGGGATCGTAGGTGCTGGTGACTTCGATCGCAGGTTGGACGTGTTTGAGTGGCAACGCGTCAGCCGCGAGTTCCACCGCCACCGCGGTGCGCAGATCTGCAACCCAGGCCGGTGATTCGCCGGCGAATGACGGGGCAATCAGCAACCATCCGGCAACAACAACACGGTAAAACCACGCACGACAACGAAACTTCATGGTCACTCCCCAAAAGCGGAACGCGAGCGTACCCCTCAGCGACGATGCGGAGTCCACTCGGCTGGCGGTTGCGAACCCCAACCGTCGCTGAACGCGGCATTCCATGCCGGCTTGCCGCCGGTCGCGGATGGCTTGGTGCTCAGCACCGTGCCGTTGGGCAAAATGGCAAAGGCCCGGCGACCGTTCTGGCCCCAAGGCTCCGGCCACGCATAAGCGATCCAGTGGTTCTCACGCGCCTTAATCGCTTCCGGCGAATGGTCGGTGATGGCGGCTCGCGATGACGCGGCGCCAGCGCCATCCGGCAGGTAGAGCGCGAAGCGGTAGCCGTACATCAGTGGTTCGTTGGTATTCCAAGTCCCGGTGAGCAGCGACAGGCGAAGGTCTTCCTGCCCTGGGATCTTTTCTACCCCGCTCATCTCGGTGAAGAAGCCGTTTTCACCGACGTCGTTCTTGTTTTCATCGAAATAGCCACCGGCCTGGAACTGGATCTGACTGGGAAAGACTCCTGATTTCAGGCCGGCAGAGGCGGCCGCTTCATTCGCCATCACGCGACTTTCCAGCAGGTTGGGAATGGCAATCGCCGCGATGATCAAGAACGGTAGCAGCAACGTGCCCAGACCACCAAGCACGACACCGGGAATGGCCAGACCTTTGCTCTGGCCTTTGGTCAGCGCGATGATGCCGAGCACCAGCGCGACGATGGCGAGGGGCATGAGCACCAAGCCAAGCACGCCCAGGACGAGCGCACTGATGGCCAGGCCGTTGCCAGGTGCTGGGGCGGTTTCGTTGTCGTGCGAGTCCATGAATCCTCCTGCGTGGTGGCGGACTATGCGGGGAGCGCCGCTGACGTGCAAGACCGACGCGTGCACGTGCGGAGTCCTACAGATGTCGATAACGCGCGGTGGACGCTGCCACACCGGCACTGGCGCCGCTGTTGCCAGCATGACACCAGTGGAACTCATGCGTGCCATTCTCAA
>JANPLC010000461.1:0-5680 GCA_031426335.1 Planctomycetota bacterium
GGTTCGAGTCGATCGAGCCGAGCGCGTCGCTGGCGTTGCACACCGCCAGTTCGTGGCAGAAGTCGTGGCCCGCAAGGGTCGCGTGGTTCTGCTCGATGTTGAGTTTGAAATGCTTTTCAAGGCCGAATTTGCGCAGGAAGCCGAGCACGGTCGCGGCATCGAAGTCGTACTGGTGCTTGGTCGGCTCGCAGGCTTTCGGCTCGATCAGGAACTGGCCGCCAAAGCGGATCTTCTTGGCGTAATCGACCGCCATGTGGAAGAACTTGGCGGCGTGGTCAGCTTCGCGGCCCATATCAGTATTGAGCAGCGTGTTGTAACCTTCGCGGCCGCCCCAGAAGACGTAGTTCTCGCCGCCGAGGTACTTGCTCACATCGAGCATTTCCTTCACCGAATTCGCGCAGTGCGCGAAGACATCGGCGTTGGGGCTGGTCGACGCGCCCTGGCTGTAGCGCGGGTGGCTGAACATGTTCGCCGTGCCCCACAGCAGCTTCACGTCAGTGGCCTTCTGCAGCGACTTCAGCTTCTCAGCGATTGCCCACAGGTTGCTGTTGGTCTCGCTCACGTCGCTGCCTTCCGGCGAGGCGTCGCGGTCGTGGAAGCAGTAGTACTCGACACCGAGTTTGGTGACGAAGTCGAAGACCACTTCGGTGCGCTTGAGTGCCATGTCGAGCGAGTTGGTGCCGTCTTCCCACGGACGCACCAGAGTGCCCGGTCCAAAAATGTCGAGCGCGGTGCCGCGGAACGTATGCCAGTAGCACACCGCGTTGCGCATCCAGTCCTTCATCGGCTTGCCGAGGACCTTCTTGTTGGCGTCGAACCACTTGTAGGCGAGCGGATTGTCGCTGTCCGGGCCTTCATAGCGGATCGCCGGAATGTCTTTGAAGAAGGGGGTGAGGGACTTGGCCATGGGAGCTCCGCGTGGGTGCTGGTCGGGTGGTGGGACGGATGCTAGGGCCGCTCGCGAAACTCCTAGAACTTTATGGAACCGCTTTCATTGAGGGCAATTCACGTATTTCACTCACTGGCGAAGGTGCGTGCGGGCAAGGCCTTGAGCCTCGCAGAAGAACAAGGAATAGGCGCCTAAGGTGGCTGGAGAGGCCTCGCGATGCTGTATCTCCGCCCGCTATGCTAGCGAAAGCGCCGATCCGTCGATGTGCGCGGCGGCAGTGAACCAGTTCACCCATCGCAAGTGTCTCAGTTGTTGGGCGTCACCGCGTTGCGAGGTGGTCTGACCTCAGTACGGTCGCACGTCCACGCCGAGGAATGCATGACGAATTATCTGGAACTGCCGACGGGCCCTGAAATCCCGAACATCATCAATGCGGTGATCGAGATCCCCAAGGGCTCATCGAACAAATATGAATACGATAAGGAACTGAACGTTTTTCGCCTTGATCGCACGCTCTACAGCCCGGTGCATTACCCAGGTGCCTACGGCTTCATTCCGCAGACCCACGCCGAAGACGGCGATCCGCTCGATGTCGTCGTCATCGTTGAACACCCGACGTTCACCAGCTGTCTGATCGAAGTGCGCCCGCTCGGCGTGCTGATCATGCGCGACGACATGGGCCTTGATCACAAGATCCTTGCCGTGCCCGTCAGCGATCCGCGCATGCGCGAAGTGCACGGCCTGCAGCACCTCGCCAGCCACTACCTCGCTGAGGTCGACTACTTCTTCAACATCTACAAAGACCTCGAAGGCAAGAAGTCGGACACCTATGGCTGGGAAGACCGCTTGGTCGCCCACCGCGTAATTCTCGACTCGATCCAGCGTTACAAGGATCTGAAGGACGGCTTCATCGATCGCTGGGACACCATCACGCCCAAGGGCCGCAAGTCGAAAGAGGCGAAGCGCCTGATCGCGGCGCGCGCGGCGAAGACCGCCTCGTCGTCCAAGGACCCGCTGACGGTCAAGATCGCCAAGCAGAGCGCGCCGACCAATCTCCCGACGCATTGAGTTTGACCGGAAAATCCGACCGCTTCATCAACGAGTCCACAGAGATCACAGAGGAGCGAGCAGCGTTCTCCTCCGTGTTGTTTGTGGGCTCTGTGCTGTCTTGATTCGTCGTTCTCGCCTCGCGTGCATCAGTTCCGTTCCGGATATATCCCGGCCTGGATATCGCGGGTGTCACTTCACGCGGTGTTCATTACCGAGCTGCGACTTGAATTATCTGCAAGTCTGGCGCAGCTAGCGCGCCTCTTCACCACGTTCAGGAAAAATCCCATGGCTGTCCTCGGCATCGACCTCGGTACTTCTGGCTGCAAGACCGTTCTCGTTTCACGCGACGGCAAGATCCTCGCGGCAGCAACTGCGGAGTATCCGCTGTCCACGCCCAAGCCGCTGTGGAGCGAACAAGATCCGCACGATTGGTGGAAGGGCCTGGTGGTCTCAGTGAAGGCCGTGGTGGCGAAGTGCCCGAACGAAATCATCGAGGGCATCGGCATCGGCGGCCAGATGCACGGCGCGACGCTGCTCGACGCCGATGATCAGGTGGTGCGTCCGGCGATCCTGTGGAACGACGGTCGTTGCCAGGCCGAGTGCGATCTGATCCACAAGAAGTTCCCAGGCGTCATCAAAGAGACCGGCAACCGCGCGCTGGTCGGCTTCACCGCCCCGAAGTTGCTGTGGGTGCAAAAACACGAACCCAAGAACTGGAAGCGCGTGCGCACCGTGTTGCTGCCGAAGGACTACCTGCGTCTGCGCCTCACCGGCGAAAAAGTCGCTGAGATGTCCGACGGCGCCGGCATGTTGTTGCTTGATGTCGCCAAGCGCCGCTGGTCGGCGAAGATGCTGAAAGTCTGCAACATCGATGAGAGCTACCTTGGTCGCTTGATCGAGGGCACCGAGATCGGCGGCACCGTCACCGCAGCGGCTGCGGCCGAACTAGGAATTCCGGTTGGTGTGCCGGTTGTTGGTGGCGCTGGCGACCAAGCCGCTGGCGCTGTCGGCGCCGGCTGTGCTTCGCCAGGACAGACCACCATTTCGCTCGGCACCAGCGGCGTGGTATTCACCACCACCAAAGGTTACAGCCCGGAAAAAGACGGTCGTTTGCACACTTTCTGCCACGCGTTGCCCAAAACTTGGCACCAGATGGGTGTGATGTTGTCGGCTGCTGGTTCACTCCAGTGGTACCGCGACACCTGCGCCCCAGGTGTCGACTTCGGTGCTCTGTGCACCGCCGCTGGCGATGCACCACGTGGCGCTGAAGGCCTGACCTTCCTGCCGTACCTCACCGGCGAACGCACGCCGCTGTGCGATGCGCAGGCGCGTGGCGCTTTCATTGGATTGACGCGCATGCACACGCAGAAGCACCTGACGCGCGCGGTCCTCGAAGGCATCAGCTTCGGCCTCGCCGAATCGCTACGCCTGATCCGCGCTGCTGGTACCACGGTAAAAGAAGCCACCGTCACCGGCGGCGGCACACGTAGTGATGTGTGGATGCAGATCCTCGCGGACGTCTGTGATGCGCGCATTGTCCTGCGCGAAGGTGCCGACGCGGGTCCTGCGTTGGGCGGTGCACGACTGGCGCTGGTAGGTGCATGCGGTGTGTCGATCAAACAGGCCTGCGCGCCTGGTCCGGTGGTGAAGATCTTCACGCCGGACAAGAAAGCAGTGAAAGAGTACGCCAAGATCGCTGAGCGCTTCCGCGCGCTCTATCCGGCGATTCGTGATTACTGCCACTCGGTCTGAACAGGATTCTTTTTGCTGAGCCCGAAGGGCGCCCCGAGGAAAGCCCGGGGTGAAACCGGTGAAACCCCGGGAATCTGGCGGATGAATGGACAAGCCCCGCAGGGGCGGCGGAATCGTTGAAGATTCCGCCGCCCCTGCAGGGCTTGTCATTTATGCTCGATGGTACCCGGGGTTTCACCCCGGGCTTTCGTCGGGTTGTCCCTGCGGGACTTCAAATCATCACCAAGTAAACCGCCCCTTGAACATCTCCGCCTTCTTCTTCGCCGCTTCGTTCTTGGCGATGAAGGCTTCTGCCTCGGCCATGGTGCGGGTCCACTCGCCCGGGAACTTGGCCTTCAGCCACTGGCATTTGACGGCGAACAACAGGCCTTCGCCGCAGTTCTTGGCGAAGAGGTTGGCGTCGATCGCGCCTTCGTTGGCGATGGAGAACGCCATCTCCCAATAGGTGGTGCTCTGGCGGGTGTAGGCGTTGTTGGTCCAGCTCGGATCTGAGCCGACCTTCTTCACTTCGTCCGCGTCCGTGGGCATCCAGCTGGCGAAGAACTTGCGCGCCTCGCGGCAGACGCTCTCGCGGCGGAGGTCGTAGAGTTTGAGGATGAGGTCGGCGTCGGCGTGGGTGGCCATGGTGATGCTCCTGGGGGACGTGGGACCTACCGTAGTGCGACCGTTCTGCCAAGGGCTCCATTCAGGGTCATCCACCGCGACATCAGCAGCGGACTTCACCACTCCAAACCTTCACGGTTGTTCCCACACTGTCCGCATGGAGACGGCTGGCACGGTCATGCTTCCCACTGCCGCTGGTGGGGCGCGTTTCTGGTGGTTGTTCTCCTTGGTGCTGACCCTGTTGCTGGCGGTGGCCGCGGCGGCCTTCCTGCTGCCGCAGCCGTGGTCGTGGCTGGTCGGCATCACGTATGTCGCCTACGAGAGCTGGCTCACCGGGCGGTTGTTCGCCAGCAGCCGGCGGGCCGTGCTGATGGCGACACCCACGTTGCAACAGGGGGAGTTTCCCGCGCTGGCGGTGTTGATCGCCGCACGCAATGAGCGCAGCGGCATGCCGGCGACCTTGGCCGAACTCGCGCGTCAGGTCCGTACCGGCGATGAGGTCTTGGTGGTCGATGATGGCTCGACGGACGACACCTTGGCGTGGTTGCAGCAAACCTACGCGCTGGTGTGGGAAGGTGACCTCGCGCACAGTCCCAGCCATCCGTGGCTGCGGGTGCAGCGGCAGGTGAATCGCGGCAAGGCGCGGTCGCTCAACACTGCGCTGACGCTGACCACCGCGCCGGTGGTGATGACCATCGATGCCGACACCTTGCCGGATGCCGGTGCGCTCGACGCGGTGCGGCGCAGTTTCAGCGATCCGGCGGTGGAGGTCGCCTGTGGTGTGCTGCGTCCGCTCTGTCAGCACGGCTGGTCGACGTGGTTCTTCGCCATCTTCCAACGTCTGGAGTACCGCCGCAGTTATCTCTGGCGCATGGGCTGGATGCGTGACCGTACGCTGGTGCTGGTTTCGGGGGCGTTCGCGGTGTTCAGGCGCCCCTTATTGGAGGAAGTCGGTGGTTTCGACCCACTGAGCAAAGCCGAGGACTACGAGCTGCTCTTCCGCTTGCACGATGCGGCGGCGAAACGCGGCCACGTACTCGGCGCGGTGGTGATCAGCGATGCACGCGCGATCACCGACGCACCTGGGACCGTGCGGCAGTTCCTGCGCCAGCGCACGCGCTGGTTCGCCGGCTTCATCGAAACCATGGTGCGCCATCGCGGCATGGTTGGCAATCCGGCCTGTGGACGGCTCGGCACCTACCACCTGCTGGTGAAAACCGTCGACCTGTTGCTGCCGCTGTATGGCCTGCTGGCGGTGATCCTGCTGGCGGTCTACCTCATCGCCGGTGGCGAGATCCACGCGTGGATCCTGCTGCTGCTGTTGGGCAAACTCGCTTATGACCTCGCGCTGCATCTGTGGAGCATGGTGCTGCACCGCCATTGGCA
>JANPLC010000462.1:0-10308 GCA_031426335.1 Planctomycetota bacterium
CCTGGGCGCAGGGCGTCGCCTTCTGGGTGAAGGGCGGCGGCGACTTTGAGCAGATGGTGGTCGACGAGCAGTGGATGGTAACGCCGGTGAAGTGATGCCTTTCCCTGGGGGCGCGGACTTCAGTCTGCGCAATCTTGTCCATCTCTCCCAAAGGCCGCGCAGACTGAAGTCCGCGCCCCCAGGGAAAGGCATCACTTCACCGGCGTTACCATCCACTGCTCGTCGACCACCATCTGCTCAAAGTCGCCGCCGCCCTTCACCCAGAAGGCGACGCCCTGCGCCCAGGTCAGCTCGCGTTCGCCGAACAAGGTGTCGACCTTCACCACCGGGTCGACGTGCATGACGACGAAATCAGCGTTTTGGACGCCGAACCAGGCAGCGGGATCGTTCATGCCGACGGAAGCGTCGGCGGGGATCCAGCCGATACCGTCGAGGTGGAACTCCAGCTTTACGTGCCATTGGCGGTAGGGCAGGCCTTCGAGCAGCTCGGCGGGGTCTGCGCTTTTCGCCCAGCGGCCGACCAGCAGACGCGCGGGAATGCCGGCGGCACGCAGGGTGGCGACGGTCAGGCCACCGAGGCCGCCACAATCGCTCGCGCCGTTGGCGAGCACGGCGGAGGCGCAGCGATCCAGGTCGTTGGTGTAGGCGTAACGCAGGCTGCGCACGTGGTGCAGCACGCGGCGGGCGAAGGCGAGGGCGTGTTCGCCAGCGCGCGGGCGCAGGCCAGCGCTGTCGAGTCCACGTTGGAACGCCTCACTGGTCCAGTCGCTGATGGTGTTGCTGGCGAGTGCCGCGGCGCGCTCGGTAGCGGGCAGCGCGGGCAGCGTCTCAGCGCCAGCACCGTCCATCAACGTGCGGCTGCGCAGTTCGAGACGCATCGACCAGTGGCTGGTGGCCTTCTGCGCTTGGCGTTTGCCGGCGTCGAGTTCGCCGATCAGCAGTGGACGCCGCCACACAGAGCGGTCTTGGGATTTCTTTCCCGCCGGCACCAGTTCATTGGCGAGCACGCGTTGTCCTGGAACCGTGGCGGGTCCGGCGACGACGAACTGCCAACGTTTGGCTTCCAGCCGTGGAGCGTTGATGTCGACCTGCAGCCGCACGTCGACAACGACGGGATCGCCAAGAGCGACGTGCATCGCCGGCGATGGCGTGCGCGCGAGTACCTGCGCAGCGTCGAGGGCGCGTTGCTGCGCGTCGACGGCGAAGAGCGTCGACGAAACGACTATCAGCATCATGGCGATGAGGTTCAAACGGCGGATCATGCGATCACAGTGCATACTAACGACCGCATGAGCAACGGACACCCTGCGCACAACGAGCACCCCTGGGAGCGGCGAGCTCCAGCTCGCCGAGCGATAAGCGCGGGCACCTACGGGCATTCACGAACGTGGTAATCGAAAAAGGCTCGGCGAGCTGGGGCTCGCCGCTGCTCGCCGCTCCCAAGGGATCGCACGTGCTCCAGAGGCGTCAGGCGTTCGCGCGCGCTTCCAGTTCTTGCCAGCGCGCATACACCGCGTCGACGCCGGTCTGGGCTTCGGCGAGATCGGCGCAGGCTTTCTCCAACGCATCCGGATCGCTGGTGACCGCCGGATCATTCAGGCGCGTATCAACGGCGGCGAGCGCCGCTTCGGCGGCGGCGAGTTTCTCGGCCATGCCTTCCAACTCGCGACGCTCTTTCGACGACAGCCCTTTTGACGGATTGGCTGCGGGTTTCGCCGCGACATTTTTCACCGGCGCGGTGGCGGCGATGGCCGCGCTGACGCGTTGTTCTTCCCGGCGTTTGGCGAAGTCCTCCCACTGGGCGTAGTCGGCGACCTGGTCGGCGCTGCCGCTGCCATCCAGGGCGAGCAGACAGTTCGACACGCGGTCGAGCAGGAAGCGGTCGTGGGTGACCATCACCAACGCGCCTGGGAAATCGCAGAGATTTTCTTCGAGCACTTCCAGCGATTGGATGTCGAGGTCGTTGGTCGGTTCGTCGAGGATCAACAGGTCAGCGGGCTTGCGCATCAGGTCGGCGATCAGCACGCGCGCCTGTTCACCGCCGGAGAGTTTCGACACTTCCAGATCGAGCTGTTCCGGACGGAATAGGAACCGTTTCGCCCACGACGCGATGTGCATACCGCGGTCACGGAACATCACCGTATCGCCGGTCGGACACAGCGCTTTGCGCAAGGTCTGCGTCTGATTGAGCGCCGCACGCGTCTGTTCGAAGTAAACGATCTTCAGTTCAAAGGCGCGTTTGATTTTGCCCGCGTCCGCTTCGATTTTTCCGGCGATCACTTTCAACAGCGACGTCTTGCCGCTGCCGTTGAGGCCGAGCAGCCCTAAGCGCATGCCCGGCGACAAGGTCATGGTCAGGTCGCGGAACAACGGCCGGCCACCGAGCGACTTGGAGACTTCCGACAACACCACCAGGTCATTGGTGCGACGTCCGCTGGCGGTGAAGTCGATGGCGGCGGATTTGTGCTGGGCGTTGCGGTACTTCAGCTCCGACAACTCGGCGATCTTGCGCTCCGCGTCGTCGATGCGTGCGGCGGCCTTGACCGTTTGCGCCTTCGGTCCACGGCGCAGCCAGTCGATCGCACGGCGTACCTGGTTGTCGAGCACCTCTTGTCGGCTGTTCTGGTTGGCGATGAACTCGGCGCGTTTTTCTAGGAAGGTGCTGTACGGGCCGTACGAACTGAAGTTGCCGCCAGGATAGGCTTTGTTCAGTTCGATCACGCGCGTGGCGACGCGTTCAAGGAACGTGCGATCGTGGCTGACCAGGACCACGGTGGTGCGCAGCGACGCCATGGTGCGCTCCAGCCACCAGATGCCTTCGATGTCTAAATGGTTGGTCGGCTCGTCGAGCAGCAACAGATCCGGTGCCTGCATCAGCGCGCGGCTGATCGCCAAGCGTTTGCGCCAACCACCGGACAGCTGATCGACTGGACGATCTGCCAGTTCAGCAGTGAAACTCGCCTTGGTCAGCGCAGCGGCGGCGATGGCGTCGTGCTGGTGCTCAGGCAGGTGCTTGGGCACTGCGGCCAGCAACACCGCGCGCGGCGTCGTTTCCTCAAAACGATCCTGCTGCGGCAGATAGACCATCGTGCGGTCACGCGCCACCGCGCGTTCGCCTTCATCCGGCTGCTCCAACCCGGCAAGGATGCGCATCAGCGTCGATTTGCCGGAACCGTTCGGTCCGATCAGCGCGACGCGCTCGCCTTCCTCGATGGCGAAGGACAAGCCTTCGAACAACGGACGGATGTCGTAGGAACGGGAGAGGTCGTGGCAGCTGAGGATGACCGGCATGGGGCGGGGAGCATCTGACAGGGGCCGGACCTGCAACCGTGGGCCCCTGGTTTCCTTACCGCGTCATGGTTCGAAGCGGATCCGCCACGAGCTCTTGCGCACCACCCGCTGGCCCTGGCCGTCGCTGCAGGCAGACAACGTCAAGATGTAGGTCCCAGGCGCCGGGATCCAGGATTTGAAATCTGCGCCGTCGTTAGACAGGGTGAAGGGTCGGGTCTGCTCCACGCCTTCATGTCGCAATGAGCACCCCGGAATCGTGAAGGCCATCGAGGTGATGTCGGGCGGTGAGCGGAATTCGAAGCTGATGTTCTTCGTCGGGAGCTGGGACAAGCGGATGGTCACATCCTGTGGCAAGTGTTCATACCCAGGAATCGGCCGGTCGGTGTCGGCGTTGACCAAGGTGACGATTTCATGCAGAGCTGCTGCGGTGGTGAAAACGTTCGCCGTGGCGGTCACGGTTGGCATCGGTGCACTGGTGGTCGGCTCCGCTGCAGGCAGGGGAGGGACCACCGACGGCGTGGCCAACTGCTGTGGACGTAGTGCCGATGCGCCTGGCGTCGGGGTGACCTGGGGCGGTGGCGTTGGTGGTGGCGTTGGTGGTGGCGTCGGCGAAACGATCGTGCGCTCAGGTGCGGCTGGTGCCGCAGCAGCAAACGTCGTCGGGGAGTTTTTTTCCGGCGGCTTACCACGACTAGGCAGCAGCAGCGCCCCGAGCGCCAGCAATCCCGCACCGACCACGGCGGCGATGAGGAGTGCTTGGTTGTTCGCTTTGGTCGGGTGGCTGACCGGACGGCGATTGCTGATGGGTGAGCGGACGACGTCCGAATGCCGCATCCGCGTCCGTCCGCTGCCGATGGCGGAGGCGGTTTGCGTGCGGGTGTGCTCGACCTGACCGACGGCGACAGCGGCGATATGTTTCACGTCGTGGTCCGTGAACGGCCCGAGTAACGCTCGCAGCAGCAAATGCAGGCGCACCTGCCGTTCGAGGCGCACGCTGCGGCCAAGATCCTGCGCCACGCTGGTGGCGAGCAGCGCGCGCGAATCCGGATCCAGGGTGTCGCTGAGCAGATCCTCGGTGAGCGAGGGCATCAGGCGGTCGCCGACCGGTGCCTGCGTGCTGTGCCGCCAATCGCACGCCGCCCGCGCGACACAGGTGTCGTGCGCCAGGTCGGCGAGCGGCACGTTGCGTTGTGCCGCCACGTGCTGGAGCGCTACCGCGCGGGTGTAGTAGAGGTCGAACAGCGTGCGTTGATCGCTGGTCAGCAGCGTGAGGCGTTCCTGGAGCTGATCTGCAGGCGACACCGTCGGGACCTGGGCGCGCACGTCCTCCAGGGCGACTTGGACCACCAGACGACGTAGGACATCACGTTCCTGGATGGCCTGTCGATCAGCGCCTTCCAGGTAGGTCAGCGCTGCGGCGCGGGCAGTGGTGTGCAGCGCGGAGGTGAGATCAGGGTTGCTGGTCAGGTCGGCGCGCACGGCGCTCCAGACCGCGACTTCCACCTGTTCGACCGCACTCCAGCGATCGACGTACTGCGCCAGCACCAGCCGTACACCACGGCCATGGTGGCGCACCAGCTCAGCCAGCGCCTGACTATCACCGGCAGCAGCGTCGAAGCGCAGTTTCCTATTTGGCTGATCGATCAGCACCACAACCTCCGTTAGCGCCTCGCCTCGCCAGAAGTTTACCCTGGGCGGGAGCGCGACACCCGGAAAATCCTAGGTTGAGCGCCCTGTGGGATCAACCGGCAGAGGGGTCGATCCGGGTGCCGTCACGGCCACTTCGCTGCCCGAACTGCGACGTTTGCACAGCCGCAGCTGGTAATGCAGGCACTCCGCTGCCAAACCATGCAGCATCAGGCGGAACCCGGCGCGCAGCGTCGACAGCGGCACCAGAGGATGTTTGTTGTTGAGCAGGAACAGCCCGCTGGCGTCCCCGCGGATGGTAGCGGCGTAGATCGCGATGGTTTCATCCAGCTGCAAGGAATTGGAGGCGCGCCAGAAATCGTGGTCGGTGAGCAGCAACTGGTAGATCGGGGTGAACAACTCGATCGCGCTTTCCAGGTCGACCATATTGTGCCAGCGGTCCGGCAGCTCCGCGATCGGGAAGTCGCCATCGGTGATCGCTGACCAGTCGATGTGCTCGCGTTTCTCGATCGTCAGGTTCTTGGCGCGCAGTTGGGCGTTCAGCTCGATGACGAAGTTGTAGAGGTTCAAATCATGGCGCAGGAAGAGGTTGTCCTTCACGTCGAACAGCGTCTGTGGGCGCAGGGAATCGGCGGTGACATCCACTCCGGGAACATTAGTGCGGACAAAGGCGAGCAGTTCGCTGCCGATATGAAAGTGCCGCAGGATCAGCCAGTTCGCCTGACGTTTGACGAACAGGCGCAGCCCCCAGTACAGTAGCAAGTGCAATAGGCGCGGCGCCGCGGTGCGTGGCAGGATGGTCTTGAGCACTTGCAGCAGGATGATCGTCAGCCGCGCAAGCGGCCGCAGGAAGGGCAGCACGAACTGGCGGAAACGCGAGTTCATCCCCACCAGCACGGCGGCCTTGGCCTCGTCGTCGATCGGCACGCTGCGGTCGAGCCACATCGCCAGGAACGGATGCGGATCGCGCCGATCGTGCGGGATGTCAGCGATCTGCGGGATGAAGGATTTTCCCATGATGTTCCTAGCAGTTTCCGAGTTCTTCCAACTGCAACCGGTACAGTCGTGCGGTGATGCGCGCCGTGCGGACGATCTCGTCGACCAGTTCCTGGGTCAACGGTAGCAATCCCAACGCACGATCGAGCGACTCCAGGTGGTGGTGGTCGTTGGCGCCGTGGTAGAGCATAAAGGTGCATTGTTCGCGCGTCAGGCCGAGTTGCCGGCAGAAGGCGGTGCCCCATTCGTTGGCGAGGTGGTTGCCCAGGCCTTCGATGATCACCATCGAACCAGCGAGGGCGAAGGGGTTCTCGCGGCTGGCGGCCTGGAACATGAAGGCGGAAAACGCCTCCGATCCGACGTTCTTTGGCTGCGAACGAATGTGTGCGAGGTCGCCGCCGGTGGCGACGTAGTCGCGTTCGAGCATCTGGAAATCGCGATGTTCCTCGGCCGCATGACGGGTGAACAACGAACGTAGTTCGAAATGTTCGGCAGTGATGTTGGACGCCGCACGCGAGATCCAGCGCGAGCCATCGACCACCTGTTGCCGCAGGTTGAGCAGCAACGCGTGGTAATCCGCCAACGTCGCTCGCCCGCTGGTCAGCCGGGCGATGATCGGCACCTGTTGGAGAGCTTCGGCAAAATCGATCCACGCCACCGCGAGGCGCTGTTTCAACGCATCGGTGAGCGCGGCACGATCTGCAACGGGCGCTGGTGAAGGCGTGACGAGCGGCGGACGCACCACGTTGGCAGCGGCGGGCGTTCCCGCGTCCTGTGGTCCAACCACGGTGAAGGCGAGGTAACAGGTGATGAATCGCCCGCTCTCTGGCACCATGGCGATGATGCGTTGACCTTCTGCCAAACGTCCGCTGGCGAGCAGACCCTCCAGCAGCAGAAACAACGACGCCGACCCGGTGTTGCCCAGTTCTGTCAGGTTGCTGAACCAGCGCTCTTCCGGCAGGTCCAGGCCGATCTCACCCAGGCGTTTCAGCACCTCGGCACGGAAATGGGTGGAGGAATAATGGCAGACGAACCAATCCGGCGTGGTCGGGACCCGACCATCCTCGATCAAGCGCAGGTAATGCGCCAGACCGAGCGATACGATCGCCGGCAGCAGGGTCATGTCCTGACGTAGTACCAGCATGCTCGCCACCGCCGGATCATCGTACGACGCCGGGTCAGCCCACAGGCGGGTGAAGCCGCCACCATCCGGTTTGGTCGCACCGGCATACATGCAGGTCTCGCGCGTGTCCGCATGTGAACGCAGATCGATCCACTCGATGCGCAGCGACAAGCCACGTTCTGCCGGACGATTGCGGACAACGGCGGCGCCAGCGCCGTCCGACAACATCCAGCGCAGGAACTCGGCGTCGAACGGCAGGTTGCCGTGGCGGTCGCGCAAGCCGGCGCGCTCTAAGACGCTGGCACGCAGGTGCCGGCTGGCGAATTCACTGCCGCAGGCCACCGCCGTATCGACCAGGCCGGCACGTACCTGGGCGAAGGTCGACTTGAGCGCGGCGACGCTGCTAGCGCAAACGCCGTGGAAACTTGCGATATCACAGGGCGGAATTTTCGCCTCGCCCTGCACCAGGCTGGCAAATCCGGGTACCAGCACGTCGCTCAAGGTGGTCGCCGTCGCCAAGTATCCGACCGCGCCGACATTGAGGCCGGCACGCGCGAGCGCATTCAGCACCGCCCGTGCGGCCATCTCGTAATTGCTGTGCAACCGCTGGCCGTTGCGGTCGAGGGCGTAGTGACGCCGCAGGATGCCGTTGCGTTCCAGCACCCGCGTGCGGTAACGCGAGGGCTTGCCGTCGATGCGCCCAAGCACGTCCTCCATCTGGTCGTTCCCGATCGGTTCTCCCGGGAGGAAGGAGCCAAGGGCGGTGATGTAGGCCGGACGCAGGGCGGTCATGAAGGACTCCGAAGCCGCGGGCGCAGACGCTGCAGCAGGTGCACGAACGGGGCGAGCAGGAAGGTGCGCACCAGAAAACGTGGCAGACTGCGTTCGTCGAGCGCGGAATCGCGCTGATCGGCCACCAACGCATGCGCCGCTGGCCATTCCGACCAGTGCAAGGCGCGATCGACATGGTGCACGCTGTGATAGCCGTGATTGAAGTGCAGCAGGTTGTTGAGCCGTCCGGTGAAATCCCGTGAGTGCCGCCACGGCGAATCGGCGTCGGTGAGGTGGTGCTGTACGTAGCCAGTCGCCACCATCGCGATCACGCCGAACAACCACGGCACCACGATCAGCCACCAAGCGCGTTCGCTGTCGGCAAACCACGCCACGGTGATGAACGTCGCGACCACCACGACCTGGAGCAGACAAGCGAGGCCATGCGCGGGTCGCCGCCACAACGACCGCGCGAGGTAGCGCAGCGCGCCACCGACGTAGAGCACCACGCCGATAAGCGTGTAGAGCACCCAGTTGCCCAGGTGCATGCCCTCGCCGGTGCGCCAGGTCAGCGTCCAGTCGCCACGGTGGTTGGCGTAGCGGTGGTGATTGCCCACATGCGTCGGCAACCACGACCACGGGCCGTCACCACGGATAAGCGCGATCCAGCACGACGTCAGCAGGTTGCAGGTTGGCGACCGCCACATGGGCAGGTGCGCATGGTCATGCTGGATGCAGCCGGCTCCGTAGGCCATGGCGCAGGCGATGACGACCAGCAGTGGTTCGGTGGTGGGCAGGTGCCAGTGGACGATGAACAGCGCTGACGCGGCGCACAGGTAGGCGAGGCTCCACCAGTCGACGGTGAACCGCAGAAGACGCCCTTCGCGGCGTGCGGCTTTGAGCGCGGTGAACGGATCCGGCGCGGTGCTCACGCGTGATCCTTCGCGGGTTCTGGTGGCAACGGTGCCTGCGGATCGACGCCGGGCACGCGGGTTCCCAGCCAGCGATCAAGCCACGGCAGATAGAAGCCAAAGTTGCCGACATTGCGGCTGTGGTGCAGCGCATGCCGGCGGCAACCGGCGAGTAGCGCGTTCACCGGGCGCTGGGGAAATACCGCGTAGTTCATGTGGCCGATGCTGTTGAGTGCGAGGCTGATGAGCGGGAACACCAACACCGCGCCGATGCCGAGATCGTACACCAGCAACAGCAGGATCATGACGCTCGACAGCAGCGTCGCCTCGAACCAGTGAAAGCTGTAGGTCGAAAAGGGCGTCGCTACCAATGAGCGGTGATGTGCCACGTGCACGTGGCGGTAGAACCACTTGGTGTGCAACAACCGGTGGCAACCGTAGAAATGCACCTCGTTCCAGATCGTCAGCAGCAGCAGGTCGAGGGCGAAACGCCCAGGCGTTTCCCACCAGCGGATCTCCACCACGCCGGCGCGATCAGCGAAAACGGTGACGACACCGTAGGCGGCGAATACCAGCACCGACACCAGCGAGCGCCGGACCTCATCGGCAATCTGACCAGGACGCAGGGCGCGTTGATCGATGATGCGCCCGATGCCACGCGCCGGCAGCAAGCGGCGGGTCAGCCACCAGGTGAGCGCCGCGGAGCTGAAGTAGATCCCCGCGAACGCCACCGTCACCACACCGAACACCAGCCACGCCGGTTGGACGTGCACGAGGTCGCGTAACCATCCCAGATCGATCATGTGGTCTGCTCCGGTCGGCGGCCCCAGGCACGCGCCAGGGCAAACGCCACCAAGCCGATGGCGGCTCCGATGCTCAGATCAATCACGCCATGTTGCCGCACCGCCACCGTCGCCAGCAAAATCGCGAACGCCGCCGCCGCCGCCGAGAGCCCCCAGCGCCAACCACGCGCGTGGGCGATCCACGCGGCGCTGAGGGCCGCATACGTGCCATGCAGCGACGGGCAGGCATTGCGCGGCGTGTCGAGGCCAACGATCAGGCCATAGAATCCCTGAGCATCGATGGCCGGACGCGCGAACGAGGTGGGAAAGAAAACGAAGATCAGAGACACCAACCAGGCGCAGGCCGCCGCGCCAAGGACCATGCCTTTCGCCGCCCAGGCTTCGCGTTGGATCAGCACCGCCAGCCACATGAGCGGGAATAGCCCCAGGTAGAGCAACGCCAGTTCCGGCATGAACGGCACCCAGTCATCGATGGCGAGGCGCGGGACTTCGTGCGCGGGAAACCATTCGAGGCGATTGCTGATGACATAGGGCGGTGTCAGCAACAACGGCATGATCAGCAGCCAGAATAGCACGCCACGTTGCGGAGCCGCGAGAAACATAATCGAACGATCATATTGAGGTCGGCAACGCAAGGGCGAGGACGAAGAGCGCGTAGCGGCATCCCCTGGGGGCGTGGGGGTTCCCGCCAATGCTGGAAAGCGATACTGGTTGTCGCCACCCCGTAGGGGAGGCATGGCAATAGCCCGGCACTTCAGTGCCGGGA
>JANPLC010000463.1:0-2544 GCA_031426335.1 Planctomycetota bacterium
CGCTCATCGCTCTGGTCGAACCGCCTGCGGACATCCGTGTGGTCGTGCAGGAACACACCGTGCTACCCGGTGTCACCTACCGAATCGAACGGCACTGGCGGTTGGCCCAAGCGGATGCCGAGGAACAGAGCGCGTGGGCACTCACTGACTTTCAGAATAATCGTCAGGTACACCTCCCTCGCTCGCGCAGCGAATGGTGGATCACGACGAAAGCCAAAGAATGGCGATCCAGCACTGCCATCGCTTGGTCTGATCATTTTCTCAAACGGCAGCTCGACTGCTTCTATCACAGTCTCCCCTCCAACTGGCACCTCTGCGACCTCGGGCTCAGCCGGAATGGAAAGCCCCTTCCACTGCCGCCCGAATTGGCCGCCGCCATCTGGCGTGATCACTCCCGCTACGATGCCTCCATGCGGGCGTGGGCTGACTTGTTTGCAGATGCTCTTACAGATTCGACTCCAGTCCTCAGTGATGGCGACTCGGCCGCTGAGCTACGAGAGCACTACATCGAACAGGTAAGAGTAGCGAATCTTCACGCAGAGGGCACCGACGGATTCTTCAAGGTGTCCAAAGACGGAATCGAATCCGTCCACGTGCGCCCCTATGTCCTCTTCATTCGCGATGGAACCCTTATCGGCGTCATCGGCGGAGATGGCCGCTTCGACCACATCCCCGACGAGTTGAACTACCTGCGCTAAGGGCTGCGTGCTTCGCCAAAACCGGCACACGCAGGAAATGGATGCTGCCTAGCACGCATAACTGAGGTATCCTCACCTCATGCTGCCCACCCTGACCACCAATCTCGTCCAGCTCGTCGTCGCGTGCGGGACCTGTGTCGACACTGGTTTGCTCTCTGGCTTCCCCTTCCTCGGGTGGTGGGTGCTGCTGTTCCTTGGCTGGAGTCTGCTGGTCGGTCCGCTGGTGTTCCGCTTCGTCAATGCTGCCAACGCCACCGACCTGCGAAACCCGGCGCGGTTGTTCCTCACCCTGTTCGGTCTGCTGGTCGTCAGCGTAGTCATTACCGAGGGGTCATTCCTGCTGCCCTTCGTGCTGGTGGCGCCGTTCTGGATTGCGGCGTTGGTGCGTGGCATCCGCTGCCAATGCCTGGGCTGGCGTAAATTCTGCATAACGGTGGTCGGCATGATGGTGCTGCTGGTGCCGGTGTCGTATGCGTTCCCAGTGATAAAAGACCAACCTCTCCACGGCAGTCGGGCCAGCGTGCCGCGAACAACACCGGCAGCGACCACGACCACGACCGCGCCAACGACAACCCCGACCGCGTCCCCGACCCTGCAGGACGCGCTGCCGGCGACGTTGAAGTAGAAAGCCTACCTTTGCACGCGAACACATTTCCCATAAATCGCTGATCTCGAAATCCAGCCGTTTATTCTACCTCGGTTATTCCCAATTTGGAACTGTTCTCCTTTGATCGCTTTAATCAGATGCAGGTACTGGTTGCCGTTGACCTTGCACAGCACGATGTCCCCGACAGCCAACACCTCGGTATCCTGAACCGGCAGTACCGAACAAAGGTCCCCTGAGTTAATCTTACCAACCATTGACCCGCCACGTGGTCGAAATTCGACAGGTTTTCCCTGCTTCAGCGTTTCGATGTAGTGAGTCGCCCAAGACATACGTTGTCGCCTTTCAGCCTGTTAGCCATCCGAGCCGCTAAACGTGTTGTAAGCCATGTGATTGCCGGGCAATCGCACGTCAGCTTCAACGGCGTGATGCCGTCTCTCCGTCGTTGACCTGGGCCCCTCCTCCCCTGAAGTGCCCACCATGCTCACCGCCCTCCATGGTTTTACCGAGACCGATGACGTCTGGACCGAAGTGCTCGAACCACTCAAGCGGCCCGTGCGCTGTCCGTTACTGCCTGGACATGGCTGGCGTCCGTGTCCGGCGGGGACGACCATCAAGACCGTCGCGGGCGAGATCGCCGCGAAGCTACCTGCGAATGGCGATCTGCTTGGTTACAGCTTGGGTGGACGCATCGCGCTGCAGGTCGCGCTCGATCATCCGGGCAAGATGAAGCGACTGGTGCTGATCAGCAGCACCGCCGGTCTGCGCGATGCCAAGGAGCGCGAGAAACGCGTGCGCCACGACCACGCCTTCGCCGAGGTGTTGGAAGAGGACGGGCTTGGTCCGTTCGTCTCGTGGTGGGAATCCAACCCGGCGCTGAAACCGGCGCGGGTGATGCCGCGAGCACTCATCGAACAAATGCGCTGTCGCCGACTGAATCAGGATCCGCGAGGACTGGCGGGCGTGCTGCGTCACCTCGGCACCGGCGAGATGACCGACCTGTGGCCGCGCCTGGGCGAATTGAAGCTGCCGGTTCTGCTGATCGCCGGTGAGGCCGATCCGCGCTACGTCGACATCATGAAGGCGATGGCGGCGAAGATTGCTGGAGCGCAGCTCGAACTGGTTCCCGGCTGCGGCCATGCAGTGCACCGTGAGGCGCCGAACGAGCTGATCGATCTGCTGCGGACGTTCCTGGCCTGAGGGCTGTCCCCTGGGAGCGCCGGCTGCCAGCCGGCCAGGGGC
>JANPLC010000464.1:0-4785 GCA_031426335.1 Planctomycetota bacterium
CACGGCGCGCACCCTGCCGTTCCACACCGGCGTCGACCGCAACCACCAGCAAGCCTGGATGACGGCCGGCGGTGATGTGCATCTGATCTGGCGTCACGGCGACACTGCCGACGATCCTACCGGTTATCTGTATTCCAGCGATTACGGCCAGACTTGGTCGTCGCCGGAGTTCGCCATCGACACCGCCAACGCGGCGAATCATCCCTACTCGTTGGTAGCCGACACCCAACGTGTGCATGCGCTGACGGGACCGTTGGGAGCCATGCAGTACTCATACCGCGCCGTGGCGCGCCCCGTCAACCTCACGCCAGTGGTGAATGCCGGTCCCGATCGCAGCGTGAGCATCCCGACTGCGGCTAATCTCAGCGGCACGGTCACCGATGACGGCCTCCCGACTGGGTCGACGGTCACGTCGTCGTGGACCAAGATGAGCGGTCCAGGCACGGTCACCTTCGCCAGCGTCACGTCACCTGCGACCACGGCGACCTTTTCTGCCGCGGGCACGTATGTGCTCCGACTGACGGCGAGCGACGGTGCGCTGAGTTCCAACGATCAGGTCCAGGTCAGTGTGACCGTCGCGCCGCCTACCAACCAGGCACCGCTCGTTAGTGCCGGTCCAGATAGAGCCGTGGATCAGCCCAATGCAGCCTCGTTGGTGGGTACCGTGACCGACGACGGGTTGCCTGCGGGGTCTTCCCTGACGATGTCATGGACCAAGCTCAGCGGTCCGGGCAACGTTGCTTTTGCCAATGCCGCGGCGGTATCCACCTCGGCTACGTTCTCGATCTCGGGCACCTATGTGCTGCGGCTGACGGCGAGCGATGGTTTGCTGAACGGCAGCGATGATGTCCAAGTTATTGTCAGTGCACCGCCACCAATCAACGCCGTACCGGTTGTGAACGCAGGAAGCGACACTTCTATCATGCTCCCCGGCAGTGTGCTGCTCGCGGGCACAGCGATCGATGATGGTCTGCCGACAGGTTCGTCGCTTGTCGTGACGTGGAGCACGGTGAGTGGCCCGGGGGCGGTCACCTTTACACCAGCGAATGCCGCAACGACCAGTGCATCGTTTCCAGCACCCGGAACCTATGTGGCGCGCCTCACCGCCAATGATGGCTCGCTTACCGGGAGTGATGAGGTGACCATCGTGGTCACCTCGACGACCCCAACGCCTCCGACGGCCAGTTCACCAGCATCGTCATCGGGTGGCTGTGGAGTCGGTGGTCTGGCGGCGGCTTTGATGGTTTTGCTGATCAGCGTGACAACTCACCTGCGCCACCTGCGAATGCCAACACCCGGTGCTGCTGACCGATGATGGTCCACAGGAGCAAAGGGAGCCTGGGCGGCATAACCCCTTCGAGGTGGGGGTGAACCCTTAGAGGGAATTTTTGCCTCGCAACATGCCCGAGGCAGATCGGCGATCTCTTCCTACCAGGAGCACCGGATCACGTGTGAGCGAACTTGCATTGCAGACCGCCATGCGCCCAGTCGGCCGCTTGTGCTTCGTGAAGCACTTCGTCGACGTTCTCATTGTGGGCGGGCTCTCGGGACAGACGGTGCAGTTATGGATGCTATGACGCAGTACCACCTGGACGACCACATGAGTAGATGTGCGCGCGAGGTCAGCCCGGCATGAGTACGACCATGCCTACGACACGTCTCGAAGCCTTCAGCGATGGGGTCTTCGCAATCATCATCACCATCATGGTCATCGAGCTGAAAGCGCCGCACAGCGCAGATCTCGCCGCCCTCAAAGACCTCGCTCCGCTGCTACTGAGCTACCTCCTCAGCTTTGTCTATATCGCCATTTTCTGGAACAATCACCACCACCTTCTTCACGCAGTGAAGCACGTATCGGGTGGCGTCCTGTGGTCCAATATGTACCTCCTGTTTTGGGTCTCTCTCATTCCCTTCACAACGGCGTGGATGGGCGAAAGCCACTTCGCCAAGGCACCTATGGCGGTCTATGGCTTCGTGCTCCTCATGGCAGCTATCGGATACCATATGCTCCAGCACCTCCTGATCCGACTGCACGGGCCAAGCTCGCCGCTGGCGATTGCGGTGGGTATTGATCGCAAGGGGTTGTTCTCACTGATTCTTTATGCCGCGGGCATAGCGCTCGCTTGGTGGGAACCACTGGCTGCCGCGGCTTGCTACGTGGCCGTTACCATTCTCTGGCTCGTACCGGACCGCCGCATTGAGAAGGCGATCGAGAGTTCGCCGACCGAATGACGTTGCAGCGGCGCTGAAGACCCAAAGTCCAGTGAGGAGTGCGGCCAGCGCCCGGTTGCGGCTCCGGGTCACGATCAACTCATTGCTTGATGCTGCATCATCGTGGGTCGAGGTGGTACGCGCTGCCTCCTGCACGGTTGAATAGTGGTGGCCGCGACAGAGCCGCTGACAACAGTAATGCCACCCCCTGCTCGCGAGGGCTTTGAGGGGGCGATCGGCTGGGTCCAGGCGCGCTCTTATCGTATCAGCGACCCTATCCTGATATCCGAGATAGTCCGAGCGGACTGAAGTCCCTTACTTCACTGATTACTTCTGCTTGTCGTGATCGTGGTCGTGGTCGTGTGTCACAGCTGGCTTGGCACCGACGACGGGCAAAGGCAGCGAACCCTTCACGGCTTCGCCTGAGGCCGGCTCGATGCTGATCCAGATCTTGCTGCCTTCGGGCAGCGGATTCGGCACTTCGACGTGCGCTTCGTAGCCGCCCGGATGATCCGCTTCGACTTCTGCCTTGGCCTTCGTGCTGCCGCGACCGCTCTCGATTCCGATCCACAGGCGCACCGCTTTGGGCGCGGGAGTGAGCGGAGTCAGGTGCATTTCGACGTGTACTTCCTTGCCGGGCGTCACTGCACCGGCCACCTCCGCATCGACCTTGGTGTTGCCGAGGGTTACGTTGCCGACTTCGATAGGCTTGCCGTGTTCGTGTTTGTGCTCGTCGGCAGCGTATGCGCCGATGCCACCGGAGAGGAGCAGGGCGAGGGATGCAGTGAGGATTTTGGTCATGGTGTTCCTTCGTTGTCCTGCACTACCACATCGACCAGATCGAGCCGATACAGGCGTGCGACCACGAAAGCCGCCACATCCTGATGTAGTTCGAGCACTAACGCATCGAACGCCGCCCCGTCGCCCGCTTGGGCTTGAGCCATCAATGCATCGACGTCGTGCGTGGTCATGTCGCTCGTATTCATGCCGCCCGGCACCTGTGATCGGATGAATTCGCCTGAGCGATCAACTTGCCGGCCCTCCGTGTGAAACGTCAGCGCGTGATCACGAGTTCGGCGACGCGCCTGGTAGTACGAAGCACCGTATTGCCTACCTCACGCAAAGAGATCGTTGCGACGCGTTCATTTCGGGTCCGCGATGAAGGCACCGGCGACCGTCGCTGGAGTTAGTGGCCGGCCGGTAAAATCACGACCACCGAGGTCATTCCCGAGCGGGCTGCGCAAATCGATGGCTGCGCTCGTCGCGGGCGATCCTGATGACGGCATAAACCCAGTCAGACGAGGAAACCGCGTCACATCACCAGCGACCCCACGCATCGCCGCGAGGTCGAGCTGGGGATTGGCGAACAGTCCGCTCGGCTGATTGGCGAGGAATTCTTTGCCGAGTACACGCCAAGACGCCAGGTCCGCGATGTCGCGCTTGCCCACGCGGGCGAAGGGTGCCGCGTGGTTCCAGTAGAGATTACCGGCGAAGGTCACCCTGGGCTGATCACCATCGAGCTTCAACAGCGCCACGGCCGATGTGGCCATGATCAGATTGTTGCGAAAGTTCGCGCTGATCCCGTGGCCGCGGATATTGATCACCGCGTCGACCGCATGCGTGCTGATGAAAGTGTTCTGGTAAATCTCGACCCCCTCCATGCCATTGCCGTCGTTGCCGACATAGATGGCTCCGTAGTGCGGCAGTTTACTCGCATCGTCGATGCTGAGGTTCCAGCGCACCACATTGCCGCGGTCGACGAATGGCGCGTTGGCATAGGTGTAGACCAGAAATCCGGCGCCGTCGTTGTCGTGGCTGAAGTTGTATTGCAGGACGCAGTCGGTGCAGCCGCCATCGATATCGAAGCCATCACCATCGGTGCCGTTCGCGGTGTGGTTCAGGAATGATTCGCAGTTCTGGATGATCACGCGGTTGGAACAACCCGTCCAAATCCCACACGGTCCCCCTGGGGCCTTCGGACACTGCGCGCCGTTGTTCCAAGCCACGCAGCGATCGACCAGGCCGCCATCGCAGTCCTCGACCAGAATACCGCTGCCGGAATGGTTCTCGTGGTAGAGCGGATCGCCGGGGTTGTCATGCGCGCGGCAATCGACGATGCGCAGTCTGGCGTTGGCATGGCGTGTCGCCTTGGTGTCCCAATATCCGGTGATGAGGATGCCGTAGTAGGCGTTGTCGTACGTATCACAGGCGCTGATGACGATGTCCTCGAAGCCGCTCTTGGATTTATCGCGGGCGTTTCCGCCGACCACGATGCCACAGCCCTGCGGATTTTGCTGACCCTCGGTCACCGTTCCCGGCTCAGCCAATTCACGGCCGAAACCATGCGCGTCGACGTGATCAATGACCACGTGCGCCAAACGCATATGGTTTGGCAAGGTGTTGACGAATGCGACGCCGCTACCGTGGTTGCGTACTCGATCACTACCATGGCAAATCAACTCGCGGACCTCGATGCCACCCGCATCAGTGACGAGCACGCCGAATCCCAGTCCAGCATCGATGGTTGCGCGACCCGCGCCAAACGACGCGATCACCACCGGAGCCGTGGCGGTG
>JANPLC010000465.1:0-20196 GCA_031426335.1 Planctomycetota bacterium
CGCTGCCCCGCGGCGTTGCTGCCGGACGCCGCACGGCGACCGGCCTGTTGGCCGTAACGTTGACCGGGTAAAGGTTTACGAGGGGGGATAGCCACGTCGGAGATTTCCTGGCGAGTACTTACAAACTGTGTCTGGGCGGTCAATAACACCCTCTGCTCCCGGCTGGACGGCGATGGATGCACTCAGCGCCGACTTCCGCACCCACCGATCCCCGTTTGCGATTGGATAGAATTGAGGGTAAAGACTTACGGAACTTTTCCAATGCGCCGCACCATCTTGATGATCATCACGGTTTTCCTGATCGGCCTGCTGTCAGTCGTAGCGGTCGCCACGTGGAAATTGCAAGCCATCCGCACGTCGATCACCGCCGAACGGGACGGCACCATCGCGCTCTACCGACTCGGGGGACAGGCACGGCAGGAAATCCAGGCCTTAGAGGTCTCGGTCGACGCGCTGTTTGCTGCCCGCACCGCCGCCGACATCACCACCGCGCGTGATGCCCTGGGCAAAAGACTCGATGGCATCGCCCAGATCCTGAGCCAGATGGGCGAGCCCCGTTTCACCGCCCTGATGGCCGCCCCGAGCACC
This sequence comes from Planctomycetota bacterium, assembly GCA_031426335.1. Taxonomy (GTDB): domain Bacteria; phylum Planctomycetota; class UBA11346; order UBA11346; family UBA11346; genus BOG-1363. The sequence continues at coordinate 589 of JANPLC010000465.1, forward strand.
CTCGCGGACGGCAGCGCAGGCCCACCTCTGCAGGAATCCCTCACGGTGTTGACGGCTGGCATGGGTGATCTGCGCACCGCCGCAGATCAGGTCGCCACGCTCGCTGCCAACCGTCTGACGGTGTATGGCAAGCTGGCTGCCGCGAAAACCGAGCTCTCGAAAGTCGCGCGCAAGACCTTCGAGCTGAACGTGGTCGACAGCAAGGCCTACGGCAACCTGATGCGTGGCGTCATCACCGTGGTGTCGACCGATTCGCCCAGCGATCTCAACTTTCTGGGTAAGGCGAAATTCGAAGAAGGCTTGGCGAAGCTCGAGGCGGCGCAACTGAGCGACCCGCAGAAGGCTGATCTTGCTGCGTTGAAGACCCAGTTCGAAGCGAGTTACGAGATCGTCCGCCAATACATCTCCAGCGGCTCCGATTCCGCCCACTTCCATCACGTGGCGACCAAGCAGCTGGAGGCCCTGAACACCTTGGTGCAGGGCAGCCAACAGCGCTTTGATGCCGGCCAGAACGGTTTGGTGGACTCGACCAGCGCCACTATCAGCACTACCCTGATCATGGCCGGCGGAATCTCGGTGGTGTGCCTGATCCTGGGCTTAATCGTCGCGTCATCGCTCACCCGCCCATTGGCGCGCACGGTTGCCCGCATGACGGCGGTCAGCGCGGCGCTGAGCAAAGGCGATCTGACCGCACGGGTCGAGCAGGCCGGGGCCAGCGAAGTCGCCGCCATGGCGCAGTCGATCAATTCCACCCTCGACCAGTTGCGTCAGGCGATGACCAGCATCGGCGGCAGCGTGCGTACGCTGGCCACCCGCAGCGAACAGCTCAACGGCATCAGCGCGCAGCTCGACGATGCTTCGGCCAACGCTTCGGCGATGACCACCGAACTGTCGTCGACCGCCCAGCAGGTATCGCAGAGCATCCAGTCGGTCTCCGCCGGCATCGAGGAATTTTCCTCTGGCGCCTCTGAGATCGCCAAGACCACCGGCGAGGCCGCGGTCATCGGGCGCGAAGCGATGGAGAAGACCCGCAGTGCTGAACGCACCATGCAGGAGCTCTCCAAGGCCAGCCACGAGATCGGCAGCATCATCGCCGTGATCGAAGCCATCACCGAACAGACCAAGCTCCTGGCACTCAACGCCACCATCGAAGCCGCCCGCGCGGGTGATGCCGGCAAGGGTTTCGCCGTGGTCGCCAACGAGGTCAAGATCCTGGCGACCAAGACCGCAACCGCGGCCGGCGACATCCGCTCGCAGATCGACGCCATCCGCCGCGGTTCGCAGTCGGTGTCCGAAGCGATCACCGGCGTGGCGACCACCATCAGCAAGGTCAACGACTTTCAGCAATCGATCGCTGGCGCGGTGGAGGAACAGGCAGCAACCACCCGCGAACTCGCCCGCCACCTTGGCCAAGCCGCGACCGGCGGTGCCGAGATCGCCAGCGGTGTCGAAGAGGTCGCATCGGGCGCCAAGGCCAACTGCGAGCATGCCCGCGTTGTGCTGACCACGGCCAAGGACCTGGCCTCCACGACCACCGAACTGGGCACCTTCGTCGGTCGCTTCCACTATTGAGCGCAGACTGAAACACCAGTTTCTCCATCCACCTCACTTCCACTTCCCATTAACCAAACCGATCAAGGAATCATCCCATGCGACGCTTGCTCCTCTGCCTGATTGCCCTCTGCCTGGGCACCTCCCTGAACGCCGAATCACTGGCCGAACGCCAAGCCGCCTTCATCAAGGCCGGCCGTGCCGTGGTCGACCTCGTCAATGCTAAGACCATCGATCACGCGAAGATCTCCGCCCTGGTGCTGACCATGGAACAACAGGCGGTGCCGCTCGCCCATGCCTACGCCAAGAAGTTCCCCGCCGGCAAAGGCCTGATCGACACGGTCATCGCTCAGGTCGCGACGGTTGATGCCGCCGGCACTTTCACCGGTTTCGGCCCGATGAAGGACATGCCCTTCGAGGTGATCGAAAAGCAGTGGCACGACCTCGGCCACTTCAAAACCAACAAGCCGTCGATCGATCTGACCGATGAAGACCATGAACACTTCAGCGACCCCTTGCACACCATGATCCACCCGATGATGGTGCTGCGCGCCGCGCTTGACTACCAGACCAGCAAGTCCGACGCCGACCTCAAGTCGATGAAGGAAGAGATGGAAGAAGGCCTCGAACAGGTCGAGAAAACCGTCGCCGTTCTGTCTAAATAATCCCATCCAGCCTCCAACACAGCAACCCACAGGATAACCCCATGCGCATCGTTCCCGCCCTGCTTGCCACCCTTGCCCTGCCGTCCGCGGCCTTTGCTGCCGACGCAGCCAAGGACAAGAGCGGCTACACCTTCTTCAACCCGACGCCGAAGGAGTTGATGCGTGACCTGTCGACCGATCGGCCCGACACCACCGAAAGCCCTTACAGCGTCGACGCGGGACACTACCAGGTCGAACTGGAAGCGCTGAGCTATGGTCGCGACAAAAGTGGCGGTGAGACCGCCACGACCCTGAGCAGCTCAATCAACGTCAAGGCCGGCCTGGACAACCGCAGCGATCTGCAAGTGGTCCTGGAATTCTTCCGCAGTGAAGAAGTGACCGGCAACGGTGCCGACTTCGACGAGAAAGGCATCGGCGACCTGGACATCCGCTACAAGTTCAACTTCTGGGGCAACGACGGCGGGCCCACGGCCTTGGCGGTGATGCCGTTTGTCACCCTGCCGACCCACAGCAAAGACTTCGGTTCCAGCCGCGACGTCGAAGGCGGCATTATCCTACCCTTCGCCACCGAGGTCGAAGGTGGTTGGGGCATGGGCGTGATGCTCGAAATGGACATCATCCGCAACGCCGCCGATGACGGTTACACCGTGAGCTGGCTGCAATCGGTCACCGTGGCCCATGAGATCTCCGGCGACCTCGGCGGCTTCCTGGAATTTGTCAACATCTCCAGCGCCGACGACAACGCTGCTTCGGAAGCCTACTTCGACGCCGGACTCACCTACGGTTTCGGCGACGACATCCAGTTCGACGCCGGCACCAACATCGGCCTGACCCAGGCGAGCGAAGACGTGCGCCTCTTTATCGGCCTCAGCGTCCGCAAGTAATCCGTCCCCTGACTTCTCCATCACTTAACCGTGACCGTCGGCATTCGCCGACGGTCACGGTGTTGTTGGTCTGCGTCGTTTGGTGTGGTCCTTTCGCTTGCCGCGGTCACTCAAAAGAAATCGAACAGGAGACGTGGAGGCGCGGAGTTCAGAAGAGAGGAAAGCCGAATCTTCACACCATTTCTCCTGCCCTCCCCCGATCTGCGCGCCTCCGCGTCTCCTGTTTGCCGTTGGTTGTCCCCTCCGGCGATGTGCGAAGTGCGAAGTGTGAGGTTCTGCAGCACTCCTGCGGTCTGCTTACAATCCCCACAGTGAAGTACTTCGCTGTTGTCCGTGGTTGCCATTCAACCGCGCACCGCGAACTGCTCTCCTCAGGATGAATGTTTGAACACGAGTCTATTGCGCTTCGCCACATGGCTGGGGTATGGTTCGGGGCAAACGTTCACCTTACCGACCAATCCTCACGGATGACCCATGAAACTTCGTGCCCGTCTGACCCTCACCATCGGCAGTCTCGTGCTCGTCCTCGGTGCCGTGATGGTGGTATTGGCGCTCGCGTTGAACAACACCGTCGGCCGCTTCCAGACTCTGCTGACGCAGGAAAAAGCCTTGGCCTCAGATGCGATGGACGCGTATATCTCTCTGCTGCAGGCCCGGCGCGCGGAGAAGGACTTCCTCGCCCGCAAACAGGTGACCTACGTCGACAAACATGCCAAAGCCTTGGCCGACTTTGTGGCGCAACTGGATGACATCGCCACGCTCGGGATGGGCGGAGTGGTCCTGCAGGAGTCCGGTGACGCAGCCGAAGCCGGGGTCTCGCGCACGATCGACACCCTGGTTGAGGAGATCCGCATACTGCAATCCGCGTACGGACAATCCTTCGCCGCCGTCGTTGCCGGTCATCAGGCTCGTGGCCTGACCCATGAACTGGGACTGCAGAAGGAATTCCGCTCCGCTGCGCAGGCCGTAGAACAGGCGCTGGCAGCCGCAAAACGGGATGACCTGACCGTTCGCCTGCTACAGATCCGCCGCTCGGAAAAGGATTACCAGCTGCGCCAACGCACCGATGGCGAGAAGTACCGTGCCAAGACCTTGGATGAATGCACCGCACTTGAAAAAGCCTGCGAGGGACTCGACGCCACCCTTGCCGACCCCGTGCGCAAGGCGCTGGGCACGTACCGCGCCTCCTTCACTAAATTGGTCGAGCAGGACACTCTTATCAGCGAGACGGAAAACAATCTGAGCGAGACCACCCGCGCGCTTGAACCACTCCTGGACCTCCTACATGAAAACGCCGAACGACTTGCGGCAGATGGCGCCAGCAGTGTGGCGACGGTGGCGAAACGTACCGTCAGCCTCTCCATGCTCGCCACGGCGATCATCATCGTTCTGGGCTTGTTCCTGGTGGTGGTGATGGCGGGCGGCATCTCCCGCCCGGTGCAGGCCGTGGCCCAGGCATTGCAACGCATCGCCGCGAATGACTTCACGGTCACGGTCACCAGCACCCGCACAGACGAACTGGGCGACATGACTCGCGCCCTCGACCATACGGCCACCGCCTTGCGCAGCGCCATCAGTGAGGTGACCGCCCAGTCGAAGGTGATCGACGCACGTGCCGGTGAAGTCGACTTGGTCAGTACCCAGGTCGCCGCAACCGCCGAAGAGAACACCGCCAAGGCCGGCACTGCCGCCTCCGGCGCACAAGAAGTCTCCGCCAATGTCGCCACGGTCGCGGCCGCCGCAGAAGAGATGACCGCGGCGATCTCTGAGATCAGCCGCAACGTCTCCGAGGTGGCCACTGTCGCCCGTGAGGCGGACACCAAGGCGGAAGGTGCCAGGCAGGAAATGAACGGCCTGTCCAAGGCCAGCGACGAGATCACCGACGCGCTGCAGATCATCCGCGCCATCGCCGAACAGACCAACCTGCTGGCACTCAATGCCACCATCGAAGCCGCCCGCGCTGGCGAAGCCGGTCGCGGATTCGCGGTGGTTGCCGGTGAGGTCAAGAACCTCGCCCGTCAAAGCGCTGAGGCGACCGTGCGCATCGACGCCCTGCTGCAGGCGGTGCAGAGCCGCGCCGCCAGTGCCAACACCGCCATCACCGAGGTGGCCAAGGTCGTGCGCTACATCGCCGAGGTGCAGACCTCCGTGGCTGGCGCCGTCGAGGAACAAACCGCCACCACCAAAGAGATCGGCCGAGCGGTCAACGAGGTCAACCTGGGTGTTGCCGAGATCTCACGAGCGGTTACCGGGGTCAATGAAGCTGCCACTGTGGCGAGCGCCGCCGCGACGCAGGCCAATAACGTGGCGAGCGGCTTGAAGTCCGCGGCCAAGAGCTTGGCCGCTGTGGTCGCACGTTTCCGCGTCTAATCAGTCAGCGTTTGCGCGCCGGTGCCGTCGGCGTCGCCGGCAGTTGGCCACGCAGCATCTTGCCCACCTGACCGGTCAGCCACAGGTAGTGATCGCTCTGCAGCTCCGGTTCCTTGAGGAACGGACTCTCGCCCACCGGTGGCGTGTTGGTGGTCTTGAAGATCGCGGTGCCCTCGTCGAGTTCGTCGAACATCGCGACATAGATCATGCTCGCGCCCCCCTGCTTGGCGGCCACGCACTGACGCCAAAGAAACTCGCCTTTCAGGCGCGGGATCTGCTCGAACTTGGCTTCGGCAGCACGCAGGTTGTGCCAGCTGAAACCGGGCCACACCACCGGCAGGTAATCGCGTTTCTTCTCCGTGCACCACGCCACGTCAGGCGCGATGGCCTTCTTCTGCATGTCCTCCGCCGAACGATCGGAACCGAAACGGCCGACCGCCCATGGACTGAGGATGTCCGCCTTCAGCAGCACGCGGTGCAATTCGGGATCCTTGGCCGTATCGCCCTTCTGCTCGCGCCAATAATACGGCACCCCAAGCATCACGCAGTTGCCGCCATAGACCGGATCATCCTTCAGCAGATCGATCAGCCGTTCGCAGTCCTTGAGTGAATACTTGCGGTCATCGTTGAAGCCGATGCCCCACACCGCGACCAAGGGTTTGCCGTTGTGGCGCAGGTAGGCCTTGTCGCGCGTATCACGGCCGAGCTTCATGCGGTCGACGAGGTTCTTCCAATCCTCAATCACCTGCTCGAAGGTGTCCGTCTGCATACCCGAGAGATCGTACATCAACGCGTAACCCCGGCCGTGGCGGTTCGCCGCTTCACGCGCATGTTTCAGCACCGTGTTGCGCTGGTTGAGCCCCTTGGCATTGCGCACCTCACTGGAGAACCGCTGCACCAGCGCACCATCGATGCCGTAGTCCTTCATCCATTGGAAATGCAGCAGCACGGTGGAGCGGCGGTAGGAACTGAACATCTCTGCCACGGTTCCATCAGCGAAACGGAAGTCGGTAGGAAAGCGGTCTTCCTTGGGCAGTTCACTGATATCGGGCCAGATCTCGATCGAACACGCACCGGGTGCGAACTTACCGCCACGCCCCATATGCACCCAACCGCGGCCGGCGCCGTCCCCTGGAACACCAAACCAACCTTGATACCCGGTGACCACCTTGCCGGTGAGCGTGCTGACATCCGTGCCGGGGATACTCGGACCGTCGTAGGGCGCGAGCTGAGCGATTATCTCCTCGCGCGAGAGTTTCATCTCCTCGGTCATGGCGACATGGGCCAACAAACAGAAGGAGACCATGATCAGGCAACGCGGCATCGGAACTGCTCCTGCACGGTGAGGTCGACAACCACATGGCACTGCGGCATGCCGCATGTCGCAGGCATCTTAGATAGCTTGGGGAGTTCCATCACGCCAGTGGGCACTTCTGCCGGAAGCAGACATGACCACATCCACAGCGATTAAGCGCAGGGCATTACCGCATTTTCAGCGACGACGCCACAACCGCTGCGTGAGATCCCACAACCCGGCGTAACGCCCCTCCACGCCAACGTAACGCTCCAGGACATAGAAGAGGAAGTAATAGAACCGGCAGGCCGCCCATAGGCAGATCGGCAGCAGGGCGAGCTCATACCACGGATCATCGTGAAGGATGATGCCGACCCCGGACATCACCACGATCACGGCGAACAGCACGCCTTTGGCGATGATTCAGCGGGGATTGGTGAGGTCGGTCATGGTCTGCCCTGCACTGATCCTTCGCGGTCAGCTGAACCTGGCAATCGATCGCCCATGATGACGCTCCTGGCCATGACTGCGACCCGCCTGCTGCTCATCCGCCACGGCGAAACTGAATGGAATATCGAAGGACGTCTGCAGGGTTGGCAGGACAGTGCGCTCTCCGCCCATGGAGTGGGACAGGCGATGCGCTTGGCTGAATCGCTAGCCGGGTCGGTGGCGGTCGCGTTGATCTGTAGCGATGCCGGTCGCGCGGTGACCACAGCTTCCGCCATCGGTTTGCGCATTGCGCAAACACCAGTGCAGGATCCCCGCCTGCGCGAGATCTCCTTTGGTCATTGGGAGGGTCACATCAGCGCGGGCATGCCCGCCGACATCCTCGCCGCCAAAGAAGGGATCATGGCGATGGATCCGACCTGCACCCAGGCTCTGCCTGGTGGAGAATCCCCCGCCACAGTGTCCGCGCGCGTGTGGTCGTGCCTGGATGAACTCGCGGCGCGTTACGCCGGCGCAACCGTATTGATCGTCAGCCACGGTGGTGTTCTCGCCAGCGTGCTGCGCACGGTGCTCGGCATCCCGCCCGGTGCGCCACGGCGCTACCGCATCGGCAACACCGCCATCGTCCATCTGGTGCGCACGGGGGATGGTCCGTGGTTGTTGGATTTTGATGATCTTGATCCGCTATCGCCGGCCAGCAGACCGGCGTGATGCGACAGGTAAGGCGGAACATGCTGGAATGCCGCTAACATGGAGCGGCTTTTGCCAGATCGACCGCCCGCCAGAGATAGAACCTCGACTCACCGTACCTGGTCGATGTGCACGCGAACAAGGCGACCTTATTTCTAAGGAGTGGTTTCAAAACCATCTGCGTAGCGAGCCCGGCCATCGTCGAGCGAGGCAAGGAAGATGGGCCGTTTGGCGCGGAGGCATGGCCGTAGGCCATGTTGAGCACCAAGCGGTTCGTCTGACGCCGCCGCAGCCGACGAGGGCCGGGCGCAGTAGCAGAGGGTTTTGAAACCACTCCTAAGCCCAGAGCGTCGCTCCATATCTCTTGCTGCGCTTACTTCCTCGACCACTTCCATGTCCACTTACTTTTCGCGACTAGCAGAAACCTACGGCCTATAAGTTACTGAGACTTCCAGATCTCATCGATCTTAGCGGTCAGATCCTTCTTACATTGCCGTTCGTTAGCGTATTTTTGCAGAGGGAACTTACCGACGAACGGTTGGCGGGGTTGCGGCAGCCGTGAGCGGTGTCGGCGAGCGATCGCCGGTGAGGGACTGGCCACCGCGCGCGGCGAGGTGCGGGGAGCGGAAGGCGAGTGGAAAGGGCGGAATCCGGTAGAGTCCACTCGGTGGACGGCTGCCGTTTCCCAGTTGCGGTTGTCGTCGGCTCGGAGCCGTTGCCCATTCCGGTGGCGGTCCTGCGGGCTCAGCGGCGGCGAAACATTCGTCGATGACCGCTGTTACGGTGCCACCAAATCAGAAATCATCGGCCCCAGGCGTGGGAGCATCCACGGGAGCATCTACCGGAACATCCACGGGCACCGGTTCGGGCCAGGGGAACTCAGCCTGGAGATACTCCTTCGGCTGGTCTATCGCACGTCGGACGATGGGGACGACGCGCTTATCGGCCTCTCGGTCCAGGATGGCGCGCAACTCCTGCAGCTGTCGTTGCAGCAGGACGGGGCGGTGGGGCGTTACCTGCGTCGCATGCGCGAGTCGCGCCAGCGTCTGGCCCGCCATCGCACGCACCCGCGGTTCAGCGTCACTGCGTGCGGCGAGTAGGAGTGCATCGGCGAGACCGATATACGCGCGCTCAGGGACGGTGGGGAGCGGCCATGGGAAAGCCGCCCTGGCCGCGGCGAACCGCACCTCGGCGTCGGAATCGCTGGCGAGGATGGACCCCATGCGGGCGAAGATGGCCTCGATCCTCGCCGGAGTTCCGCCAAAAACCTGGTGGCGTGAGAGCGCCATCCTGCGCACCCGTGGACTGCGGTCCGTTGTTGCCTGCTCGAAAGCCTGCGTGACGAGTTGTTCGTCGAGAACGTACATCAGCGCCACCTCGACGGCAGCGATGCGGATACGATCATCGGCATCGCTCATCCAGGCCGTCAGGATCGGCCCCGGCACCTCCCCTCGCCTGATGGCTAGGCCGCACCCTGCGATCGCTGAGATTCGCACCGAGCGATCGGGGTCGTTGCTGGCCAGGTCGATGGCGCGGAGCGTCGCCGTGCCTCCACGGGAAGCGAGCGCAGCTGCGGCGACCGACCGTTGCCGCACCGGATGCCCAGGCTGGACCATGGCCATGAGAGCGGCCAAGGTCTCGGGCGTATTGCCGAGGGCGCGCGCATGCTGATGCAGATGTGGGTCATCCGCAGCGGGAATGGTCGCCAGCAGCACGCGATCAGCGAGGGGATGGCGCATCTTCGCCAGCGCGTCGACGATGTGCCGATAGCTATCCTCCTCGGCCGCCGCCAACATCTTCTCCAGCATCGGTACCATCGTCGGATTGCGGATGCGCCCAATCGCTCTGCTCGCAGCTTCACCGGCAAAATATCGGGGCAGTATCTGCAGCAGCGCGCGTTCAGCAGCGGGACCACCCAGGTACCCCAATTCGTCGATCGCTCTGGAACTCGTGAAGTGCTCGTTATCGGGCATGATCGCGCCGGCGCAGAGCAGTTCGAGTGCGCGCGGGGAGCGGATGTTCGCCAGGGCGTGCGGGGCCTGGAGGCGCACCCAGTGGCTGTCATCGGAGACATCCAGGAGGATCATCCCGATCGCCTCGGTCGCCCGGTTGTCGCCAAGCTTGCCGAGCGCCGCGATGGCTTGGCCGCGAAGGGGCGCCCAGCGGCGCTTGTCGGTCGCGATGGCGAGCAGCGGTGTGACCGCCCTGGCGTCCCGCAACCGTCCCAGCGCTGCGATCGCCGCGTCACGGGGTTCATGCGGGTAGGTCGCCGCGGAAATGGCATCGACCAACGGCTGGACGCCGCGCGGATCGCCGATCCAACCAAGGGCCGTGGCTGCGGCGCGCGCCAGAACGATATTGGTATTGCCGCCGCCGAGCTTGCTTTGAATTCGCTCCATCACCGTTGGTTCCCGTAAGCCGGTGCGGACGAGGCCAACGCACTGGTCGACGACCGCGCTCAGGCACAGCTGCCCCGCGATGCCCAGCAGTGCCCCCTGGGGCTCCTGCTTGCGCGCGACCGCAGCCAGCGTCGCTGCCGCGACTTCGGGGTCATCGCACCACGCGATCAGCGGAGACGGCCAGTCGGCAATCGCCTCTGCCATTACTGTATCGGGGATGCTGCCCGCCAAGTACTGCGTCGAGCGCTCGAGTTGGAGCACCGCCGCTGCGCAGCGTTCGCCGGGTTGCGCGAGCGCCAGCAGCAGCGGTCGCAGACAGGCGGCATCAGTACTCTCGATCAAAGCGCGCGCGGTCACCGCCATCCCTGCCGCATCATCGGCGGTCATGAACGCGGTGATCAGCGCGAGGCGCTCCGCCTCGGCCAACGGCCGGTCAATGACCACGCCAGCGCTGGTCTGCGTCCAGCGCAAGCCGTGCGCGGCGCAGAGGGCGTCCAGCACCGCGCGCAGCGGCAACCCATCGGCGTGCAGCGAAATAGGTCCCAGCAATGGGGCAGCCGGTTGCGCCGTGATGATACCCTGGGTGCCGCGTTTGAGGCCGGTGAACAGGGAGTCCGGCGCGGTCAGCGCGATACGTGGCGACTTCGCTTGAGCCCTCTGCAGCAGATGGAGCGTCTCTTCGAGCGACCCATCGCTGTGAATCGTCACGGGCTGATCGAGTGCAGCGAGCACGTGCCCTTCGGCAATCACGGGTTCCGGAGCCACCGCGTCACTGACCGGTTCGCTCTGCGGGGCTGCCACCGCGTCACTGACCGGTTCGCTGCGGAGCGTCCACCAGCCGCCCGCAGCGAGGGCGATCGCGAGCACGCCCGCGGCAACCGCAGCCTTCACACCGACCAGCGCGGGCGTCGCCATGGTGCCGACGCTGGCGACGGTCGCAGTCGCTCCTTTGGTCATCGCAGCCTGTACCAACGCGGTGAAATCGGTTGGAGCCGCTGACGCGCGGGCTGGCGCCAGGGTGGTGACCAGGGCGGCCGCGCCGAGCGTCACTCCGCGGCGTATGAGCCCTTCACGCAGGCGTTCGATGCCACGGCTGACCCAGGTGCGAACGGATTTCTCCTTGGTCTCCAAGGCGGCGGCGATGTCGGCGAAGTCGAGGTTGTCGATGTAACGCATCATCACGGGCTGCCGATAGCGATCTGGCAATGTTGCGAGCACCGTCATCAGCAGTTCGTGCAGGTCTTCCGGTCCTGGGCGGCCAACGTCGGCCGGCGCAGCCACCGCACGCTCGCGTCGCTGACGCCGTTGTTCCGCCGTGCGTCGCTGACGGAACGTGTTCGCCACCACCGCAATGATCCACGACCGTACGGTCCCAGTGCCGCGGTAGCTGTTGGCGTGGACCATGCAGCGCACGAAGGCGTCTTGGACCACGTCATCGGCCTCCGCGGCATTTCCTGCCAAGCGCAGCGCGACTCTATACGCCGTCGGCGCATGCGCGATCAAGAGCCGGTTGAGTGCCTCACGGTCGCCCGTGGTGCGGAACGCGTGCAGCAGGCGGACATCCTCATCCGGGACCTGTGGGTTGGCCTGAAGCAGTGATGCGTCCGGTGTCATGCTCATGTCCACGTGAAAGTCTCCGGCATACGAGACTGCGCCGCTGCCGCCTTTGCCTCAGAATTTTCCCAGACGTTGTGAGGGACCTGCGTCTGCGCCTCCCCGATGGGTCGGTTGACGTTTCAAGCCGTCATTTTCACCTACTTGTGACGCTAGTCGCGGCTCAAGCGATGGCGTTCTGGATTTGGGGCTCGGTAAGCGAGTCGAGACTGGAGGCGGCCTCGTCGAGCACCTCCAGAGCGTCTTTGCGGATCAACCGCGCGGTAGTGAAGCGCTGTGGTTGGCCATGGCTCAGCTTGCACCCACGCCGGGGTGTGTTCCCTCCTGCGCCCATGTCCTATTTCAGCGACATCACTGCCGCCCGACGCTGCGGCGCTCGCTGACTGACGAGGCTGATGTTGTCGCACGCAGTTCGACCCTGGCGCTGACCGCCCGCCCGCCACAGATGGATTGTGGACTGTGCGGAATGCCTCGCACTGTGTCTGACTTCGAACCTAGTGACGCACCGACAATCGCCTCGCCTAGATGGTGCCGCAGGATGCCGCGACCCGCTAGTGGATTCAGCAAGAGACGAGCGCCGTCGAAATTTGAAAAACTCGCGGACTCCAAGCGCGATTACTTTCGGAGAAATCAATGCCCACTGCTACCCGCCCGATCTTGGCTGCATTCGCACAACGGATCCCGCTCGTGCTACTCATGTGCCCCCTGGCCGCATTTGACCTCATATGGGGCGCGGAGGCGCCCATCCCAGCCGGTCACCTGCCTCTGGTGTCGAACTCGCAGCTCGCCTCCACTGTGGTTTACAGGGATCCCTCCGCCAATGCCGCCCTAGATTGGTGGCGGGCAATCCAGGCCCTCCCAAAAGATGGCGATCCCATTTGGCTAAGAGCGAAGGAAGCGCTCGACGGCTATCCGGTAGCCCTCAGTGAAAACGAGATGAGTCTCCTCAGTCATCCCCTCCGCCTGCTCGCCCTAGGAGCCCGCAACGACTACTGCGTGTGGGGTGTGAATTTGGTTCAGGAGGGCTTTGGCGCGCCACTACCCCAATTAGGATTGTTCGAAAAGGTAATTCGCCTCGGCCTGCTGCGGAGCCTAGCCCGTGGCCGAGATTCCGCTGCGGCGGTGGACGACCTCTTACTTTGTCTGAGGTCCAGCCGACTCGCTGGGGGGGAGCGTCCATTCATGCAGGAATTCGCCAAGGCCGCTTGGTGGGAACGCCTCAGTATGAAGTCCGCTGCCCAGCTCGCACCATCCCTGCCGGCGACGGAGCGGCGACGTTTGCAGGACTCCCTGCCCAGCTTGCCACCCCCGGTCGATGTAACGACAACTTTGTTGAGCGACTGGGAATTGGTGGCCAATACATTGGCCTGGATGCGCTCCGAACCGCTGGGCAATCGGGTAGCTTCTCTTACTTCGGATGTAACCAATGTTTCTTCGGATGTCGAAAATGTTCCGGTGCGCCCAGAGTTTGTGAACGATGACGCTATCGACCGCACCCTGTTCCTGTATCCGGTGGAGCTTGCCCGTCTGGCGGAGCATTGGCGACGACCCATGGCCGACCGCATCCTGCCACTCAAGCCCGCATTCAGTAGTGGCGAGGAGGCCCCCACCTTCCTAGTCGGCTTTTTCTGGGCAGGCAATGCGGGTGCCTTAGTCGACGCGAAAATTGCAGTTCAGCGTCTGCAGTTCGCCGCCGTGCTCGCTTTCCTTGAGCAGGGCGAAGTGGGTCTAGCGACCCATCTCGATCCAGTGACTGGCAAGCCCTTCAAGTTGGTGCAGGACGGGACATTCAGGCGTCTGGTCGCAGAATTACCCGGTTTGAAGGATCCCGTGGAGCTGTGGATCGGCTTGCGCCCGCCCAAGAACACCAACCCCGACCTGCCGGAGAACAAGCCAGAAGAAGCAAACGATTTCTAGTCCACGGACAGATGATCGAATCACAGCCAAAATTCCTACCATCTGAATGGCCGCTTGGATGATAGAGTTCGGGGTCATCGATATTCAACCATGCGCCATCCCGCTCCATGTGATAGCGTGAGTGATCACCGTTGGGATCGAGTAATCCCACGGCCTCGGAGTGCGAAATCTGCAGGGATATTTACAATCATTGCTGCACGCGAGAACTTCGCTGCTACGTCGCACGTGGTTCCGCTCTTCCTGTGGATGCCTTTCATAAATCTTACGGCTGGACGAGGAGCGTTGGCATCAATCCTTTGCCAGTTTGCCACGAGTAGCCTTCTCCAGATCCACCGCCCGCCACAGATAGATTGTGGTCTGTGCGCAATACCTCGTGGGCAAAGACGGGAAAAGTCGATCGCAATTGGTTACTGATGCCACCTTGCAGCGCGGCGCTGGCTTCAGTAACCAGGGCCATGGAGGTCGCATGAGAGTCTTCCCTAGCAGTAAGCATTTCGAGGAGTCGGATGGCGAGCCGATTCGATCCGTCATTGCCTCCACCAAAGAGGCGACGCTGGTGGCATGGGTCGTCAAGCCCGGGCAGAAAATTGCTCCTCATACGCATCCGCACGGACAGGACACCTGGACCATTCTTTCCGGAAGCGGTGGCTATGTCACAGATCGCTCTGGTAGCACAGCGGCCATTTCCGCTGGCGACGTGGTAGTGGCCAGGGTTGGAGAGATTCACGGAGTCATCAACTCCAGCAACGTGCCCCTCAGGTTCATCTCCGTCGTCTCTCCAGGCGAGGCTGGGTATAAATTGATCGGATGATGACGCATCTAGTGATTGTTGGTCACTGCGTTGGCTTTCGCCAAATCCATCGCCCGCCACAGATACCACGACGCCACCGAGCGGAACGGCCGCCAGGTTTCACCAGCCTTGAGCAACTGTTTCGCCGTCGGCAGCGCACGTTTCCGGTAGGTGAGTTGAAAACCCTTCTGCACTCCCAGGTCGGCCACCGGCAGGACATCGCTGCGACCGAGGCGGAACAACAGCAGCATCTCCACCGTCCACACGCCGATGCCGCGCACGGCGGTCAGGCGTTCGATGATCTCGGCATCGGAGAGACGGCGTAACGCGGCGAGTGTCGGCACCGTGCCGTCCTGGGCTTTGGCCGCGAGATCACGCAGCGCGAGAAGTTTGTTACCCGACAGGCCGGCGGCGCGCAGACGTTGATCGTCGATGGCGAGCAGGTCCTCTGGTCGGGGACGGCCGCGACCTTTGGGCATCAGCGCCAGCACACGACCGAGGATGGTGCCCGCCGCCTTGCCGGAAAGTTGCTGATAGACGATGGCGCGCATCAACGCGTGAAACGGGCTCTGGGCCAGTTCCGGTGTCAGCGTGAAGGCGCCGACGCGGGCGATGAGATCACCCATCAGGGGATCTGCGGCGCTGAGGTGCGTGATGGCTTCGGCAGGATCGTAGGTCAGGGACATGCGCACAGCATGCAACACCGAACGCAACTGCGCTATTGCGACCCCTGGGAGCGGCGAGCCCCAGCTCGCCGAGCCTTGTTGGTTCCGCCCGCAACTGATCGCTGAGGCAAAGTTTGCTCGGCGAGCTGGGGCTCGCCGCTCCCAGGGGGCGTGAACCAAGTCCGTTCGTTCTTCGCCATTCCTGGGCGCTCAGCTTTTGTGCTGATCCGCATCCCAGCACGCTGCTCGCATTGACTCCCCAGGCACCCTGCCAGGATCCGCGCTCCACTGCGAAAACGCGCTCAATCAAGGAAGCACCCGATGACCAGCCCCCTCTTCGATCTGTCCCAGGATGTCGCCGTCGTGATCGGCGGAACCGGCGTGCTGGGTGGCGCGTTGGCGCTCGGACTGGCGCAGGCTGGCGCGGCAGTGGCGGTGCTCGGACGCAATGCTGATCGCGGCGAGGCGCGTGCGCATCAGATCCGTGAAGCGGGCTACAAGGCGGTGTTCGTCAGCTGTGACGCTCAGAGCGCCGCGAGTCTGAAAGCCGCGCACGCCGATGTCGTGACCAAACTCGGCAATCCCACCGTGCTGGTGAATGCCGCTGGCGGCAACGATCCGAAGGTCACCGTCGTCGGTGAAAGAAAGTTTGAACAAGTCGCGCTCGCCGATTGGCAGGCCAACTTCGACCTCAATCTGATTGGCGGCGCGTTGCTGCCGTGCCAGGAATTCGGACCCGGCATGGTCGCCCGCGGCAAGGGCTCGATCATCAACGTCGCTTCAGTCAGCGCGCATCTTCCGCTGTCACGTGTGGTGGCCTATTCTGCCGCCAAAGCGGCTGTGCTCAGCCTGACGCAGTTCCTCGCCCGCGAATGGGCCAAGAGCGGCGTGCGCGTGAACTCGCTCACACCAGGCTTCTTTCCCGCCGAGCAGAACCGCAAGCTGCTGTTCAAGGATGACGGCTCGCCCACCGAACGTGCACAGCAGATCCTCGGCCACACACCCATGGCGCGTTTCGGCAAAGACGAGGAGTTGATTGGGGCTGCGGTGTTCCTCGCCAGCAGCTTGGCCAGCGGCTTCGTCACCGGCTCGGACATCCGCGTCGATGGCGGATTCCTGGCGCAGACGATTTGAGTCATGGCGGAGATCCGTCACATCGAAGGCGAGGTCGGTCCTGAGATCCTCAACGAGATCGGAACAGGACTGGTCATCATTCATGCATCATGGTCGGGACCTTCGGTAAGTGTTCGGAATATCGCAATTCCAGCGGCTCCTTCAGCCGGTATCACAAAGGTTTTTGTCCTCAATGCCGACCATTCAGCGCGATTCATCCAGCTATTCGACCAGGGTGGATGGACTCCGTGCCAGGGGTGGGGGGATTTGGTATTTGTACGTGATGGCGTGGTGAAGACTGCTCGCCATAAATTTGCCTCCGTTGCTGAAATCAGTCCTTGGCTCCATTTTGCTACAACCCTGTGAAATGACTTCGGCCATGCTTATCCTCGCCCTCGACCTCGGTACCTCCTCCTGTCGCAGCGCGTTGTTCGACGCACGTGGACGACGGCACCTCGCCACCACGGCGCAGCAAACGTACCAGCTCCAGAGCGACAAGGATGGCAAGGCGGAGTTGGACGCGGCAACCGTGCTCAAGGCGATGCGCGCCTGCATCAGCGCGACGCTCGCGGCGCAGGATGGCGACGACAAGCTGCGCGGTCAGGCAATCGCGGCGGTGGGCACGTCGTGTTTCGGCCACAGCCTGGTGGGCACCGATGAACAAGGTCAGGCGCTGACGCCGATCATTACCTGGGCGGACAGCCGCAATCGTGACGCCGCAGCGACATTACGGGCGAAATACGACGAGCGCAAAAGCCATGCTCGCAGTGGCTGCATGATCCGGGCGTCGTTCTGGCCAGCGAAACTCCGGTGGCTGGCGAAAGCCAAACCGACGTTGGTCAAACGCGTCAAACACTGGATGTCGCCAGCGGAATGGATCTACCAGCAGTTCTGCGGTGAAGTCCGCATCGCCCACGGCATGGCCACTGGCACCGGGCTCTACAATCCGACGACGCGCTCTTACGACGCGGCATTGTTGAAGCAGGCCGGCGTCAACGAACGCACCTTGCCGACGATCGGCGATGAACCGCTGCACCTGCTCCCGGAGCTGGCGGAGCAATGGCCGACGTTGCGCGATGCCCACTGGTTCCCGGCGATCTTCGATGGCGCGGCGTCCAACCTGGGATCGGGCGCGACCAAGCCCGGCTATGCCGCCATCAATGTCGGCACCAGCGCAGCCGTGCGCATCATGTACCGCACGGGCAAGGCTTCGCCGGCGAAGGCTCCGTTCGGTTTGTTCTGCTACCGAGTCGATGCGGATCGTCACCTCATCGGTGGCGCGATCTCGAATGCCGGTAATCTGCGGGCCTGGTGTCTGCGTGAACTGCAACTGCCGAACGATCCCGACATCATCGAGGACGTACTGGCCAAACGCCGCACGCCAGATCATGGCCTGCTGGTGCTGCCGTTCTGGACCGCCGAACGCGCGCCGACGTGGCGTGAAGATGTGAGCGGCACCGTGGTCGGCATCACCCAGGCGACTACTGCGTTGGATATGCTCCAGGCCATCACCGAGGCGAGTTACCACCGCCTCGCCACCATCATCGAGTGTATCCCCAAGGTCGATCGCAAGACCAGGATCATCGTCGGTGGTGGCATCCAGAAATCGCCGTCGAGTCTGCAACGCTTGGCCGACGTGCTCGGCCGACCGCTGACCGCACTCGATGAAGCCGAGGCTAGCCTGCGCGGCGCTGCGGTGTTTGCGTTGGAGAAGCTCGGCCACGGCGAACGCTTGGCGCCCGTCACCGGCCGCACGGTGAAACCAGATGCGCAGCGCGCGAAGCGTTATGCCGCCGAGCGCCAAAAACTCGCGCAGCTCGAAGCCACTGTCTTCCCCACGCGCTAATCACCTGACCTGAACCCGTCAAACTCCGAACGTCGAACTGAACACCATGACCACTTACGTCGCCGAAGGCTCCCCCACCACCGTCCTCAGCGATGCGGACGTGCGTCGTCTGCTGGTCGGAGTGTTCGCCAAACTCGGGCCGAAGAAGAAGGTCCTGGCGGTGCCGCCGGACTTCACGCGCTTCAACAGCCGCGCGGGCATCCTGACGCAGTACACCTACCAGCATTACCGCGAGGCCCTGGTCGATGTGCTGCCCGCACTCGGCACGCATGTGCCGATGCCGGATGCGCAGATCGAGAAGATGTACACCGGTGTTCCGCGTTCTTTGTTCCGTGATCACGACTGGCGCAACGACGTGGTGACGGTCGGCACGCTGCCGAGTTCGTTCGTGAAAGACGCGACGCAGGGCATCTACGACAAACCGTGGCCAGCGCAGCTCAACAAACTGATCTGGGAAGGCGGCCACGACCTGATCCTGTCGATTGGTCAGGTAGTGCCGCACGAAGTGGTCGGCATGGCCAATCATACGAAGAATCTTTTCGTCGGCTGCGGCGGCAAGGCCGGCATCGATGAGAGTCACTTCATCGGCGCGTGTTACGGCATGGAGAAGATGATGGGCCGCGCCGACACGCCGGTGCGCCGCATCCTCAACGAAGCGCTGTCGCGTTTTTGCGCCCACCTGCCGGTGGTGTTCGTGCTCACCGTCGTCGGCCCGGCGAAACCCGGTGAAGCTGGCGACAAGTACGGCTTGGTCACGCGCGGCCTCTACATCGGCAGTGGCAACGAGTGTTTCGAACTTGCGGCCAAACTCTCCGTCGCGGTGAACTTCAAGTTGCTCGACGAGCAAATGCACAAGGTCGTGGTCTACCTCGACCCGGAAGAGTTCCACACCACCTGGCTCGGCAACAAGTCGGTCTACCGCACGCGTATGGCCATCGCCGATCGCGGCGAGCTCGTCGTGCTCGCGCCGGGGCTCAAGGGCTTTGGCGAGGATCCGGGCATCGACCAACTCATCCGCAAGTACGGCTACCGCACCACGCCGGAGATCATGGCGGCCGTGCGTGATAATCCGGATCTGGCGAGCAACCTCTCGGCTGCGGCGCACCTGGTGCACGGTTCCAGCGAAGGACGTTTCACCGTCACCTACTGCCCTGGGCATGTCAGCCGGCAGGAGATCGAGTCGGTTGGCTACCAGTACGCTGACCTCGATGCGATGACCAAGCGCTACGATCCTGCGAAGCTGACGGCCGGTTGGAACGATCTGGTGCACGCGGACGGCACGTTGGAACGCATCTGCTACATCAGCAACCCGGCGCTGGGGTTGTGGGCGTGGCGCGGACGGGGGTGAATTGAGTCGTCCGGA